>JAIXTG010000285.1 GCA_027484285.1 Oxalobacteraceae bacterium | reverse complement strand
GCGCCGGCGGCGACCACCACGTCGAGGCCGTCGCGGAACGGGAAGAAGGCATCGGATGCCACTGCCGAACCCGCCAGCTGCAGGCCCGCGTTCTGCGCCTTGATCGATGCAATGCGCGCGGAATCGACGCGGCTCATCTGGCCGGCGCCGACGCCGAGCGTCATGCCGTTGCCGCAGAAGACGATGGCATTCGATTTCACGAACTTCGCCACGCGCCACGCAAACATCATGTCCTGCAACTGCTGCGGGGTCGGCTGCTTTTTCGTGACGACCTTCAGTTCGGCCACCTGCACGTTCTTCGCATCCGACGACTGCAGCAACAGGCCGCCGCCGACACGCTTCATGTCATAGGCATTGACCGCGCGCGCCAGCGGAATTTCCAGCAGGCGCACGTTCTGCTTCGCCTCGAACACCTTGCGTGCTTCGTCAGTGAACGAGGGGGCGATCAGGACTTCGACGAACTGTTTGGCGACCGCCTCGGCCGCCTTGCCGTCGAGCTCGCAGTTGAACGCAATGATGCCGCCGAAGGCCGAGGTCGGATCGGTCTGGAAGGCTTTCGCATAGGCCTCGGCCGCGTTGGCACCCACCGCGACACCGCACGGGTTCGCATGCTTGATGATCACGCAGGCGGCACCGTCAAAAGTCTTCACGCATTCCCATGCAGCGTCAGCGTCGGCGATGTTGTTGTACGAAAGCTCCTTGCCCTGCAGCTGCCGGTAATTCGAGAGCGCGCCGTCGACGGCTGCCACGTCGCGATAGAACGCGGCCGACTGGTGCGGGTTCTCGCCGTAGCGCATGTCCTGCACTTTCGTGAAGTGCAGGTTGAGCGTGTCCGGGTAGGACGAGCGCGTCTCGTGCGCGCGGTCCGGGCCGAGCGAGCTCAGGTAGTTGGTGATGGCGCCGTCGTACTGGGCGGTATGCGCGAACACTTTCTTTGCCAGTGCGAAGCGGGTCTCGTAGCTGACCTCGCCCTGCGTGGCCTTCAACTCGTCGAGCACGCACACGTAATCGGCCGGATCGCAGATCACGACCACATCCTTGTGGTTCTTGGCCGACGAGCGCAGCATCGCCGGGCCGCCGATGTCGATGTTCTCGATCGCGTCCTCGAGCGAGCACTGGTCTTTAGCGACGGTCTGCTGGAACGGGTAGAGATTCACCACCACCATGTCGATGGTCGGGATCGCATGCTGCGACAGCGCATCCATGTGCGCGGGGAAGTCGCGCCGCGCCAGGATGCCGCCATGGACTTTCGGATGCAGCGTCTTCACGCGGCCATCGAGCATTTCAGGGAAGCCGGTGTAGTCGGCAACTTCGGTGACCTCGAGGCCGTGGTCGGCCAGCAGTTTTGCAGTACCGCCGGTGGACAGCAGCTTAACGTTCATTGCCGCCAGCGCGCGGGCAAACTCGAGCACGCCGGTCTTGTCCGACACGGAAATCAGCGCTTGTTTGATCATGGGATGCGTAAAAAAATGACGAATGGGATGGGAGCAGGCGCTCAGAGCAGGCCGTGCTGCTGCAGCTTCTTGCGCAGGGTATTGCGGTTAATTCCCAGCATCTCGGCAGCATGCGACTGGTTGCCGTCGGCACGCGCCATGACGGCTTCAAGAATCGGCTTCTCGACCGTCAGCACCACCATCTCGTAGACGTTGCTCGGCTCCTGCTCACCCAGGTCGCGGAAATACTTGTCGAGGCTCTTGCGCACAACGTCCTGGATATTGTCTTTGCTCATATTGATGGTCTTGCGAGGATGGGATTGCCGATGATCTGGCTTGGTACCGGGCCGGCGTCACCGGTTCAGGCAGCCAGCGGCACAGGTACCGCCCGTTCAGCGGGCGCATATTGTAACCGCTCGCCATGGGCCAATTGCGATTCAAAAAATGCATCGACGGCGAGCAGCTGCTGCTCGCAATCTTCGATACGGTTCATCTGCTGGCGGAAATCTTCGCCGCCGGGCAGGTCGCGCACATACCAGCCGATGTGCTTGCGCGCGGTACGTACGCCGAGGTAGTCGCCATAGAACGCATAGTGCGCACGCAGGTGATGGGCCATCAGCTGTCGGACTTCGCTGATTTGCGGCGGCGGCAGCAACTGGCCGGTGCGCAGGAAGTGGTCGATTTCGCGGAAGATCCATGGCCGCCCCTGCGCGGCGCGGCCGATCATGACCGCGTCGGCGCCCGTCTGCTGCAGCACATCGCGCGCCTTGTGCGGCGAGTCGATGTCGCCGTTGGCAACCACCGGCAGCGTCACGGCCGCCTTGACCGCGGCAATGGTTTCATATTCCGCATCGCCCTGGTAGCCGTCGGCGCGCGTACGGCCGTGCAGGGTCAGCATTGCAATGCCGCTGTCTTCTGCAATGCGCGCGATGGTCAGCGCATTCTTGTTGAGGCGGTCCCAGCCGGTGCGGAATTTCAGGGTGACGGGCACGTCGACCGCGGCCACCACCGCCTTGAGCAGCGTCGCGACCAGCGCCTCGTCGCGCAGCAGGGCGGAACCGCACCAGTTGTTGCAGACCTTCTTGACCGGGCAGCCCATGTTGATGTCGATAACCTGCGCGCCACGGCCCACATTGAAGCGGGCGGCTTCGGCCAGCAGCAGCGGATCAGCGCCGGCAATCTGCACGGCCTTCGGCTCCATCTCGCCGTCGTGGTTGATGCGGCGCGATGTTTTCTCGCTGGCCCACACGCGCGGATTGGACGCCGCCATTTCGGACACCGCATAGCCGGCGCCGAGCTGCTTGCACAACTGGCGGAACGGACGGTCGGTCACCCCCGCCATCGGCGCGACGAATACGTTGTTGCGAAGTTGATAGGGACCGAGCTGCATGGCGGATTCGTCACGGAAAGGCTGCGTATTGTATACGCAACCCTGCCTATTTTTTCACCAGTCGCGACGAAATCAGGCAGCCGGGTGCGAGCGGTCGATCTCGTCCAGTCCGGCCACCTCGAGATGGCGGGCATCGGCCCATTGCAGCAGCGAGAAGCGATTGCCATCCCAGTGCAGCCGGTTGATCGCGGCATTGATGATTCCGAAATTCCGTTCGGCCTCGATCGGCATGCCGGTCGCCTCGCGATACAGGCAGTCGAGTACGCCGCCGTGGGTGACGATCACCAGCTTGGCGGCCGCATGTTGCCGGGCAATACGGGTGATTGCATTCACCGAACGCTGGTGGAATTCATGCAGTGTCTCGGCCTCGCGCTCGCCTGCGGGATAACGCGCATGCGGATCGCGCGCGCGCCACCGGGCGAAGGCTTCCGGATAGCGCGCACCGATCTCGTCGTACAGCATGCCCTCGAATGCGCCATAGCAGCGCTCGCGCAATGCCGGGTCGAGGTTCAGGGGCAGGTCATGTGCAGTCGCGACGGGCTGCGCAGTATGTCGCGCCCGCTGCAGGTCACTTGCATAAACCGCCACCGGGCGCTCGGACGCCAGCGCGTTGCCGAGGGCGCACGCCTGCCGCTGCCCCTCCTCGCTCAACGGGATGTCGATGTGGCCCTGCATCCGCCTCGCGCGGTTCCATGCAGTTTCGCCATGGCGGATCAGCAGGATCTCCATCAGCGGCCCGAGTCCACGCCGAGCTTGTGCGCGATCTGCTGGTTCAGGGAGTAGAAGCCGGTATGGCTGGCCTGTCCGAGGATGTGGCCG
>JAIXTG010000437.1 GCA_027484285.1 Oxalobacteraceae bacterium | reverse complement strand
ATCATGCCCTCCTTGCGGATCTTGCCGAGCAATTCGGACAACAGCGCAAGCAGTTCAAGATAGCGCGCCTGGGTGTAGGCCGATCCCTTGAACAGCGTGGGAATCGCCTTGAAAGTCGCTTTTAACGACTTGGTATTGTTGCCAACCACGAAGGCGCCGGCGGCCGCACCGCCGATCATCAGCAGTTCAATGGGCTGGAACAGCGCGGCGAGGTGGCCGCCGGCGAGCGCGAAGCCGCCGAAGACGGCGCCGATGACAATCAGGTATCCGACAATGACCAGCACGATAGCTCCGAGGTGACGAGGCCCGGGACCGGGCCTTTGGCTCGGTTACGGCAGGAGGTGGGCGGGGATTAAGCGCGGGATGGCTTGAATCAGGGCCGGTTAATGCATGGAATTCGTCGGTACGGTACGGCAAAAGCCTCCGGATCCCGGGCTGCGCCGGGATCATGCATCCCAGGTATCGGGTCGCCAATCTTCATCCGCGCACCGGCCGCAGGGCCGGCACTGCCCCGACCCTCGCGCCCTTCCCGCTCGCCGCACACGGCGTCGAAGCCACACCCGTACTGTGGCGCGCTAGTGCAATTGCGCTATTCAGTGCACACACCCGCCTGCCTACACTGGCCTGACCGAGTCCGCCCCGGCTCGCCCCTCACCCCTTGCGCAAGGAGACATCATGAGCACCAGCGGCGTTTCAGGCAGCGACACCCTCACCGGCACCAGCAGCGGCGAAAAACTCGTCGGCGGCGGTGGCAGCGACACCATCGACGGCGGTGGCGGCAGCGACTTCATCAATGCCGGCGGCGGCAACGACAGCATCATCTACGACCAGAACCACTACAAGATCCTCGGCGGCGGCGGCATCGATACGCTGCTGTTCCTGAGCGAACGGCAAAACCTCAACTTCGGCACCCAGGCGATCAATGGCATCGAGGCGCTGCGGCTGGGCGGCCTGGGCGGGCATAGCGTGACTTTCAGCGCAGCCGACGTCATTCGCGTGTCCGACAATGACCGCTTCCTCATCACGCTCGACCCGGCCCCGGGCGCCACCAGCAGCCGGCTGTCGATTGGCAGCGGCTGGTCCTTTGCCAGCCTGGGTGCGGACAACAAGTCGCAAATCCTCACGAATGGCGGCGCCAGCATCACTGTGCAGCTGCCGATTGTGATTGACGGGTTTTCAGGCAACGCGTCGATCGACTTTGCGGCTGGCGCCGACCGGTCAGTGACCGAGGACGACGGCAGCGGTGACGCCAACCGGCTGCTGCAGGTCAGCGGCAGCCTGACGGTCGATGACCCGAATGCGGGCCAGGGCCTGCTGCTGCCGGCGCTGCTGGGCACCGAGCTGCAGGGGACGGGCAAGCTCGTCCTCACGCTGGACACGGCCGGCACGGCTACAGCAGCCGGCGAATACGTCTACACCTACAGCTACAGCGTGAGCAATGGCGACGTGCAGTACCTCGGCGAAGGCAAGGAATTGAAAGACGCCTTCACCGTGACGACGATCGACGGCAGCACGAAAACGCTGGAGTTCACTGTGGTCGGCGTCAATGATGCGGCCGTCATCGGCCAGCCCGACAACGCCAGCGTGACTGAAGATGGCCCCTTGATTGTGGGCAGCGATGGGAAAAGCTATGTGTTTGTCGATGGCCACATCGGCATCACCGATGCCGACGCGGGGGAGGCGTACTTCATCGCAAATACTACTACCCTGGTGAAGCCCAACTGCTCGCTGGAACTCCAGGCAAACGGGGACTACCGGTTAATAGCGGACAATGCAAAGCTGCAGTCATTACCAGAGGGAGGGGTCACTGGGGCATTTTTCAACGTGGTTGCCGCGGACGGAACCACGAACCGCGTTGAATTCCAATTTAAAGGTGGCAACGACGCCCCCGTAATCGTCGATGGCGGCATGACGAGCAGGGACGTTGCTGAACTGGCTTATAACGCCGACGGGGCGAACTCGACAACAGCCAAGACCATCAGCGGCAGCTTCCAGTTCCTCGACGTGGATATCCTGAGCAGCCTGACTCCGGTGCCGAGCGACAAGCTGACGGTCGAGGGCGCGACGTACAAAATGGCCGGCGTTTACGGCAATCTCAGCTTCACGATCTCGGAACCGGAAGCGAACACCTCGCAGCGGATCATCAACTGGACGTATTCCTACACTGACAAGGACCTCAATCCGCTGACACAAGGGCAGGAGACCGACGACAGATTTGAATTAAATTTTACCGATGGCTACGCCAGTGCCTCCCAAGACATAACTATCAGCCTGACCGGCGCTGCGGATGCACCGCCGCCGCCTATCGTCAAAACGATCACTGAATCGAGCAAGGGCTATATCACCTACGGTGACCCAGTCCCGAATGCCTCCACAGGGACACAAAGCTTCACTGCCGGCGATGGCGTAAAAAACATCTCGGTCACCCCATCAGCCGGCAACACGCCCAACCTTGGTACTGTAAACGCTGACTACAACCAGACGACGAAATCGATTCTCTGGTCGTATAGCGTGCGCGAGCGGTACATCGACTACCTGACCAATGGCGAGACGCTGACGCAGAGATACACGGTGAAATGGCTTGACGGCGGGGGCACTGAACAGTCGCAGGAAATCGAGATTCAGATTGCGGGCGTGAGTGATGGCGAGGTAGAACGCACGGGCAACTCGACCTTTGCCTTGCAAGAATCAAGTATTTACCGCCTGGCAGGAAGCTCAAATGCAAGTTTTAGCGGCCCCGTGGACGCACAAATTTATGGCAGCAGCGCATCCAACAGTTTCAACTTCGGATATTTCGGCAGCACACCCACATCCTTCGATAACCTGCTCGTCCGAGGCGGTGACTCCGGCGATACGTTCACGCTGACTCGTGACATGCAGGAATCGTGCGAAATTTTTGGCGACAAAGGTAACGATACCTTTCGAATCTCTACTTCCTACGATTGCAGCGCGCATCTCTGGGGAGGCCCTGGCTCCGACAACTACGAAATATTTGCAGGCGGATCCGGCACCTCTGCCACGAAGGGCACGGTGCCCACGGTCGAAGACTTTTATGTCGCTGATCGCGCGAACGGAGGGGATTGGATTAGTTTGAGCAGCAGTATCTCTCTCAACTCGGCAACGCCGCTACAACTCGCAGACCAGGGAGCGATCACAGATGGCAAGCCGGAGCATCTGTACACCTTGTATGCCTCGGCTAATGGAGCAACATTCGCTCTGCTGAACCTCGTTGGAGTCGGGCTCGATTTGGACACGCTCCGCGACTACGGCAGTATTACCTTCGCGAGTTCCGCAACCTGATTTGAACGGGAGAATAAGTGGAGCAAAGCAAAGGCGCCCAAAGCAAAGGGACACTCGCTCTGTTCGACCGCTGATCGCCTAATAGCTGAGCGCAGGTAGCGAAAGACGCTGGATCCCGGCCTGCGCCGGCAAAGCAAAGGGACACTCACTCTGTTCGACCGCTGATCGCCCAATAGCTGAGCGCAGGTAGCGAAAGACGCTGGATCCCGGCCTGCGCCGGGACGACGATTTGAAGGCTAACGCCCTCGGGTCAGCCATCGCGCGGCACGGTGAGGAAACAAAGGGACTCTCACTCGAGCCTGCTTTCGTGGGCCTGTTGACTCCGCGCCAAACCGCTGGTCTCTGCACAAACCAAAGCCACATAAAAAAAACAAGGGGATACTCACTTTGCTGACACGCTGATCGCCCCAAAAGCCGAGCGCACATAACGCAAGACGCTGGATCCCGGCCTCCGCCGGGATGACGATTCTGAGGCGGAAGCCCTTGGATCAGTCATCCCGGCGAAGGCCGGGAGCCAGCGTCAATTGTGTACTGCGCGATTGAACGGGACAGGATCGGCTCAGGCCGGAATCGCATCCACCATCGGCTCGACCTTTTTCTTCTTGCCGGCGCGCGACGGCGGATGGCACAGGCCGCAGCGATAGCCGGAATGCAGTTCGAAGGTATGGCTGACGAAGTGGCCATGACATTCGCTGCATTCGACCAGGGTCAGCATCTTGTTTTCGAAGAAGCGGATCAGCGTCCATGCACGCGTGAGCGAGAGCAGCGGCTCGCCGCCCGGCTCGGGCGGCATCTGCTCGAGATACAGGCGGTAGGCCTTGATCACGGCATCGATGCCACTGACCTGCGCATGCTGTACCAGATAGCGGTGGATGCTCAGGAACAGCGAGGAATGAATGTTCGGCTGCCAGGTGATGAACCAGTCGGTCGAGAACGGCAGCATGCCTTTCGGCGGTGAGACGCCGCGCAGTTCCTTGTAGAGCTTCAGCAGGCGCTCGCGCGACAGCGTGGTCTCGCTCTCGAGCAGTTGCAGGCGTGCGCCCAGCTGGATCAGTTCGATCGCCAGGCTGATCTGCCGGCCTTCAGAGATGACGCTCTTGTTTCCCATGGCTTGGCTCCTGGCCGAGGTGTGGATCAGGCGAGTTCTTCAACCGGCTGTGCGGCCATCAGGATGGTCGCGTGCGCCTGCGACAGCGAGCGCTCTTTCGAATGGCTGGTCAGCATGTCGAGGATCGCCGCGTCGTCGAAGCGAAAGCGCGCCAGCATCATGTTGCTCGATGCGAGCTTGACGATCTGGGCCGGCGACAGCTGGTCGATCAGGTTGGCCAGGTCGGCAGAGAGACCCAGACGGAAAATCGCCGCCGCACGGTCCGCACGCACCATCTGCTGCGCGAGCATCAGGTAGGAAAGATTGGCGTCGCGGATGTCCGCCATCATGTCATTCATGTTCATGCCGTTCTCCCATGTCCTCTCTGTTTGGCTCGCCGATAAATGGCTTGCCGCTGGAAAGGATTCTGCCGGCGAGCGCGTTGTCCGCAAATCAGCAGGAATCGGTATTTCTTGTGGGCCGCGCGCTGTCAGCGCTGTCGGTGTTCGTCCTACAGGCTCGGCACTCCACCTGCCTGCTGCTAGTAACGGCAGATGTCGGGTTCGATTTAGGGAAATCGCGGTAAACTTTTTTCCCCGCGCATCTCTTGTCCCTTTGTAATGAAACAGACCATCGAAGCCTTGCTGACCTACCTCGACCTGCCGACGGTGCCGGAGTGGATCGACCTCGCCGTCACGCTCGGCAAGGTGCTGCTGATCCTCGTGCTGGCGTGGGTGCTATACCGGCTGGCGAAGCGACTGATCCGGCTGTCCCACCTGCGCCTGCGCGCCGGTGCCGAGAGCGCCGAGGAAGCACGGCGGATTGACACGCTCGAGCGGGTGTTCATTTACGCCCTGTCGGTGGTGGTATCGGTGATGGCGGTGATGCTGGTGCTGTCGGAGTTCGGCATTTCGATCGCACCGCTGCTGGCCACCGCCGGCGTGGCCGGCCTCGCGGTCGGCTTCGGCGCGCAGAGCCTGGTGAAAGACTATTTCACCGGCTTCGTGATGCTGATCGAGAACCAGATCCGGGTGGGCGATGTGGTGGAGGTATCAGGCAAGTCGGGCGTGGTGCAGGAACTGACGCTGCGCTATGTGCAGCTGCGCGATTACGAGGGCGCGGTGCACTACATCCCGAATGGCACGATCGTCACCGTGACCAACCGCAGCCGCGTCTTCGCCTATGCGGTGATTGATACGGGCATCGCCTATCAGGAAGATATCGACCGCGTATACGGCGTGATGCGCGAGACGGCGGCCGAACTGCGTACCGATCCGCATTTCGCGACGCGCATCCTGGACGACCTGGAAATTTCCGGGGTTGACCAGTGGGCCGACTCGGCACTGATGATCAAGAGCCGCATCAAGACCATCGCGCTCGAGCAGTGGGCGGTGCGTCGCGAGTACCTGCGCCGCCTGAAGCTTGCCTTCGACCGGCACGGCATCGAGATTCCGCACCCGCAGCGGCCGGCACCGGCAATTGCGGCGCCGAAGGACGGCACCCCGCCGGTGGCGCGCGCCAACCTGACCGGCTGACGGCGTGGCGCCCGCCGGCGGCTACAGCTCGTAGCTGTCGCGCTCGCCGGCCAGCACCTGCTCCACCAGCCGGCGCGACAGGTTGGGTGCCAGCAGTTCAATGAAGGTAAATACATAGCCGCGCAGGTAGGCGCCCTCTTTGAGCGCGATGCGCGACACATTCGTGCCGAACAGGTGCCCTGCCGGCAAGGCCTTGAGGCCACCGTCGCGCGCGGCGTTGTAGGCGAGGCCGGCAATGATGCCGACGCCCATGCCGAGCTCCACATAGGTCTTGATGACGTCGGCGTCAATCGCTTCCAGCACGACATCCGGCTTCAGGTTGCGCCGTGCGAAAGCCTGGTCGATCTTGTTGCGGCCGGCGAATGCGGCGTCATAGGTGACCAGCGGGAACGCGGCCAGGTCTTCCAGCGTGAGGGCTTTCAGCCGGGTCAGCGGATGCTCGGGCGGCACCACCACCATGTGCTCCCACTGGAAACAGGGCAGCGATACCAGGCCGTCGATCTCGGCAATGGCTTCGGTCGCGATCGCCAGGTCGGCCTGGCTGTTGAGCACCATGTCGGCCACCTGCTTCGGATTGCCCTGCAACAGCGACAGCCGGACTTTCGGGAATTTCTGGGAAAACGACTGCACCACCGGCGGCAATGAATAGCGCGCCTGCGTATGCGTGGTGGCGATGGTGAAGCTGCCACTGTCCTGGGCGGCAAATTCCTTGCCGATGCGCTTGAGCCCTTCGATTTCCTGCAGGATGGTCTCGACGGATTTCAGCACCTGCCGCCCGGGCTCGGTCAGGCCGCGGATGCGCTTGCCGTGCCGGGTGAAGATGTCGATGCCCAGTTCTTCCTCGAGCTCGATGATGGCCTTCGACACGCCGGGCTGGGAAGTAAACAGCGCCTTGGCCGCCTCGGTCAGGTTGAAGTTCTGGCGCACGGCCTCGCGGACGAAGCGGAATTGGTGAAGGTTCATGGCGGCTTGGGGCTCACTTCAAGGACACCGGGCCGACGGGCGAAGCGACGGCGGCCTGTCCGCTGTCTTTCCGGCGCATGCCGGCATGCGGCAGCCTTGTTTTCAATTGAACAACAGCAGATCCGGGCATTTGCTTATATCTGGCAATCATATAAGCAAATAAATCTTGTGTAGTTTGGAATAAGGAAGAAGTTTATTAGAATCTGCCCTCCTTCGCGCGAGGCTTTATGACTTTAACTTATGTAGTGTCCGGATTTGCGGTGGGCATGCTGGTTGGCCTGACCGGCGTGGGCGGCGGGTCGCTGATGACTCCCCTGCTCACGCTGCTGTTTGGCGTCAACCCGGCGGTCGCCGTGGGCACGGACCTCGCGTTCGCCGCCACCACCAAGACCGCGGGCACGCTGGCGCATCGGGTCAGGAATACGGTTCACTGGGATATCGTCAAGCGGCTGTGCCTCGGCGCGCTGCCGGCCGCGGTGCTGGCGACGATTGCCCTGAAATACTTCGGCGCGCTCGACAAGCACATCGGCCAGATCATTCGCTATACCATTGCGTTCTCGGTGCTGCTGACGGTGGTCGCGATCATTTTCCGCGGCCGCATGCAGGCCTGGATGAATTCGCACCCCGACCGCCAGCTGCACGGCCGCACGCAGATGATCGCCACCGTGGTGTCGGGCGCCGCGATCGGCACGCTGGTGACGGTGTCCTCGATCGGCGCCGGCGCGGTCGGCGCGACCATCCTAGTACTGCTGTACCCGAAGCTGAAGCCGGCCGAAATCGCCGGTACCGACATTGCGTATGCGGTGCCGCTGACCGCGATCGCTGCCTTCGGCCACTGGTGGCTGGGCTCGATCAACTGGGAACTGCTGGGCATGCTGCTGATCGGCTCGCTGCCCGGCATCACCATCGGTTCGCTGGCGGCTCGTGCCGTCCCCGAAAAATTCCTGCGCGGGCTGCTCGCGACCACCCTCACCGGTGTCGCGGCCAAGCTCGTGCTCTGACCGGTTTGACCAAGGAAGACCATGTATCGCTACGACCAATACGACCACCAGATCGTCAGGGAGCGCGTCGCCCAGTTCCGCGGGCAGGTGGAACGCCGCCTGTCCGGCGAACTGACCGAAGACGAGTTCCGTCCGCTGCGGCTGCAGAACGGCCTCTACCTGCAGCGCCATGCCTACATGCTGCGCGTGGCAGTGCCCTACGGCCTGCTGTCGTCGAAGCAGATGCGGATGTTTGCGCACATTGCGCGCAAATATGACCGCGGCTACGGCCATTTCACGACGCGACAGAACATCCAGTACAACTGGATCGAGCTCGAGCACACGCCGGACATCCTGGCCGACCTGGCGTCGGTCGAGATGCACGCGATCCAGACCTCGGGCAACTGCATCCGCAACATCACTTCCGACCAGTTTGCCGGCGTCGCCGCCGACGAGCTGCTGGACCCGCGCCCGTACATCGAGATCCTGCGCCAGTGGAGCACCTTCCACCCGGAATTCGCTTACCTGCCGCGCAAATTCAAGATTGCAGTGAATGCCGCCGCGGAAGACCGTGCGGTGGTGAAGGCGCATGACATCGGCCTGAACATCGTGAAGAACGACGCCGGCGAAGTCGGCTTCCAGGTGCTGGCCGGCGGTGGCCTGGGCCGTACCCCGATCATCGGCAGCGTGGTGCGCGAATTCCTGCCGTGGCAGCATGTGCTGACTTATGTCGAAGCGATCATGCGCGTCTACAACCAGTACGGCCGCCGCGACAACAAGTACAAGGCGCGCATCAAGATTCTGCTCAAGGCGCTGGGCGTGGAAGAATTCACGCGCCAGGTCGAGGCCGAATGGGCTGACCTGAAGGACACCCCGGGCACGCTGACCGAAGAGGAAGTGGCACGCGTGGCCAGCTATTTCACGCCGCCCGCCTATGAAAAGCTCTCCGATGCGGAAGCCCTGCTGAACCAGCAGCGCACCGAGAACAAGGCTTTCGGTACCTGGATGGGCCGCAATGTGAAACCGCACAAGGTGCCGGGCTATGCCATCGTCACGCTGTCGCTGAAGAAGACCGGCACCCCGCCGGGCGATGCGACCGCCGAGCAGATGGACTTTGTGGCCGACCTCGCCGACCGCTACAGCTTCGGCGAGCTGCGCGTAACGCACGAGCAGAATCTGGTGCTGGCCGACGTGAAGCAGTCGGACCTGCTGGCGGTGTACAAGGAAGCGAAGGCGCACGGCCTGGCGACCCCGAACATCGGCCTGCTGACCGACATCATCTGCTGCCCGGGCGGCGACTTCTGCTCGCTGGCGAATGCGAAATCGATCCCGATCGCCGAGGCGATCGCCGAGCGTTTCGACGACCTCGACTTCCAGCACGATATCGGCGACCTCGACCTGAACATCTCGGGCTGCATCAATGCCTGCGGCCACCACCACGTCGGCAACATCGGCGTGCTCGGCGTCGACAAGGACGGCTCGGAGTGGTACCAGGTGTCGATCGGCGGCAAGCAGGGCAATGACAGCGCGATCGGCAAGATCATCGGCCCGTCGTTTGCGGCCGGCCAGATGCCGGAAGTGATCGCGCGCCTGCTCGACGTGTATGTGCGCGAGCGCCACGAAGACGAGCTGTTCATCGATACCGTCGAACGCATCGGCGTCGAACCATTCAAGACACAGGTGTATGCGACCCCGATCCCGGGCCATGCATACCAGGCAGGAGAAGACGCCCATGCGTAAGATCATCAAGGACAAGGCCATCGTCAGCGACGACTGGAACCTGCTGAAACTCGCCGAAGGCGAGACCCCGGAAGCGGTCGCCGTCCCGGCCGGCAAGCAGATCGTGCCGCTGCAGGTATGGCTGGCACAGAAGACTGCCCTCGCCGCCCGCGGCGACATCGGCGTCTGGCTGGCCAGCGACGAGCGCCCGGAACAGCTGAAGGAAGACACGAAGTCGCTGCCGGTGATTGCTGTCGACTTCCCGAGCTTCGCCGACGGCCGCGGTTATTCGATCGCGTTCAACCTGCGCGCGCGCCTCGGTTTCGAAGGTGAACTGCGCGCCATCGGCGACGTGCTGCGCGACCAGCTGTTCTACATGGCGCGTGTCGGCTTCAATGCCTTCGCTACCCGCGAGGACCGCAGCATCGAAGACGCCCTCAAGGGCCTGAGCGATTT
>JAIXTG010000277.1 GCA_027484285.1 Oxalobacteraceae bacterium | reverse complement strand
TCCAGCAGTTCCTTGACGACCGCGGACGGACGCTCGATGACCTCGCCTGCGGCGATCTGGGAGATCAGCTGGTCGGGAAGCTGGCGGATCAGGCGGGAGGGGCGAAGCTCGGGATTCATTGCGCGATTATACCGAGCCAAACTGCAGGTTTTTCTCAGGGACGGCCCGGGGGGCTGCGTGTATTATCGGCGCTTTCGTGCAACGCACCGCCGCCCAATCATGGAATTCGCGCAACTGCTGGACCTGATCCTCCACGTCGACAAATCGCTCGGCAGCCTGCTGGAGGCCTACGGGCCGCTGGTGTATGCGGTGCTGTTCGCGATCGTATTTGCCGAAACCGGTCTGGTCGTGTTCCCGTTCCTGCCGGGTGATACGCTGCTGTTCATCGCGGGCGCCTTTTGCGCAAACGGCATGATGAGCGCGCCCTTGCTGATCACGCTGCTGGTGGTGGCCGCGATTACCGGCAATACCGTCAACTACCTGATCGGGCGCGCGCTCGGCAACCGGGTATTCACGCACGACTACCGCTGGATCGACCGCACCGCGCTCGAGAAGACGCATGCCTTCTTCGAATCGCATGGCGGCAAGACCATCGTGCTTGCGCGCTGGCTGCCGGTGATCCGCACCTTCGCGCCTTTTGTCGCCGGCATCTCGTCCATGCCGTTCGGCCGCTTCCAGCTGTTCAATGTGACCGGCGCGCTGCTGTGGGTGGTGGCGCTGGTGATGGCGGGCTACTTCTTCGGCAACATCCCGATCATCCGTGACCACCTGAACACCATCGTCCTGATCGGCGTCGGTGCTGCCGCCGGCCCGGTGGCGCTGGCGGCGCTGCTGCGCTTCGTCAAAAAGCTTCGTCGCGGCGGGGCCAGCGGCGCAGCCTGAGACGGCCGCTCAGGTCATCCGGCCGCGCTTGATGGTCGGATGCTTCTGCAGGTATTTCCAGATCCCGCGCATCAGCGCCTCGGCCATCTCGTCCTGGTATTTTTCGTCGGTCAGCCGCGCTTCTTCCTCCGGGTTCGAGATGAATGCGGTTTCGACCAGGATGCTGGGAATGTCCGGTGCCTTCAGCACCGCAAAGCCGGCCTGCTCGACATGCGGCTTGTGCAGCTTGTTGATGGTGCCGATTTCGTTCAGCACATGTTTGGCCAGCTTCAGGCTGTCATTGATCTGCGCCGTGGTCGACAGGTCGAGCAGTACGCTGGCCAGTTGCTTGTTCTTGGTCCGCAGGTTGATCCCGCCAATCAGGTCGGCGGCGTTTTCCTTGTTCGCCAGCCAGCGTGCCGCGGTCGAGCTCGCGCCTTTCTCGGACAGCGCAAACACCGACGAGCCGCGCGCGGTCGGCTCGACGAAGGCATCCGCATGGATCGACACGAACAGGTCGGCCTGCACCTTGCGTGCCTTCTGCACGCGCACATGCAGCGGCACGAAATAGTCGGCATCGCGGGTCAGCATCACGCGGGTGTTCGGCTGCTGCTCGAGCTTGGCCTTCAGCCGGCGCGCGATCGCCAGCACCACGTTTTTTTCATAATTGCCGCTGCGGCCGACAGCGCCGGGGTCTTCGCCGCCGTGTCCGGGGTCGAGGGCAATCGTCACCATCCGTGTCAGCGGCAGGCTGCCCGGGTCGGTCTCGGGCTGTGCCGCGGACGGCGGCGGGGCCGCACCGGCGGGCGGCTCGGCTGCCGGTGTGCCTTCCCTGAGCAATTCGGCGATCGGGTCGACCGACTTCGTCGGATGCAGGTCGAATACCAGCCGGTGCCGGTATTCGCCGACCGGGCCCAGGCTGAATACCTGCGGCTGAATCTCGTCCTTCAGGTCGAAAACCAGCCGCACCACGCCGGGCCGGTTCTGCCCGACCCGCACCTGCGCGATGTAGGGATCATTCGGCTGTATCTGCGCCAGCAGGCTCTTGAGCTTGGCGTCAAGGTCGACGCCGCTGACGTCCACCACCAGCCGGTTCGGGTCCTTCACGAGGAAATGGGTGGCCTCGAGCTTGCTGTCGGTTTCCAGCGTCACCCGCGTGTAGTCGGCCGACGGCCAGACGCGCACCGCGACGATCTGGGTCGCATGGGCGGCCCGGGAGGCAACGAGGGACAGCAGCAGGGTAGCGCCGGCTTTCAGTACGATGCGGCGCGATACGGGCTTCAGAGATTCGGGCTGAGATGCAGTTTTTCCAGACATGAGACGCCCAGGGCAGTGCTTGCGCGCAATTCTACCCCACGCCCTTGCCGTTCTGCAGTGAGAAAAACGTCAATATCTGCAGGCGGGATCAGGCCGGCAGCCTGCTCCGGCCATTCGACCACGCACACCTTGCCGGCGCCGAAATGATCGCGGAAACCGGCCTCGATGAATTCGTCCGCGCTGCCCATGCGGTACAGGTCGAAATGCATGAATTCGACCGGCCGCCCGTCGAGCGTGACGACGTAGGGCTCGACCAGCGTGTAGGTCGGGCTTTTCACCCGGCCCTGGTAGCCGGCCGCATGCAGCATCGCGCGCGTCAGGAAAGTCTTGCCCGCGCCGAGATCGCCATGCAGGTGGATCGCCAGCCCGGGCGCCAGCACCCGTGCCAGTGCAGCGCCTAGGGCCTGCATGCCTGCTTCGTCCTTCAGAAAATCCTTCCAGTGCTGCATCGCCTACAATGCCCGTCTGCGCGTCAGCCGCGCGTTGTGATTGATTCAAGCCATCGTGTCCCACTCCCCCGAACAGCTCGCCGCGCTGGCCCAGTCGATCAAGGACTGGGGGCGTGAACTCGGCTTCGCCGAGCTGCGCATTGCGGATGCCGACCTCGGCCAGGCCGATGCCGGCCTGCAGCAGTGGCTGGCCGCGGGTTTTCACGGGCAGATGGATTATATGGCCGCGCACGGCAGCAAGCGCGCGCGACCGGCAGAACTGGTGCCCGGCACCGTGCGGGTGATCAGTGCGCGCATGGATTACCTGCCGCGTGGCGCCGGCGGCGACTGGCGCGGGCAGGAGACCCGGCGGCAGCAGGATCCGTCGCAGGCCGTGGTGTCGGTCTATGCCCGCGGCCGCGATTATCACAAGGTGCTGCGCACCCGGCTGCAGCAGCTGGCCTCGCGCGTGGCCGCGCACATCGGTCCTTTCGGCTACCGCGCCTTCACCGATTCCGCGCCGGTGATGGAAGTCGAGATTGCGCAGCAGGCGGGCCTCGGCTGGCGCGGCAAGCACACGCTGCTGCTGAGCCGCGATGCGGGATCGATGTTCTTCCTCGGCGAGATCTACACCGACCTGCCGCTGCCGGTGGATGCGCCGGTGGAGGCGCATTGCGGCGAGTGCCGCGCCTGCATCGACGTGTGCCCGACCGCGGCCATCGTGGGGCCCGGCCGGCTGGATGCGCGCCGCTGCATTTCCTACCTCACGATCGAGCTGAAGGACAGCATTCCGGCCGAGCTGCGCCCGCTGATCGGCAACCGCGTGTATGGCTGCGACGACTGCCAGCTGCACTGCCCATGGAACAAGTTTGCGCAGCGCAGCCCCTTGCCCGACTTCGACGTGCGCAACCGGCTGGATGCCGCATCGCTGGTCGAGCTGTTCGGATGGACTGCGGAGGAATTCGAGCAGCGGCTCGAGGGCAGCGCGATCCGTCGCATCGGGCACGAACGCTGGCTGCGCAATATCGCGGTCGCACTCGGCAATGCGGCCGGGAAGCAGCGCGGCGATGCCCGGCTGGTGGCCGCGCTGCGCGCCCGTGCCGACCATCCGTCGCCCCTGGTGCGCGAGCATGTGCAGTGGGCGCTGGCCCGGCACGGCCACGACTGACCCGGGCGACGGTTGTCAGGCCGACCATCAGCAGACACAATACGCGCCGAGACGCATAACAATAAACCGTTCACCCGCTCCGGAGACCCACATGCCCCGTCGTTCGCTGCTGATTGCAGCTTTGCTTGCCTGCCTGCCGTTCGCGCAGGCCGCAGCCCAGTCGCCCATCGTCATCAAATTCAGCCATGTGGTCGCGAAAGATACGCCCAAGGGCAAGGCCGCAGACAAGTTCAAGGAACTGGCCGAGGCTGCCACCAAGGGACGGGTGAAAGTCGAGGTCTATCCGAACAGCACGCTGTACAAGGACAAGGAAGAACTGGAGGCACTGCAGCTGGGCGCGGTCCAGATGCTGGCGCCTTCGCTGGCGAAGTTCGGCCCGCTCGGCGTGAAGGAGTTCGAGCTGTTCGACCTGCCCTATATTTTTCCCGACAAGGCGGCACTCGACCGCGTGACCGACGGACCGATCGGCCGCGACCTGCTGAAGCGGCTGGAGCCGAAGGGCATCGTCGGCCTCGCGTTCTGGGACAACGGCTTCAAGATGATGTCGGCCAACCGTCCGCTGAAGCTGCCGGCCGACATGAAGGGCCTGAAAATGCGGATCCAGGCCTCCAAGGCGCTCGATGCCCAGATGCGCGCCCTCGGCGCCAATCCGCAGGTGATGGCCTTTTCGGAGGTTTACCAGGCGCTGCAGACCGGCGTGGTCGACGGCACCGAAAACCCGCCGTCGAACCTGTACACGCAAAAGATGCACGAGGTGCAGAAGCACCTGACCGTGACTAACCATGGCTACATCGGTTATGCGGTCATCGTGAACAAGAAGTTCTGGGACAAGCTGCCGGCCGACATCCGCGCGCAGCTGGAAAGCGCGATGCGCGAGGCGACGCTGTATGCCGACCGCATCGCGCAGCAGGAAAACGAGGCCGCGCTCGAAGCGGTTCGCAAGTCCGGCAAGACGGCGGTCTACGTGCCCACGGAGGCCGAGAAGGCAGAGTGGCGCAAGGCGCTGCTGCCGGTGCAGCAGCAGATGGCCGACCGCATCGGCAAGGACCTGATCGACGCCGCCAGCAAGACGGCCTCGGCGCGCTGATCGTGCGCGCGGTCTTCATGCGCCTGCTCGACCGGCTCGAGGAATGGCTGATCGCTGCGCTGATGGGTGCAGCGACCCTGGTGGTGTTCGTGGCGGTGGTGCACCGCTACGCCTCCGGCCTGCCGGTGCCCGGCCTGCAGGACTGGCTGCTCGCGCTGAACACCAGCTGGGCGCAGGAACTCACCATCTACCTGTTCGTCTGGATGGCCAAGTTCGGTGCCGCCTATGGCGTGCGTACCGGCATCCATGTCGGCGTGGACGTGCTGGTCAACCGGATGAATCCGTCGCGACAGCGCGGCCTGATCCTGTTCGGACTGCTGGCCGGCGCCACATTCACCGGCATCATCGCCGTGCTGGGGGCGGACTTCGTGTACGAACTGTCGGATACCTCGAGCACTTCCGAGGTGCTGGAACTGCCGATCTGGATCGTCTACCTCGCGATACCGCTGGGTTCGGCACTGATGTGCTTCCGCTTCCTGCAGGTGGCATGGCGCTTTGCGCGCGGCGGCGAACTGCCGCGGCATGACCATGCGCATGTCGAAGGGCTGGCCGAACAGGCGGCGGAGGGACGGCAATGAACAGCCTGCTGATATTTGCCTTGCTGCTCGTGCTCATGCTGACCGGCATGCCGATCTCGATCGCGCTCGGCCTGACGGTGCTGACTTTCCTGTTCACGATGACTGAAGTACCGGTGCAGGCAGTCGCACTCAAGCTGTTCACCGGGATCGAGAAGTTCGAGATCATGGCGATCCCGTTCTTCATCCTCGCCGGCAATTTCCTGACCCATGGCGGCGTGGCCCGGCGCATGATCGGTTTTGCGACGGCCATGGTCGGGCACTGGCATGGCGGGCTGGCGCTGGGCGGCGTACTCGCCTGCGCCTTGTTTGCCGCGGTTTCCGGCTCGTCGCCGGCAACGGTGGTCGCGATCGGTTCCATCCTGTTGCCGGCGATGGCAAGGCAGGGCTATCCGAAGGCCTTTGGCGCCGGCGTGGTCACCACCTCGGGCGCGCTCGGCATCCTGATCCCGCCGTCGATCGTGATGGTGATGTATTCGGTGTCGACCAACACTTCGGTCGGCAAGCTGTTCATGGCCGGCGTGGTGCCGGGCCTGATGCTGGCTTTCCTGCTCGGCCTGACCACCTGGGTGCTGGCACGGAAACATGGCTATCCGCGGCTGCCGCGCGCCACGCTCGGCCAGCGCTGGCAGGCGTTCCGGCAGAGCGTCTGGGGGCTGTTGCTGATCGTGGTGGTCATCGGCGGCATTTACAGCGGCGCCTTCACGCCGACCGAGGCCGCGGCGATGTCGGCGGTGTACGCCTTCGTGATTGCCATGTTCGTGTACCGCGACATGGGCTGGAAGCAGATACCGAAAGTGCTGCTGGATTCGGCCGCCATGTCGGCCATGCTGCTCTACATCATTACCAATGCGGTCCTGTTTTCCTTCCTGATGACCAGCGAAGGCATACCGCAGTCCATGGCTGCATGGATGCTGGACATCGGTCTGGGCCCGGTCGGCTTCCTGCTGGTGGTCAACCTGCTGCTGCTACTGGCCGGCAATGTCATGGAGCCGTCGTCGATCGTCCTGATCATGGCGCCCATCCTGTTCCCGGTCGCGGTCGCCCTCGGCATCGATCCGGTGCATTTCGGCATCATCATGGTGGTCAACATGGAAATCGGCATGTGCCATCCGCCGGTCGGCCTGAACCTGTATGTGGCCTCGGGCATTACGAAAATGGGCATTACCGAACTGACGATTGCGGTCATGCCGTGGCTGTTGACGATGCTCGCGTTCCTGCTGATGATTACCTTCCTGCCGCAGATTTCGCTGTGGCTGCCGCGCCTCGTTTTCGGAGGCTGAGGAGATCGTCATGGGGCTTGAACCCGGTCTGTTTTCCGCCGTTGTCGCCGCACCTTTCGGCGGCATCGGCATCCGCATCGACGGCGACGCGCTGCGCGAGCTGGTGTACCTGCCGCCCGGCTATGCGCCGCAGGCGCCGCGCGATGCGGTTGCGCAGCACGCTGCAGCGCAGGTGGCTGCTTACCTCGAGGATCCCGATTTTGCATTCTCGCTGCCGCTGCCTGCGGTCGGCACCGCGCACCAGCGCAAGGTGTGGCAGGTGATCAGCACGATCCCGCGCGGCGAAGTGCTGAGTTATGGCGAGGTGGCGCGCCGCATCGGATCTGCACCGCGCGCGGTCGGCCAGGCCTGCGGCGCCAACTGGTATCCGCTAGTGATTCCCTGCCACCGGGTGACGGCCACCGGCAGCATCGGCGGCTTCGCGCGACATGACGGCGGCTTCCACCAGCAAGTCAAGCGCTGGCTGCTGCGTCACGAGCAGGTCGCGGGATACTGATGGCCTTACCCGACACCCGTCCCGAGCGTCCGGGGCAGGCGATTATCGAGGCGTTTTGCGATGCACTGTGGCTGGAGGACGGGCTGTCGAAGAACACGCTCGATGCCTACCGGCGCGACCTGCTGCTGTTCGCCGAGTGGCTGCATGACCAGCGCACGAAGTCGATGCACGAGGCCGGCGAATCTGACCTGAATGCCTATTTCGCGTTCCGGCATGCGGACAGCAAGGCGAGTTCGTCGAACCGGCGGCTGACGGTACTCAAGCGCTTCTACCAGCATGCGCTGCGCCAGCACCAGATCAGCGCCGATCCCTGCCTGAAGCTGAAGTCGGCGAAGCAGCCGCCGCGCTTTCCCAAGATCCTGTCCGAACAGCATGTCGAGACGCTGCTGGCCGCGCCGGATGTGAACACCCCGCTGGGGCTGCGCGACCGCACCATGCTGGAGCTGATGTACGCGAGCGGGCTGCGGGTGTCGGAACTGGTGCTGCTGAAGACGATCGAGGTCGGCATGAACGAGGGCGTGCTGCGGGTGACCGGCAAGGGCAGCAAGACCCGGCTGGTGCCGTTCGGCGAAGAGGCGCGCGCCTGGATAGAACGCTACCTCTCCGAAGGGCGCGCCGCCATCCTCGGCGGCAAGCTGGCCGACGCATTGTTCGTGACCGCGCTCGGCGGCCCGATGACGCGCCAGATGTTCTGGACCCTGATCAAGAAGCATGCGCTGCGCGCCGGCATCCAGGTGCCGCTGTCGCCGCACACCTTGCGGCATGCGTTCGCTACCCACCTGCTGAACCATGGGGCCGACCTGCGGGTGGTGCAGCTGCTGCTGGGCCATGCGGACATCTCGACCACCCAGATCTACACCCATGTCGCGCGCGAGCGGCTGAAGAAGATTCATGCCCAACATCACCCGCGCGGGTGAGCACGGACTCATGCCTATAATGTGGGCCGTCTGACAAAGGAGCCCCATGAACTCGCTGCTTTTCGCCATCGCCGCCTACCTGATCGGCTCAGTGTCGTTCGCGATCGTCGTGAGCCGCGTGTTCCGGCTGGCCGACCCGCGCACCTTCGGCTCCGGCAATCCGGGCGCGACCAATGTGCTCCGGACGGGCAACAAGGCGGCAGCGGCGCTGACCCTGCTCGGCGATTGCGTGAAAGGCTGGATACCGGTCGCGCTGGCGGTGCATTACGAGGAGTCGCTGGGTCTGGGCGATACCGGCATCGCGCTGGTTGCGTTGGCAGTGTTCGCCGGCCACCTGTGGCCGCTGTTCTTCCGCTTCAAGGGCGGCAAGGGGGTGGCGACGGCGCTCGGCGTGCTGCTGGGGCTGAACCCGATCCTCGGGCTGGCGACCCTGGTGACCTGGGTGGTGGTGGCCTACGCATTTCGCTATTCGTCGCTGGCCGCGCTGATTGCTGCGCTGTTTGCGCCGTTCTACTACACGCTGCTGTTCGGCGTCGGCGCGCAGACGCTGGCGGTGGTGGCGATGAGCGTGCTGCTGATCTGGCGGCACCGCAAGAATATCGGCAACCTGCTGGCAGGCAAGGAAAGCCGGATCGGCCGCAAAGCCGAGTAATTCGGCTCAGGAGTCGATGGCGTCCAGCGGCCAGCGCGGCTTCACGTTGAAGCCGTAATCGCGGGTGGCCGCAGCCGGGTTTTGCTGCAGGCGCAGCGCACCGGCAAAGGCAATCATTGCGCCGTTGTCGGTGCACAGCGCAAGCTCCGGATAGAACACCTCGAAGCGCTTGCGCGCGGCGGCCGCGTTCAGTGCGGCGCGCAACTGCGCATTGGCGCCGACGCCGCCGGCGATCACCAGCCGCTTCATTCCCGTCTGTTTCAGCGCTGCGACACACTTCGCGACCAGCACCTCGACAATCGCGTCGACAAAGGCGCGCGCAATATTCGCCTTGTCCTGCTCGCACAGGTTGGACGTGTGGTTCTTTACCAGCGTGAGTACGGCGGTCTTCAGGCCCGAGAAGCTGAAATCCAGGTTCTTCGAATGCAGCATCGGACGCGGCAGCGTGTAGGCGTCGGGGTCGCCGAATTCCGCCAGCCGGGAAATCGCCGGTCCGCCCGGATAGCCCAGTCCCAGCAGTTTGGCCGACTTGTCGAATGCCTCGCCCGCTGCATCATCCAGCGTTTCGCCGAGCAGCTGGTAGCGGCCCACGCCATCGACGCGCATCAGCTGGGTATGGCCGCCCGACACCAGCAGCGCGATGAACGGGAAAGCCGGCGGTGTTGCCGACAGCAGCGGCGACAGCAAATGTCCTTCGAGGTGATGCACGCCCAGCACGGGGCGGTCGAGCGCCAGCGCGAGGCCGTTGGCGACCGATGCGCCCACCAGCAGGGCCCCCGCCAGTCCCGGGCCTTGGGTGTAAGCGATCGCATCGATTGCCGACAGCGGCAGTTCGCTCTCGCGCATCACTTGCCCGAGCAGGGGCAGTGCGCGCCTGACATGGTCGCGCGACGCCAGTTCCGGCACCACGCCGCCATATTCCTCATGCATTGCGACCTGCGAGTGCAGTGCATGCGCGCGCAGGCCGCGCTCGGTGTCATAGAGCGCGAGTCCGGTTTCGTCGCAGGAAGATTCGACGCCGAGGATGATCATCAGGGAAGGACAGTAGATGGCAAGGTTCTTGCAGGCCGGTATTGTAAAGTAAGCGCCGCCCCGCCCGGGATGATTGATCGATGGTTGCCAGATAATGAACGACTCAAGACGACTCAAGATTGTGGTGGTGAACTCGCTGGTGGCGCCGGATGGCGCGGATCCTGCGGCGGTCGAGCAGGCAGATCGGGCGCGCGCGCTGCGCATCGGGCTGCTCGAGAACGGCTACAACATCCTGGCGGCACTGCCGCCGGGCGACGATCTCGAGGCGCAGATCGCGAAGCTGCAGCCGGACCTGATCATTGTCGACGAGCAGTCGGATGCCGCATTGAAGCGGGTTGTTGCCGCTACCGCCAATGCGCGCCGGCCCATCGTCTGCTTCACCGAAGACGACGACCGGGAAAAAATGCATGAGGCGATCCGTGCCGGCGTGTCGGCCTATGTGGTCGCGGGCCTGTCTGCAGAGCGGGTGAAGGCGGTGCTCGACGTGGCGGTCACCCGCTTCAAGGTCGAGCAGGAGTTGCGCAACGAACTCGAGGAAACACGCAACAAGCTGGCCGAGCGCAAGGTGGTCGAGCGCGCCAAGGGCCTGCTGATGGAGCGCAGCCAGTGCACCGAAGACGAGGCCTATTCAAAGCTGCGCCGGCTGGCGATGGACAAGAACCTCAAGCTGGTCGAAGTCGCGCAGCGCATGCTCGACGTGGCGGATCTGCTGAACTGAGCCGCCCCCTGCCGGTGCATTGCGCACCATGATGAGGCGGCGTGCATCAACTCATCACCAGCAAATACATCAGCAGCAAATTCGCCACCAGCGATACTGCACCCACCACTTTCCAGGTCGCCAGCGGATCGCGCTGGGCCAGCGGCACCGGTGCCGGTGCCTGCACCGGCCGCGATGCGCCGCGTTCCAGCGCCAGCAGCATTTCCTCCGCAGTCTCGAAACGATCGGCCGGCTGCCTTGCCACCGCCTTCAGGAGCAGGTTTTCCAGCCACTGCGGCAGGTCGGGCCGGTAGCGGGTGGGCGGCACCGGTTCGCCGAAACGGGGGCGCTGGAATGGTTCGACTTCGCCATACGGATAGCGGCGGGTAAGCGCGTGGTACAGCGTCACCCCCGTCGCATACAGGTCCGTCTGTACCGATGCCGGCTGGCCGTCGAACTGTTCCGGTGCGAGGAATGAAGGCGTGCCTGCCTGCGGCGATACATCGCGCTGCTCCGATTCGAGGCCGCTGGTCGCCACGCCGAGGTCGAGTACGCGCAGTTCGCCGTCATCCCCGACATGCACATTGGCCGGCTTCAGGTCGCGGTGCACGATGCTGCGCCGGTGCAGCGCACCGACGGCGCGCACCAGCTTCGTCGCATGCGCGACCAGGTCGGGCACGGTCAGGTGTCCGCCGGCATCGAGCAGCGCCTGCAGCGTTCGGCCCGCATGCCAGGTGGTCAGGAAATACAGGTAATGCTTCTGCTCCCTCGCGATCACTTGCGGGAAGAAGCGCGCGACCACGCGCCGCGCCAGCCATTCCTCGTGCACGAACGCGCTGATTTCCTGCGGATCGTCGGCGCGCTCCGGTGTCAGTGTCTTCAGCACCAGCAGGCGCTGCGAGTCCGGGTCGCGTACCCGGTACAGCAGGGTGGTGGCAGAACTGTGGATCAGCGCTTCGACCAGCAAACCATCGAGCGACTGTCCCGGCTTCAGCCGTGGCGGCAGCGGCAGCTGGTGCGCGCCGGACAGCGCATCGCGCAGATTTTCTTCCGGCAACTGCTGTATGCGCA
Organism: Oxalobacteraceae bacterium; assembly: GCA_027484285.1. GTDB lineage: Bacteria > Pseudomonadota > Gammaproteobacteria > Burkholderiales > Burkholderiaceae_D > Pernthalerella. Next base: position 9,985 of record JAIXTG010000277.1, on the reverse strand, counting down.
CGACTAGCGCGCTGGCATTATCGGTCGAGCCATTCGCCAGCGCTGCATCCACCAGCAGCTTCGCGGTCGCGTCGGGATGGTCCGGATCCTCATCGAGCGTCGACAGATGCCATTGCAGGTCATCCGCGGCGAGCGCACCCCAGACGCCATCGGAGGCCAGCAGGAAAATGTCCCCCTCCCGGAGTTCGCCCATGCCGTGGTCGATCGCAATCCGGGAGTCGAGGCCGATCGCCCTCGTGAGCACATGCCGCATCTCCGGCCGGTCCCACACATGGTCTGTCGTCAGGCGCCTGAGCTGGCCCTGGCGCAGCAGGTAGAGCCGGCTGTCGCCGACATGCGCGAAGTAATAGTGCGTGCCGCGCACCACCAGTGCGGTGAGGGTGGTTGCCATGCCGCCGGCCTCGGCGCGCAGGCTGCCCTGCTGCTGTACCCAGCTGTTGATGGCCTTGATCACGCGGTCCAGCGCCTGCGTGACCGGCCAGGTGTCGGGCGTGGCGTAATAGTCGGTCAGCAGCCCGCGCACGCAATACTCCGCCGCCTCTCGCCCGCCGGCGCTGCCGGACACGCCATCGGCGACGGCGGCGATCATGCCTTTGGTCGATATCTCCGGCTCGGCCGGCGTGACCATGCCGACGAAGTCTTCATTGTGTTCGCGCAGGCCGGTGGCTGAGTGGTGGGCGGCGGTGAGGAGCAGGGGCATGGGGAAATGAATGTCGACAGTACACCGGCACTGAATCAGGACAGGCGAGACCAAAGGCGCTGGGGTGACGTTTCAAAAGCCGGAGCCGCAAAGCCATCGTTCCGGCGCAAGCCGGGACCCATGGGCCGTTGATGCATTGCGGACTCCAGCGATCGCCAGCGGGGATTGGAACCGTATCTGAACGACGATTTTAAAGCTTATGCCCTAGGAATCGTCACCCCGGTGCCGGGTGAAGCGGGGGTGTCGGCTAGCATTGCCACCCGCCCGCTGAACGGCACTGGCATATTCGCCAGTGCGCGCCCTGCAAGGAGTGGCAGTGTCTTCAGGTTTTAGAGAGGGCCCGTTAAATCTTCGCCGCCGTCATTGCGGCACTGCCCCAGGTCGTCCGCCAGCGGGTCTTCACTGATGACAGGCCGACCAGCGCCAGCACCGCCAGCGATGCAAAGATGGTCAGGCCCAGCTGATAGCTGCCGGTCATCTGCTTCGAATAGCCCATGCTCGACGCGAGGTAGAAGCCGCCGATGCCACCGGCCATGCCGACCAGCCCGGTCATCGTGCCGATTTCCTTGCGGAAGCGCTGTGGCACTAGCTGGAACACCGCGCCGTTGCCGGTGCCGAGCGCCAGCATTGCGCAGACGAATACCGCTACCGCGGTCGATGCCGATTGCAGGCCGGTGCTGGCAATGAACAGGAAGGTTGCTGCCAGCAGATACATCAGCGACAGCGTCTTGATGCCGCCGATGCGGTCGGCCAGCGTGCCACCGACCGGGCGCACCAGCGATCCGGCGAACACGCAGGCCGCCGTGAAGTAGCCTGCGGTCACCGGCGTCAGCCCGTACTGGGTATTGAAATAAATCGTCAGCGAGGAGGCCAGCCCGGAGAAGCCGCCGAAGGTCACGGCATAGAAGAACATGAACCACCATGCATCCTTGTCCTTCAGTACCTTCAGATATTCGGTCAGCGATTTCGGCGGCGGCGATGACGGCGCGTCTTTCGCGAAGATCAGGTAGACCGCCAGCGCGACCGCCAGCGGAATCAGGCACAGCCCGAATACGTTCTGCCAGCCGTAGGCAATCGCCAGCCCCGGCGCGAACAGCGCCGCAAATGCGGTGCCGGAATTGCCCGCGCCGGCGATGCCGAGCGCGGTGCCCTGGTGCTCGGGCGGGTACCAGCGCGATGCGAGCGGCAATGCGACTGCGAAGGCAGAGCCGGCGACGCCAAGCAGCACGCCGAGCGTCAGCATCTGGCTGAAGCTGGACAGGTCGGCCAGCCACGCCCAGGTCATGCTGGCCATGACGATCACCTGTCCGATCAGGCCGGCCTTTTTCGGTTTCAGGTGGTCGACCAGCACGCCCATCACGATACGCAGCAGCGCACCGGCCAGCAGCGGCGTGGCCACCATCAGGCCTTTCTGTGCCGGCGTCAGTTGCAAGTCGGCGGAAATCTGCACGGCGAGCGGGCCCAGCAGCACCCACACCATGAAGCTCAGGTCGAAGTAGAAGAACGATGCGAGCAGCGTCGGTGCATGCCCGGCTTTCCAGAAGGATGATTTTTTCATGGCTCCGTTGCCGTGAGGTTGGGACGAGCCCCGCTTACTGCAAGCGCTGTGCCATGCGTTAACGATCCCATGTTGTGCAGATCATCGACTAATCAGGAGTCCCGCCCGCTGCATCGGCGATCGAAGCGGGATATCGCACCCGGCTGGTGCGGGGCGGTCCGTCGAATCCTGCTTCTGGTGCGGATTCAACCAGTTCGAACTGGCACTGCTCTTGCTAAACAGCAGGCGCATCACCTTACGACGGCTTTAATGGCGAAGCCAATAACTGCAGGAGCTTTAATGAAGAAGCTGAAGTTGGTCATGGTCGGCAACGGCATGGCCGGGGTACGCACCCTCGAAGAAATCATCAGGATCGCGCCCGATGTCTACGACATCACCGTGTTCGGCGCCGAGCCTCATCCGAATTACAACCGCATCCTGCTGTCCCCGGTGCTGGCCGGCGAGCAGACCGTGCAGGACATCGTCCTCAACGACTACGACTGGTATGCGGACAACAACATCACCCTGCATGTTGGCAAGAAGATCACGCAGATCGACCGCGCGCGGCGCGTCGTGATTGCGGACGACGGAACGACCGCGGAATACGACCGCCTGCTGCTGGCCACCGGCTCGATCCCGTTCATCCTTCCGGTGCCGGGCAAGGACCTGGAAGGCGTGATTGGCTATCGCGACATTGCCGATACCAATGCAATGATCGCGGCCGCGCAGACGAAGAAGCATGCGATCGTCATCGGCGGCGGCCTGCTTGGCCTCGAGGCAGCGAACGGTTTGAAGCTGCGCGGGATGGAGGTCACTGTCATCCACCTGCCGGGCTGGCTGATGGAACGCCAACTCGACAGGACGGCCGCGAAGATGCTGCAGAAATCGCTCGAAGACCGCGGCCTTGCATTCCAGCTCGAAAAAAACACGAAAGAGCTGGTCGGCGACGCGCAGGGCCATGTCAAAGCAATCCGCTTCACCGACGGCAGCGAACTGCCGGCCGACCTGGTGGTGATGGCGGTCGGCATCCGTCCGAACACGGCGCTGGCCGAGTCTGCCGGCCTGCACTGCAATCGCGGCATCGTCGTCAACGACACCATGCAGACGTTCGATCCGCGCATTTACGCAGTCGGCGAATGCGTGAACCATCGCGGGGTTGCGTATGGCCTGGTGGCGCCGCTGTTCGAGATGGCCAAGGTGGCGGCGAACCATCTTGCCAACTTCGGCATCGGCCGCTACCAGGGCTCGGTCACGTCAACCAAACTGAAAGTGACCGGCATCGACCTGTTCTCGGCAGGCGAGTTCATGGGCGGCGACGGCTGTGAAGAAATCGTGCTCTCCGATCCCATCGGCGGCATCTACAAGAAGCTGGTGATCCGCGATGACAGGCTGGTGGGTGCCTGCCTGTATGGCGACACCGTGGACGGCAGCTGGTATTTCCGCCTGCTGCGCGAAGGGAAGAACATTGCCGAGATCCGCGATTCGCTGATGTTCGGCGAAGCCAACCTCGGCCGCCCCGGCGACGTCGGCCACGAAGGCTTCAACCAGGCGGCGACCATGCCGGACACAGCCGAGGTCTGCGGCTGCAATGGGGTGTGCAAGGGCGCGATCGTGAAGGCCATCAAGGACAAGGGCCTGTTCACGCTGGACGATGTGAAGAAGCATACGAAAGCCTCGGCTTCCTGCGGCTCCTGCACCGGACTGGTCGAGCAGATCCTGGTGGCCACTGCCGGCGGCGACTATTCGGCCACGCCGAAGACCAAGCCGGTCTGCGCCTGTACCGACCACACGCACCAGGCAGTGCGCGACACCATTCGTGCCCAGAAGCTGATCACGATTCCCGACGTGATGAAGTTCATGGAGTGGCGCACGCCGAACGGCTGCTCGAGCTGCCGCCCTGCGCTGAATTACTACCTGATCTCGACCTGGCCGCATGAGGCGAAGGACGATCCGCAGTCGCGCTTCATCAACGAGCGTGCGCATGCCAACATCCAGAAGGACGGCACTTATTCCGTCATCCCGCGCATGTGGGGCGGCGAGACCAGTGCGTCCGAGCTGCGCCGCATTGCCGACGTGGTCGACAAGTACCAGATACCGACGGTGAAGGTGACCGGCGGCCAGCGCATCGACCTGCTGGGCGTGAAGAAGGCCGATTTGCCGGCGGTGTGGCAGGACCTCGGCATGCCCTGCGGCCTCGCCTATGCAAAAGGCCTGCGCACGGTGAAAACCTGCGTCGGCTCCGAATGGTGCCGCTTCGGCACGCAGAACTCGACCCTGATGGGACAGCAGCTCGAGCGCCAGCTGGCGCGCATGTACGCACCGCACAAAGTGAAGCTCGCGGTGTCGGGCTGCCCGCGCAATTGCGCCGAGGCCGGCATCAAGGATGTGGGCGTGATCGGCGTCGATTCCGGCTGGGAGATTTACGTGGCCGGCAACGGCGGCATCAAGACCGAAGTCGCGCAGTTCCTGTGCAAGCTGAAGACGCACGAGGAAGTGCTTGAATATGCGGGCGCCTTCCTGCAGCTATATCGCGAGCAGGGCTGGTATCTGGAACGCACCGTGCACTATGTGTCGCGGGTCGGCCTCGAGCAGGTGAAAAAGGCGATCGTCGACGACCACGCGGGCCGCAAGGCGCTGTACGAGCGCCTGCTGTTCGCGCTCGACGGCGAACCGGATCCGTGGCACGAGTTCGATAAGGCGCAGGTCGATGCGCGGCAGTTTTCGCCGCTGACGGTTTGACCCTGCTGATGGTCTGAAGCCCATGGGTCCCGGCTTTCGCCGGGACCTGCCGCCCGCATACCCCCTATCGAAGAAATCGGAGCAATCACCATGACCCACCAATGGAAACCCATCTGCGCCGTGACCGACATCCCGGTACTCGGCGCGCGCGTCGTCAATCGAGCCCATGCGACCGATGTCGCCATCTTCCGCAACAGCGAGGACAAGATTTTCGCGCTGCTCGACAAATGCCCGCACAAGGGCGGCCCGCTGTCGCAGGGCATCGTGTTCGGCGAGCGTGTCGCCTGCCCGCTGCACAACTGGAATATCGAACTACCCACCGGCTGTGCGCTAGCCCCGGACGAAGGCTGCACGCAGCGCTTCAGCGTGCAGGTCGAAGACGGCAAGGTCTTCCTCGACCTGAATGAACTGAATGCCGACCTGTCGAAGGCCGCATGAAGGAAGTCCGCACCACCTGCTGCTATTGCGGTACCGGTTGCGGCGTGATCGCCAGCACCGATGGCCAGACCATTACCGCCGTCCGCGGCGATCCCGACCATCCGGCCAACTTCGGCCGCCTGTGCACCAAGGGCAGCACGCTGCACCTGACGATGCAGCCGGCGCTGCAGCAGCAGGTGCGCCTGCTTGCGCCGCAGCTGCGCACTGGCCGCGACCTGCCGCATGCCGCGGCCGGCTGGGACGAGGCTGCCGGCTTTGTCGCCGGGCGGCTGGTCGACACGCTGCGCCGCCACGGGCCGGACAGCATCGGCCTGTATGTGTCCGGCCAGCTGCTGACCGAGGACTATTACGTGTTCAACAAGCTCGCCAAGGGCTTGCTCGGCACGAATAATATCGATACCAACTCGCGCTTGTGCATGTCGAGCGCGGTCGCCGGCTACAAGCAGACGCTGGGCGCCGATGCGCCGCCGGCCTGCTATGAGGACATCGACCACGCAGACCTGATCTTCATCGCCGGCGCGAATCCCGCGTATGCCCATCCCGTCCTGTACCGCCGCATCGAGGATGCGCGCCGCCGCAACCCGGAGCTGAAACTGATCGTCGCCGATCCGCGCCGCACCGACACCGCACGCGATGCCGACCTGTTCCTGCCCGTCCAGCCCGGCTCCGACGTCGCACTGTTCAACGGCATGCTGCACCTGTGCCTGTGGGAAGACCTGGTCGACCTGGATTTCATCGGTCGCCATACCGAAGGCTTTGCTGAGCTGAAGGCGACGGTGCGCGATTACACGCCGGCATTCGTCGCGCAGACCTGCGGCATTCGCGAGCAGGACCTGCTGACCGCGGCGCGCTGGTTCGGCCAGTCGAAGGCGGCACTGTCGCTGTACTGCCAAGGACTGAACCAGAGCACCCAGGGCACGGCAAAGAATGCCGCCCTGATCAATTTGCACCTGGCCACCGGCCAGATCGGCAAGCCGGGCGCCGGCCCGTTCTCCCTGACCGGGCAACCGAATGCCATGGGCGGACGCGAGGTGGGCGGACTTGCCAACCTGCTGTCGGCGCACCGCGATCTCGCCAATCCGGAGCATCGCGCCGAAGTCGCGCGGCTGTGGGGCGTGGATGAAGTGCCGGCGACGCCGGGCAAGACGGCGATCGAAATGTTCGATGCCGTGCGCAGCGGCGAGATCAAGGTGCTGTGGATTGTCTGCACGAATCCTGCGCAATCGCTGCCCGACCAGGCGCGGGTGCGCGAAGCACTGCGGCAGGCCGAGCTGGTGATCGTGCAGGAGGCTTATGCGAATACTGCAACCGCCGCCTTTGCCGATGTGCTGCTGCCGGCCACCAGCTGGGGCGAGAAAGAGGGCACGGTCACCAATTCCGAGCGCCGGATCACGCGCGTGCAGCCGGTGGTGCCTGCACCCGGCGAGGCGCGGCATGACTGGGCGATTGCGGTGGACATCGCACGCCGCATCGAGGCACTGCTCGGCCGCAGCAGTACCTTGTTTCCTTACGATGCGCCGGAGCAGGTATGGAACGAGCATCGCGAATCGACCCGCGGGCGCGACCTGGATATCACCGGCCTGTCATATGCGCTGCTGGATGGCGAAGGGCCGCAGCAGTGGCCGTATCCGGAGGGGGCAAAGGCGGGTCGCAAACGGCTGTACGAGGATGGCATTTTCCCGACGGCGAGCGGGCGAGCGCGCTTTGCCAATACCGCATGGCAGCCGCCGGCGGACAAGACTGATCCGCGCTTTCCGTTCAGGCTCAATACCGGCCGGCTGCGCGACCAGTGGCACGGGATGAGCCGTACCGGCACCGTCGCGCAGTTGTTCGCGCATGCGCCCGAGCCGTCGGTACTGATGGCGGCCGAGGACATGCAGCGCCGGCTGCTGCAGGACGGCGACCTGGTCGAGGTGAAAAGCCGCCGCGGCGCGCAGGTGCTGACGGTGCAGGCCAGCGACGACATGCGCAGTGGCCAGGCCTATATCCCGATGCACTGGGGCGACGAATACCTCGGTGGACAGGATGCGTTCGGGGTGAACGGGCTCACCTCGCCGGCTTTCGATCCGGTATCGAGGCAGCCGGAGCTGAAGCATGCTGCAGTTGCGGTTCGCAAGGCCGAGCTGCCATGGCGCTTTCTTGCCTTCGGCTGGGTAGCCCGGGAACAGGTGCTGACACTGCAGCAGCGCCTGCGCGCGCAGATGGGCGACTTTGCGTTTGCGTCCGTCACGCTGTTCGGCCGCGAGCGGGTCGGCCTGCTGTTTCGTGCAGCGAACCCGAGCGCCGTCGGGATCGCGCAGATCCAGCAGGAGTTCGGTCTTGATGACGAAGACGTGCTGCGCTACGACGATGCGCGTCGCGCGGTATCGCGCCGGGTGCGGGTTGCCGATGGCAAGCTGGCCGCGATATCGCTGGCAGGCGATGTGGCAGCCGAACGCTGGCTGCGCGCATATCTCGAAGAAGGACATCCGGTTTCCGGGCTCGGCCGCCAGTTGCTGCAGCCGGGCGCCCGGGCGCCCGAGGGCTTCAGCGCGCGCGGAAAAATCATCTGCAACTGTTTCAACATTGCGGAAGACACAATCCGGACGGTCGCTGCGCAGGCCGGTGATGCCGACCGGCTCGCCTTCCTGCAGCAGCAGCTGAAATGCGGAACGCAGTGCGGCTCCTGCGTTCCGGAGCTGAAGAAGCTGGTCGCTGCAGCATCAGCATGAGCGTGCGTCGCGCACGGGATCTGCGGCCGGGTCCGGCTTCGTAGTAACCTTGCGCGATGCAAGAGAATCCAGAGCACTTCCAGGCCGCGCCGTTTATTCGCGAGATCGGCCGCGGCAAAAAGGGCGCGCGCGACATGTCGCGCGACGACGCACGAACCATATTTTCCGCCGTACTTGACGGCCGGGTATCCGACCTCGAGCTCGGCGGCTTCCTGATCGGCATGCGGATCAAGGGCGAATCGGTGGCCGAGATTGCCGGCTTCCTCGACGCCGCCGAGGCCTCGTTCGAGTTGCTGCCCGCACCGTCCGGCGACTATGCACCGGTCGTCATTCCCAGTTACAACGGCTCGCGCCAGATGCCGAACCTGACGCCCTTGCTGGCCCTGCTGCTCGCCCGTGAAGGCGTGCCGGTGCTGATCCACGGCATGAGCACCGATCCCGGCCGGGTGACCACGGCCGAGATACTCGCCGCGCTGGGCATGGCACCGGTCGCGGATGCGGCCGGCATGACGGCGGCCTTCGCGCGTCGCGAGCCGGCTTTCATGACGATCGCCGCGCTTGCCCCGAGAATCGATCGCCTGCTGCAAGTGCGGCGGGTGCTCGGGCTGCGCAACTCTGCCCACACGCTGGTAAAGATCATGCAGCCCTTCGCGCAACCGGCGCTGCGGCTGGTGTCGTACACGCATCCGGAATACCTGACGATGCTGACCGGCTACTTCTCTTCCGAGGCGCCGCCCGGGCGCGGCGATGTCTTCCTGATGCGCGGTACCGAAGGCGAAACGGTCGCCCATGCCAAGCGCGCCAATGCGGTGACCCGTTTCCACGACCGGGTGGCGACCCAGCTCATCGAGCGCCAGGCGCCGGTCGACGAGATGCCGCCGCTGCCCGCTGCGGCTGATGCGGCGACGACGGCGGCATGGATCCGCGAGGCGCTGGCCGGCAGGCAGCCGGTGCCGGTGCCGATTGCGGAACAGGTTGCGCAATGCCTGCAGGTGTTGAGGCAGATCCGGCAATGACGCAAGCGTTTGATTTGGCCGTGATCGGCGCAGGTGCGGCAGGGATGATGTGTGCGTCGGTCGCCGGGCAGCGCGGCCGGCAGGTCGTGCTGATCGACCATGCCGACAAGCTCGCCGAGAAGATCCGCATTTCGGGCGGGGGGCGCTGCAATTTCACCAATGTCGATGCCGGGCCCGCGAATTACCTGTCGCAGAATCCGCATTTCTGCCGCAGTGCGCTGTCGCGCTATACGCCGCAGGACTTCATCGCGCTGGTGAAGCGCTACCGGATCCCGTTCCACGAGAAGCACAAGGGGCAGTTGTTCTGCGACCGCTCGGCCGAGGACATCATCGCGATGCTCAGGGCCGAGTGCGATGCCGGCGGCGTGCAGTGGAGGATGCCGGCCAGCGTGAAGGCGGTCAGCCGCGAGGGCGAGCGCTTTCGCATCGCCACCGGCACCGGCGAACTGCTCGCCGACAGCCTCGTGGTGGCGACCGGCGGGCTGTCCATACCCAAGATCGGTGCGACTGATTTTGCATTCCGGCTGGCGAAGCAGTTCGGCTTGCCGCTTATCGAGCCGCGCCCGGGCCTGGTGCCGCTGACTTTCGATGCGGGCGGCTGGAGCCGGCTGGTAGCGCTGGCCGGCATTTCGCTCGAGGTCGACATCGAGGCCGGTGAAAAGAAGTCGCGCGGCCGCTTCCGCGAGGACCTGCTGTTCACGCACCGCGGGCTGTCCGGCCCGGCTGTGCTGCAGGCATCCAGTTTCTGGCGCGACGGGCAACCGCTCGCGCTGGACCTTCTGCCGGGCGTGGACGTGGCCGAGATCCTGACCACCGAGAAGACCCGCATCAGGAAGAACCTGGC
>JAIXTG010000097.1 GCA_027484285.1 Oxalobacteraceae bacterium | reverse complement strand
TACGGGTCGATGATGAAGTCCTTGCGCAGCGCAGGCAGCGCGCAGGCAGCACGTGCTGCCTTCAGGTAGTCGGGCGAGCCCTGGAAGAATTGCACGTCCGTCAGCACCGACAGGCAGGCAGCACCGTTGGCGGCATAGCTTGCCGCGATGTCAGCCGGACGGAAATCCGCGCGCAGCAGTCCCTTGGAAGGCGAGGCTTTCTTGATCTCCGCGATCACGCCCGCCTTGCCGGCGCCAATCCGTGCACGCAGGCTGGCCTCGAAACCGCGGATCTGCGCGCGCGCCTCCCGGTCGGTTTCCACCTCGCGGCGCAGGCTTGCATAGTCCTGGTGTTTTTTGGCAGAGGCGACTTCGTCGGCCTTGACGTCAAGGATCTTGTTCAGGATGTCGGACATGGTGTTTATGCGTTCGCGAAGGACTGGGTGAATTTCGCGAACTGTTCGAGTTTCGCGCGTGCAGCGCCGGAGGCAATCGCTTCCCGCGCGCGGTTCACGCCGTCGGCGATGCTGGCTGCAACGCCGGCTGCATACAGCGCCGTGCCGGCATTGAGGATCACGATGTCGCGTGCCGGCCCCGGAACATTGTCGAGGGCCTCGCGGATTTTCAGTATGGATTCGCCGGAGTCGGCAACTTTCAGATTGCGGCTGGCGCTCATCTGCAGGCCGAAATCTTCCGGGTGGATCTCGTACTCGCGGACTTCGCCGTCGACCAGTTCGCCGACCATGGTGGCAGCGCCCAGCGACACCTCATCCATGTTGTCGCGCGCCCAGACCACCAGCGCGTGCCGGGCACCAAGGCGCTGCAGCACACGCGCCTGTATGCCGACCAGGTCAGGGTGGAACACGCCCATCATGATGTTCGGCGCGCCGGCCGGGTTGGTCAGCGGGCCGAGGATGTTGAAGATGGTGCGCACGCCCAGTTCACGGCGCACCGGGGCCGCATGCTTCATGGCCGCATGATGGTTCGGCGCGAACATGAAGCCGATGCCAGTCTCGACGATCGACGCGGCCACTTGCGCCGGCTGCAGGTTGATGTTCACGCCCAGCGCTTCCAGTGCATCCGCGCTGCCGGACGACGACGACACGCTGCGTCCGCCGTGCTTGGCCACGCGCGCGCCGGCGGCTGCGGCAACGAACATCGAGGCCGTCGAAATATTGAAGGTATTGGCGCCATCGCCGCCGGTACCGACGATGTCGACCAGCCGGTCGGCATCAGCCACCTCGACCTTGACCGCAAACTCGCGCATTACCTGCGCGGCAGCGGCGATCTCGCCGATGGTTTCCTTCTTGACGCGCAAGCCGATGGTCAGTGCCGCGATCATGACCGGCGACATTTCGCCGCCCATGATCTGGCGGAACAGGGCGAGCATTTCGTCATGAAATATCTCGCGGTGCTCGATGCAGCGCAGCAGCGCCTGCTGGGGCGTCAGTGTCATCATCGTTTCCCGGTCAGGTATTCAGGAAGTTCTGCAGCAGGGCGTGGCCATGCTCGGACAGGATGGACTCCGGATGGAACTGCACGCCTTCGATCGCGAACTGCCGGTGGCGCACGCCCATGATTTCTCCGTCGGCCGTCCACGCGGTCACTTCAAGGCAGTCCGGCAAGGACTCGCGCTCGATCGCCAGCGAGTGGTAGCGGATGATGGTGTACGGGCTGGGCAGCCCCTTGAATACGCCGGCACCGGTATGGGTGATCGGCGAGGTCTTGCCGTGCATGACTTCCTTGGCGCGGATCACCTTGCCGCCGAAGGCTGCGCCGATGCTCTGGTGGCCGAGGCAGACGCCGAGGATGGGCAGCTTGCCCGCGAAATGCCGGAGCACCGGTACCGAGACCCCGGCTTCGTGCGGTGTGCACGGGCCGGGAGAAATGCAGATCCGCTCCGGCCGCAGCGCCTCGATTTCTTCCAGCGTGATCTCGTCGTTGCGGACAGTGCGCACCTCCACGCCGAGCTCGCCGAAGTACTGCACGAGGTTGTAGGTGAAGGAATCATAGTTGTCGATCATCAGCAGCATGTCAGATCTCCCCATCCAGGCCGTCTTGCACTTGCTCCGCCGCCCGCAGTACCGCGCGCGCCTTGTTTTCGGTCTCCTGCCATTCCATTTCCGGGACCGAGTCGGCGACCACGCCGGCGGCTGCCTGTGCATAGAGGGTGCCGTCCTTGATGACGCCGGTGCGGATCGCAATCGCCAGGTCCATTTCGCCGCCGAACGACAGATAGCCGCAGGCGCCGCCGTAGATGCCGCGCTTGACGGGCTCGAGCTCGTCGATCAGCTCCATCGCGCGTACTTTGGGCGCGCCGGACAGCGTGCCGGCCGGGAAGGTCGCACGCAGCACGTCGAGGTTGGACATCCCGGCCTTCAGCGTTCCCTCGACATTCGACACGATGTGCTGCACGTGCGAGTACTTTTCGATCACGAATTTGTCGGTGACGGCCACGCTGCCAATCTCGGCGATGCGCCCGATGTCGTTGCGTGCCAGGTCGATCAGCATCACGTGTTCGGCAATTTCCTTGGGGTCGGCCAGCAGCTCCTTTGCCAGCCGGGTGTCTTGCTCTGGGGTGGCGCCGCGCGGACGGGTGCCAGCCAGCGGGCGGATGGTGACCTTGCGCGTGCCGTCGCGGGTTGCTTCGTTGCGCACGAGGATTTCGGGCGAACTGCCGACGATCTGCATGTCGCCGAAGTTGTAGAAGTACAGATAGGGCGACGGGTTCAGCGAGCGCAGCGCGCGGTACAGCAGCAGTGGCGAATCGACATAGGGCTTGCGGATGCGCTGGCCGACCTGCACCTGCATCAGGTCGCCTGCCATGATGTATTCCTTGGCCTTCGCCACCGCTTTCAGGAAGTCTTCCTTGCTGAAATCGCGGATGGCCTCGGTTCGCACCGAGCCGGACGTCACCGGAATGTCGACCGGCCTGTGGAGCATTGCCCTCAGGTCTTTCAGCCGCTGTTTCGCGCGGCTGTAGGCCTCGGGCTGGGTCGGATCGGCATACACAATTAGGTAGAGCTTGCCGGAGAGATTGTCGATGACGGCCAGTTCTTCGGTCAGCAGCAGCTGGATGTCCGGCAGCTGGAGGTCGTCCGGCGGGGCGCTGTCCTCGAGGCGGCGCTCAATGAAGCGCACCGCGTCATAGCCGAAATAGCCGGCAAGGCCGCCGCAGAAACGCGGCATGCCAGGGCTCAGTGCGACCTTGTAGCGCTTCTGGAATTCGCTGATGAAGTCGAGCGGGTTCTCGTGTGCCGTCTCGATCACCTGGCCATTGCGGACCACTTCGGTGCGCTTGCCGAAGGACCGCAGCAGCGTGCTCGCAGGCAGGCCGATGAAGGAGTAGCGCCCGAAGCGCTCGCCGCCGACGACGGACTCCAGCAGGAAGGTATTGCGCCCGAGGTTCTGCGTCTGCGCCAGCTTCAGGTAGAGCGTCAGCGGCGTTTCCAGGTCGGCGAAAGCTTCGGCGATAAGGGGAATGCGGTTATAGCCTTCGGCGGCCAGCGACTTGAATTCGAGTTCGGTCATGTTTCTCTCCGGGCCGCTATTGTAAGGGGAGCGGCAGGGTGGTCCGATAAAACCGGCCTGCCCGTGCGGGCAGGCGGCATGGATGATCAGCGCGTGATCAGTGCATGCCAGCGTCGCCACAGCCAGGCCTCAAAGGCGCTCTGGGGGATCAGCTTCGGTTTATTGACGAGAAACATGGGGATGGTCAGGCTGCCAGCAGGCGGGCGGCGTCGAATAACGTGGCGACTATACCATCCGAGTCTATCGAGTGCACCGGTTTCCCATGGTTGTACCCATAGGGCACCGTCAAGCTTCTGCATCCTGCCGCCCTCGCTGCCTCGGCATCATTGGATGAGTCTCCGATGGCAACGACCGCGGAAGGTTCCAGCCCGAAGTCGCGGCAGACAGTCAGCATCGGCAACGGATCGGGTTTCTTCTTCGGCAGCGAATCGCCGCCGTAAACCAGTTCGAAATACGTGGCCAGCCCGGTCTTTTCCAGCAGTGGCCGCGCGAACGCGATCGGCTTGTTCGTGACGCAGGCCAGCCTCAGGCCGCCGGCCTTCATCGCGGCCAGCCCCTCGTGCACGCCGTCGTACACCCGGCTGTGCTGGCCATTGATGGCGAGGTAATGCCGCTGGTAAGCCGCCAGCGCATCAGGGAAGCGGCGCTCCACTTCCTCGGCTTCGAAATCAACTGCCAGCACCCGCCGCATCAGGTTTTCCGAGCCCTTGCCGACAAACTCGATGACTGTCTCCACCGTCAGCGGCGCCAGGCCGAAGTCGGCGCGCATGCGGTTGATCGCCACCTGAAAATCCGGCGCGGTGTGCACCATGGTGCCGTCCAGGTCGACGATCGCCGCGCGTATGCCGGCCAGCGGACCCCGCTCGGGCGCGTTCATGCGGACGCCAGCTGCGAGCGCATGGCGTCGATGACGGCCTTGTAGTCCGGCTTGCCGAAAATGGCAGAGCCGGCAACAAAGGTGTCTGCGCCTGCGCGCGCTGCAGCGGCGATATTCTCGATTTTGATCCCGCCGTCGACCTCGAGCAGGATCTCGCGTCCGCTGGCGTCGATCATCTGGCGCACGCGCTCGATTTTCTTCAGCGCTTCCGGGATGAAGGACTGGCCGCCAAAGCCCGGATTGACCGACATGATGAGGATCAGGTCAAGCTTGTCCATCACATGCTCGAGATGGTGGAGCGGCGTGGCCGGATTGAACACCAGCCCTGCCTTGCAGCCGTGGTCGCGGATCAGTTGCAAGGTGCGGTCGATGTGCTCGCTGGCCTCCGGATGGAAGCTGATGATGTTCGCGCCTGCTTTTGCGAAGTCCGGGATGATGCGATCGACCGGTTTCACCATCAGGTGGACGTCGATCGGCACCTGCACATGCGGACGGATCGCCTCGCACACCAGCGGTCCGATGGTCAGGTTGGGGACGTAGTGATTGTCCATCACATCGAAATGGATGATGTCGGCGCCGGCGGCGACGACATTGCGCACTTCTTCGCCAAGGCGGGCGAAGTCGGCTGACAGGATGCTCGGGGCGATGCGATAGGTGCTCATGCGGGGTTTCCTTCAAATGAGGCCCGCATTGTACCTGTCGCTGCAGTGCCGGCGCTTGCAGCGGGCGCTGAATTCGTGTGCAATCCCGACTTGGCAAAATGTCAGGAAAGTGCGCTCCGATGGCAGCTTATGAAATGACCGTCACGGTCACCCCGCAGTATCTGGCGGATCAGTCCGACCCGGAGCGTGCGCGCTACGTTTTTGCCTATACCGTCACGATCCGGAACACCGGCCAGGTACCCGCGCAGGTGATCTCCCGCCATTGGCTGATCACGGACGGGAACAATCAGGTACAGGAAGTGAAGGGGCTCGGCGTTGTCGGTCACCAGCCCCTGCTCAAGCCTGGCGAGCAATTCGAGTACACCAGCGGTACCGCGCTGGCAACGCCGCACGGTTCGATGCGTGGTGCTTATTTTTGCGTGGCCGAGGATGGCGAGCGCTTCGAGGCGCCGATTGCGGAATTCGCACTGTCGCTGCCGCGTACCCTGCACTGAACATCCAATACAATGCCGGCGGCTGAGGCGCTCAGTCGTCGTCCTTGCGGCCAGAGAACATCGTCCACCACACCAGGAAGACCAGCAGGCCGAGCGCCAGTCCGGCTTCAAGCATTAACAACCACATGTCATCGTGCCCCGATTTAATCAGCGCGCCAGTGTAACTCCGATCCTGTTTGCAGTCGTTCTGCTGCTTGCCGCCTGTGCCGGGCCGCTGCCCCGCGTGCAGCCGCAGCCGACGGCGCGTCCTGCGCCGGTGCCGATGCCGGTGCCGGTGCCGGTGCCGGTGCCGGTGCCGGTGCCGGATCCGGCCGTCAAGTCATCCGGCCATTTGCAGGCGGTGACCTATGCCGATCTTCCGGGCTGGACGGAAGACGACCAGCGCGAGGCATGGCCGGCTTTGCTGGCTTCTTGCGAGGCATTGGGCAGCCGGCCGGGTTGGGGCGAGGCTTGTGCCGGCGCGTCCGCGGTTGATGCGGCTGATCCGCTGGCAGTGCGCGGCTTCTTCGAAGCTCGTTTCATTCCCCACCAGGTACGCAACCAGGACGGCAGCCTGTCCGGCACGGTAACGGGCTATTACGAGCCCCTGCTGCGTGGGTCGCGGCAACGCGGGGGCACTTTCCAGACGCCGCTGCACCGCCCGCCGGCTGATTTGGTGACGATCGATCTCGCCAACTTGTATCCCGAATTGAAAAACCTGCGCTTGCGTGGGCGGATGGTCGGCAACCGGGTCGTTCCCTATTACAGCCGTGCCGAGCTCGAGCAGCAGAATCGTCTCGCGGGTACGGAATTGCTGTGGGTAGATGACCCGATTGATGCCTTTTTCCTTCAGGTGCAGGGCTCGGGGCGCGTGCGGCTCGATGGGAGCAACGAAGTGGTGCGGGTCGCCTATGCCGATCAGAACGGCCATCCTTATCGTTCGATCGGCCGCTACCTGATCGATCGTGGCGAACTGACGCTCGAGCAGGCGTCGATGCAGGGCATCAAGGCCTGGGCGGCAGCGCACCCTGCGCGTCTGCGTGAACTGCTGAATGCAAACCCCGGGTATGTATTTTTTCGGGAAGAGAAGATAGCCGATCCTGCGAAGGGCCCGAAGGGGGCGCTTGGCGTTCCTCTCACGCCGCGGCGTTCGATTGCAGTGGATCCCCAGTTCATCCCGCTGGGCGCTCCTGTATTTCTGGCAACGTCCCAGCCGAACAGCAGCGTGCTCCTCAGGCGGCTGGTGCTTGCACAAGATGTCGGCAGTGCGATCCGCAACCCGGTTCGCGCGGATTTTTTCTGGGGATTCGGTCCGGAAGCGGGGGAATTGGCTGGCAGGATGAAGCAGCAGGGGCAGATGTGGGTCCTGTTGCCCGCTTCGTTGGCGGTCAATGGGCGCTGATCGTTGCGGGTGTGAGCCTGTATTCAGGGGCGGCCATCCCGCTACGGCAATAATCCACCCAGATGTCAAAGGCCGCATCAAGCGTGTCGTTGTGCAGGCGAAGCCAGTCGATCAGTAATTTGCTCCCTGCATGCCGGCCCTGGTCGCAGGCGCCCTGCATGACTTGCGCGTGGACGCAATGAAGCCCCTGGAGTATCCGCGCGTGCTGTTCAAGGTGCAGTTGTCGAATTGGAAACGAAAGGGTTTCCATCAGCTGTTGTTCAAGGCCGAACAGATGCTCAGCGGTGCGCAGGACTTCCAGATAAGCATCAGGGACGGCATGCTCAGGACAGGTCTGCAGCCACCGCGTCATTTGCCGCAGAGTGTGCTGAGCTTCCTT
>JAIXTG010000297.1 GCA_027484285.1 Oxalobacteraceae bacterium | reverse complement strand
GCACCCTGCGGCGCGGCAGGCGCACCCAGCGGCAGCCGGGCTTCGCGCTGGCTGGCGGCGAGATCGAAGGACAGGCTTCCGCCGGACCAGCTGGCCATGCCGACCACATGGTGGGTATTGCCGACCACATCGGCGAGGTCATCCCGGATCATGAGTTCCGACGGCGGAGCGGCGCAGGCAAAGCGCAAGTCGAGGCCGGTGGCGGCAGTCAGCCGGCAGGGCGTGCCATCGGCGGCGATCGAGATCTTGTCCGCGAGCGCCTTGCCGAGGTCCGTGCCGGGCGCGGGCTGCGCGGTCGGCGTGAGGCGATAGATGACTTCCGCATCACGCACGGTGACGGCTGCGAAGCCGGTGGCATCGCCTGAGTGGGCGAGGGCGGCGCCGGCGGCAGCAACCCACAGCAGGGCCGCCTGCAACCAGCGCTGCATGACCTGCCTCACTGGCCGCCTGCCGCCCGGCCGGCCTTGCCGGCGGCGTCGATCATGGCCAGCAGATTCGTCACCTGATAGTTCGGAACAGTCACGGCCTCGCGGGCGCCGAGCGGCAGCACGTAGCGCGCATAGCCGTCGGGAGTGACACTGCCCACCGCCAGCCGCAGCACCGGCTCTGTCACGCTCTGGCGGTAGGCGAGGATCAGCATTTCCGGCTTGACCACGCCGTATTCCTCGCCGGCGTCCAGCAGCGGCACGCTCTGTTCCTTCTGCGTGCGGCTGAACATGGCCATCGCTTTACCGATCGTGGTCGCCAGCGCCGGGTCGGCGCGATGCTGGTGTTCGCCGGTGTCGGCGCCATGCGCGCCGTGGTAGAACCATTTGCCGCCGGCATCCCGTTCGAAGCGATGCATGCCGTTCTTGTGCATGATCTCGACCGCGCCCAGTTCACCATAGGCAATCGGCAGCAGCCACTTCGGGTCGTGCCGCGCGGTCGTCTGCGGGCCGGCCGCCTCCTCGCGCACATTCAGGAAAATCACCGCAGCCAGCGCGGCAAAGACGGCCCAGATCAGGAGCACCCGTTTCATGCCGCGTGTCATCGACGCCTCCACCAGACCGCCAGCCCGAGCAGTGCCATCAGGGCGGGCACGAGAATGATCGACAGGATGAAGGTGCCCTTCATCTGCGTATTGGTCATGTGCACATAGGGCAGGTCGTAGGTGCGAGGCTCGAGGCCGATCAGGTTCTCGCGCGACGCGAGGAAGTTGACTGCATTCAGGAACAGCGCGCCGTTGCCCATGATGTGGAAATAGGAGTTGGTCGCAAAGTCGGCGTCGCCGCCAACGACGATGCGCGACGGCTTGCGATCGGTCGCCGGCGCCTGCGGTGCTTCGTCTTCCGCCGCTTCGCCGCGCAGCTGCTTCATCACCATGGCGGCGGTGGAGGCATTGTCCGGATTGAAGCTGGCAACCACCATCAGGGTCTGCGGACCGCCCGACTGGGCGCCCGCCCGGATCAGGCGCGTCTTTTCGGTGCTGACATAGCTCGAGCGCGAGGAATTCACCAGCGGTCGCACGGCCACGCCCGGCACCGGTTGCGCCGTGGGCAGTATCGCGCGCACGCCGGGGTAGAAGGTGAGCGGAAGCCGCTGGGTGATGTCGTGCCGGTTGTAGTCGCTGACCGCCGGCGCCGATATGTCGGCCCAGAAGTGGCTGGCCTCATCGATCACCATGCCGTCCGACAGCTTCAGGCCGTA
Source organism: Oxalobacteraceae bacterium (assembly GCA_027484285.1). Taxonomy (GTDB): domain Bacteria; phylum Pseudomonadota; class Gammaproteobacteria; order Burkholderiales; family Burkholderiaceae_D; genus Pernthalerella. The sequence goes on along the minus strand of JAIXTG010000297.1, from coordinate 23,437 downwards.
CGGGCGGAGCAGCTTTTCGAGGCCGGTCTGCACAAAGGGGTCCAGCAGGAACATCGCATTCCCGCCATCGGCAAGGAAACGCTCGATGACAGCCACTTCCTTGTCGAGCAGTGCGAAGCGCGGGCCGACCACCAGCAGCACCGAGCAGCGCGACAGCTCGCCGCCGCCGGCCAGCAGGGTGACCTTCTCCACCACATAGTTCATGGCCTCCAGCGAGCCGCGCGCCTTGGCCATGCCGTGCCGTTCATGCTGGACCAGCTTGGTTTCGAGGCCATGCGAGTGTCCGGCATCGCCCTCGGTGTGGTCGTGCGATTCAAGGCTGAACGGATCCGGCTCGCCGTGGCCGTCGAGGAAGCAGGCCAGCTGCTGCTTGCCCTGGGTGACGCGCAGGATGCCGTTGGCGATATCGGTTTCGGTCGGTCCGTTGACGGTCAGCTTGCGGCCTTCGCTTTCCATCAGGGCAGTGCCGGCAAATTCGACGCCGTACAGCTTGGCCTGCGAGGGGTTGAGCATCGGGTCGAAGAAGCGGACGCTGATCTTCGGGTTCTGCGACGCGATCTGCTCGTACAGTTCGACCGTCTCGCGCATGCCGCGGTCATGGAAAAAGACGATGTCGACCGGCTTGTCCACGGACTTGAGCATGCTGACGGTTTGCGGCGCCAGCGAATGCTCGTTGTTGGCGGTCATGTCCAGCCGCAGCGGATACAGGGCGGCGACCCACGCAAGCGCCACCAGCACGGCCAGCACGCCGGCAGTCGAGAGCAGCATTTCGCCGCGCCCCTGCCGCAGCAGGCTGCGCAATTCGTCGCGCAGCTGGTACAGGGCATAAACGGACAGCAGCGAGCCGGCCGCCAGCAGCACGAGACTCGCGACCGGGGAGTCGACGATGAGGGCATTCGCCACTGCCGATCCGGCAAGCAGCAGCAGGCCGGCGATCAGGGACAGGCCCGAACGAATTGAGGAATCCATGATGTCAGCGGCGCAGTTGCAGGTAGCAGGAATTGAGCGTCAGCGCGCAGGCACTGACGACGAGGAAAAACACCACGCCTTCCGAGCGCAGCAGCCCGCGGATGAAATCCGCGAAATGCAGGGCGAACGACAGGTGGGCGAACAGGTCGCGCAGCATTTCCGACGATTGCAGCGACTGCATGTGGCCGACGAACCAGAAGCCGAGCAGCACCGGCACCGTGATCAGGGCCGCCACGATCTGGTTCTCGGTGAGCGCCGAGAAGAACTGGCCGATCGCAATGCAGGCCATGCCGAGCAGCAGGAAGCCGAGGTAGCCGGACAGGATGTTCGGTGTCTGCGGAGTGCCGTACAAATACAGCGGCACCAGGTTGATGGTGGTGGCGGCGGTCATCAGCAGCAGGATGGTCAGCGCGCCAAGGTATTTCCCGAGCACGACCTGCCAGCTGCGCAGCGGCAGGGTCTGCAGCAGCTCCATCGTGCGGCCGTTGTACTCGGCCGAGAACAACCGCATCGTCAGCACCGGCGCCAGTGTGAGCAGCAAAATGCCCATGTTCTGGAAAGTCGAATTCATCGTGCCGATGCCGGTCAGGAAGATGTTGTAGGTGAAAAAATAGCCCGTCCCGAGCAGGAAGACCGCGATCACGAAATAGGCGATCGGGGAGCGAAAGTAGGTGGCGATCTCTTTACGGTAGATCGCGCCCATCCCGGTCAATGCATTCATGCCGCCTCCTTGTCGACGGCGATGGGCGGCGCCTGCCGGATGTAGTTCAGGAAAATGTTCTCCAGCGTGGGCTGGCGCCGCTCGAGGTGATGCAGGTCGCCGGCGGCGTTCACCGCGCGTGCGATGCGCGCCTCGACACCCTCCGTCGATTGCACGCTGCACTCGATCGCGTACAGGCCGGGGCGGGCTGCCAGCGGCTCGATGCGGACACCCTGCAGGCCGTCGACGGCCTGCAGCGATTGTTCGAGGGCGGTGCGCTCGCCGGAAGCCTGCAGGTAGACGCTGTCGCTCTGGTCGGCAGCGCGCTGCAGTGCTTCAGGCGTGTCCACCGCCAGCAGGCGGCCATGGTTGATGATCGCGACCCTCTGGCAGATCAGCGTCACCTCGGGAAGGATGTGGGTCGACAGCAGCAGCGCGTGATCGCGGCCGAAATTCCTGATCACCTCGCGGGTTTCCTGAATCTGCCCCGGATCGAGGCCGGCAGTGGGTTCATCGAGCAGCAGTACTTCTGGCTCACCGAGCAGCGCCTGCGCCAGGCCCACCCGCTGGCGGTAGCCTTTGGACAACTTGTAAATCTCGCGCCGGGTCACGGCCTCCAGCTTGCAGGCGTTGATGACACGGTCGAGATCCTGCCGGATCTTCGCGGCCGGCACCCCGCGCGCCCGGGCGACAAAAGTGAGGTAAGCCGTCACGTCCAGTACGTCATACAGGGGCGGTTGCTCGGGCAGGTAACCGATCTTGCGCGCAGCCTCCTCGCGCTCGGTCGCCATGTCATGCCCGGCCACACTCACCGTGCCCGAGGAAGCGGTGGTGAATCCGGCGATCAGCCGCATGGTGGTGGTCTTGCCCGCACCGTTCGGTCCGAGGAAGCCGACGATCTCGCCCAGTTTCACGTCGAAGGAGATGTCGTGCAGGATGGTCTTGCTGCCGTAGCGTTTTACTACCTGGTTCAGTTCGATCATTGCAGAGTCGTGGGAGGTGCCTGCCCCGGCAAGCCCGCCCTGCAGCCGTGAAGGGCAGGGCAGCAGTGCAGCGAGGCGTAAAAAACCCCCGCGGTGGCGGGGGTTCGGGGTACTGCATTCAGGGGATCACTTGTGCCAGCGATTGCCCATCTTGTCGAACTGCGGTGCATCGTGGGCAAACAGCAGCTTCGCGCCCTCGATATCGCGCATCATCTTCAGCTTGTTGGCCGAGTCGGTCCAGTCCTTGACGCTGTAGTTCAGGCCCGCGACATAGCCGTCGGCGTTTTCCTGCATCCAGATCGCATCCTGGGTGAGGATCACGGTACCGGTTTGCGGCAGCTTGATCTTCAGCGACTGGTGGCCCAGCGTGTGGCCCGGCGTCGACAGGATCTTCACCGAGCCGTCGCCGAACAGATCGTAGTCGCCTTCGATTTCGAAGAAGTTGAAGCCGCGTGCTGCGTTCAGGTCATTCAGCACGAAGGAACCGTTCGGCTCGCGGCCCTGGAACTTCTCAGGCCACCAGCCCTGGTACAGCTCCTTCTTCTGCATGATGTGGATCGCCTTCGGGAACATGCCGATGTTGCCCGAGTGGTCGAGGTGGCTGTGCGAGCTGATCACGATTTTCACGTCATCGGTCTTGAAGCCGAGCTTCTGCAGCTGCGCATCGATCACGTCCGAGCGCTTCTGGTTGGGCTTGAGGAAGTCGCAGCTGCCAGCTGCCCAGTATTTTTTGCAGTTGTCCGCGCCATCGGAGATGGCGACGTTGTTGCCCGTGTCGAAAACGACGAGGCCCTTCGGATGCTTCAGGACCCACATCGATACCGGGATGGTGATTTCCTTCGCCTGCGGGAAGGTCGGGATCAGGCCCTGGATGTTGAACGGGCCGAAAAAGCCGCTCGTTGCCCAATACAGTTCCTGTGATTGTGCTGAGGGAGCTGTACTGATGCACAGTGCCGCCAGCATTGACGCCAACAAACCGGTCTTCTTCATGCGTTCTCCTCCGTGGTGGTTATTGTTAGACCTCCGGCGAACAGCCTTCTCGCCGGCCAGACTTCTCCGACAACTCAGACCACCGGCCCGATGCCGGGCACGGCTATGATTTAATTCTCTTGCAGATAATGATAGGCAGTTGATGGTGTGTCAACTGGTCTAATCAGTAAACCCAGTTTTAATGCGAGGTGCTTGCTGCGCTGCGTTTCAGAGGGAGCCGTCTTTAATGAGAGACCGTTATGGCTGTTGGAATGGTGCAGAGCGGCGGGATTCACAATTTCAAAATGCGCCGTTTAAAAAACCCGGCTTGCTGCAGGGCTGATTGTCATTCAGACTGCCGGGCATTGTGCCAATAATACAAGCAGGGCAGCCCCTGCCCGACGACAGGAGATACGCATGATCCGACGCTCCCTCTGCAGCCTCATTGCCGGCGTACTGACTGCGCTGGCCGCGGGCAGCGCCATGGCGCAGGCCCAGCCCGCCGAAATCAAGGTGGGCATCACGACCTTCCTTTCCGGCCCGGCATCGGTGTTCGGCGTGCCTGCCAAAGCGGCTGCCGAGCTGTACATCGAGCAGCTGAACGCCGCCGGCGGCATCAATGGCGCGAAACTCGTGCCGACTTTCATCGACGAAGGCGTCGGTGCCGACAAGCTGCTGTCGGAGTACCGCCGGGTGGTGCAGGAGGGCGGCACGCGCGTCATGCTGGCAGCCATCTCCAGCGGCAACTGCAACACGCTGGCCCCGGTGGCCGAGGACCTGAAGGTACTCAACATCATGTGGGACTGCGGCACTGAAAAGGTGCTCGAGGACCGGCGCTATAAATATGTCGTGCGGTCCCAGGCGAACGCGACCACCGAAATGGTGGCGACTGTGCTGTACCTGCTGAAGCAGCGCCCGAACATCAAATCGATCGCGGTCGTCAACCAGGACTATGCGTGGGGCCGCGACTCATGGGAGCTGTTCCGCAACACGCTGCTGGCGATGAAGCCGGACGTGAAGATCGTTGCCGAAATGTTTCCCCGCTTCGGCGCTACCGATTATTCGACCGAGATCAGCCGGCTGCAGGCACTTCGGCCGGAAGTGATCCTGTCGACCGCGTGGGGCGGTGATCTCGACACCTTTGCGCGGCAGGCGGCGCAGCGCGGCCTGTTCAGGCAATCGCTGTTCGTGCTGCCGCTGGCCGAGAGCTCGCTTGAGCGGCTAGGCACGACGCTGCCGGACGGGGTTATCGTCGGTGCGCGCGGCGACCATTATTTCCTCCACCCGGAGCACAAGGACAACGCGAAGCTGAACGGCTTCGTCAAGCAGTTCCGCGCGAAAACGGGCGCCTATCCGATTTATTCCGTCTACCACATGGTGCAGGCGATCGACGGCTTGGTGGCCGGCTACCAGTCGGCGATCAAGGCCAACAAGGGCAAGTGGCCGTCGGTCGAGCAGGTGGCTGACGCAATGCATTCGGTTGAATTCCGCGGCCTGACGAATACCGTCAAGATGCGGGAGGACGGGCAGGGACTGGAAGACCAGCTGCTGGGCATGACCAAGAAGGTCGGCGGCTACAACTTCCCGACACTGGAAAAAATCGCGGTCTACCCGGCGGAGATCATCACCACGCCCGTCGGCCAGAAGTCGCCGGAATGGGTGAAAACCCTGAAGCCGGCCCTGGTCAGCGACTCGCGCATTCGCCAGTACTGAGGCAGCTGACAGAACATGCCTCAGGAGCTTTATATCCTGGCCGTCCTTGACGGCCTGTCTTATGCCGCGCTTCTGTTTCTGGTCGCGCTAGGCATGACCCTGGTGTTCGGCGTGATGAACATCATCAACATGGCACACGGCAGCTTCTATGCGCTCGGCGGCTACATGGCCGCCAGCCTCGGGCTGTGGGCGGCGTCGCTCGGCCTGTCGCCGGCGTGGTCGCTGCTGATCCTGCCGCTGGCGGCGGTCATCGTCGGCATCGTGTTCGGCACCCTGATGGAGACATCGCTGATGCGCCGGATCTACAGCAAGGATCCGATCCTGCAGCTGCTGATCACGTTTTCCGCGTTCATGATCTTCGAGGATTTCCAGCGCCTGGTGTGGGGCGTGCAGCCTTATTTCGTGTCCGAGATCGTGAATTACCTTGGCACTGCCGAAGTGCTTGGCATCACCTATACCCGCTACCAGCTGATGGTCCTGCCGGGTGTCGCGCTGCTGGTGTTTTTCGCGCTGCGCACTTTCCTGAAGTTCAGCCCGATCGGGCGGCAGATCGTCGCCGTGTCCCACAACCGCGAGGTATCGACCGCGCTGGGCATCAACGTCAAGCGCATCTCGCTGCTGACCTTCGTGGTCGGCTCGGTGCTCGGCGCACTGGCCGGCGCGCTGGCCTCGCCAACCGTCTCCTGGGTGCCGGGTATCGGCGCCGAAATGATCGTGCTGTCATTCGCCGTGGTGGCCACTGCCGGGCTCGGGCAGATCGAGGGCGCGCTGGTGGCGGCTATCCTGATCGGCCTTGCCCGCTCGTTTACTGTGTATCTTTTCCCCGAGATGGAGGTGCTGGTGCCGTTCCTGATCATGGTGCTGGTACTGCTGTTCCGGCCGCAGGGCCTGTTTTCTGTCGCTCAGGCGAGGAGAGTCTGATGCGCAAATCGATGCTTGCCGTGCTGCTGCTGGCGGCGGCCACGCTGCTGCTGCCGCTGGTCGCCCCGTGGATGAAGACGCCGCTGATCCTGGGCACCGCCTTTGGCATTGCCGCGCTCGGGATTTCCATCCTGATCGTTTCCGGGCAGATTTCGTTCGGCCACGCGCTGTATGTATGTGCCGGCGGCTATGCGGTGGCATTCGCTACCCGTCACCTGGCGCAGGTCGACAGCGCCCTGCTGCTGGTGCTTGGTGCAGTGGTGGGCGGACTGGCCGGCGCAGTGATTGGCTCTTTCGTGGTCCGCTATCGCGGCATTTTCTTCGGCATGCTGAACCTTGCGCTGTCGATGGTCCTGTATGCGGCGCTGGTCAAATTTTTTGCGCTGACCGGTGGCTCGGACGGGCTGCGAGTCGAGCGGCCGCCGTTCTTCGGCATCGCAATGGAGCGCGGCGCTTACGAAACGACGCTGCTGGTCAGCGGTGTGGTGCTCGCGCTGCTGCTGGGCTGGCTGGTGCAGCGCTACCTGGAGTCGCCGGCCGGGCAGGCGCTGCGCGCCCTTAAGACGAATGAAACGCGGCTCGAGTACGTAGGCATCTCGGCATATCGCACCCTCTGGGTCGGCTACCTGATCTCGGCGACGCTGTGCGGCCTGTCCGGCGCCATCTTTGCAGTCGCCCAGGGCTTGGTCACTCCCGAGATGGGCTACTGGGTACGCTCGGGCGAGATCGTGTTCGTGGCGATTCTCGGGGGCGTCAGCCATCCCGTCGGCGCCTTCATCGGCGCGGCCATCTTCGAGTTCGTCAAATTGTTCGCCGCCGCCTACCTGACCGGCGCGTGGCAAATGGTGCTGGGCTTCGTGCTGATCGCGATGGTGTTCCTGGCGCCGCGCGGGCTCTCGGCACTGCTGGAAGCGAGAAGGAGGCCGGCATGAGCGCGCCGCTGCTGCAGACGAGCGGACTGCAACTGGCGTTCGGCGCAGTCGTGGTCGCCGACCAGATCAATTTTTCGCTGCATGAAGGCGAGCGGCTGGCCGTGATCGGCCAGAACGGCGCCGGCAAGACCACCTTCATCAACATTTGTACCGGACTGATCCGGCCGGATGCGGGCCAGGTGTTCTTCGCCGGGCGCGAAGTCACGCGGCTCAAGCCGCGCCAGATCGCGCTGCGCGGCATGGTGCGCTCGTTCCAGCTTCCGCAACTGTTTTCGGAACATACCGTGCGCGACTGCGTGCGCATTGCTGCCGCGGGCAAGCGTGGCGCGCTGGGCTGCTGGACGCCGCTGGCCGAGGTGGTGCCGGCGTCGGAAATCGAGCATGTGCTGGCCATGGTCGGCCTCGCCGCGCGCAGCGGCGAACTGGCCGGTGCGCTGCCCGAAGGCCAGCGCAAGCTACTCGACATTGCCATGGCGCTGGTGCTCAAGCCGCGCCTGCTGATACTCGACGAGCCGACCTCCGGGGTGTCGACCGATGAAAAACACGGCTTGATGGCGACCATCATGCGCGCGCTCGATGAGCAGAAGGTGACCGCGATTTTCGTCGAGCATGACGTCGACATCGTGGCGAACTATGCAACCCGGGTTGCTGCATGGATTGCGGGCAAGGTGGCTGCCGATGGCAAACCGGCCGATGTGCTCGCCGACCCGATGATCCGCGCCAATGTGATCGGGGAATGAAATGCTGAAGATCGACAAGCTGAGTGCGAGCATCGCCGGCAATACCGTCCTGCGCGGCATTACCGCGGAATTCCGCGCGGGCGAATTGCTGGCCGTGGTTGGCCGCAATGGGGCCGGCAAGACCACGCTGCTGCGCGCCATCATGGGCCTGCTGCCGGTGTCCAGCGGTTCGGTGTCGATGGAAGGCACGGAGATTACCCGGGTTGCCGGCCACCGGCGCACCGCGCTCGGCATCGGCTATGCGCCGGAAGACCGCGTGATGTTCCCGACGCTGACGGTAGAAGAAAACCTGCGGCTGCCCTGCGAGGTGCTGCAGCTGCCGGCTGCCGAAGTCGATCGCAGGCTGGCGCGCGTGCTGGAGGTGGTACCGCAGCTGAAGGAAATGCTCGGCCGTTCCGGCGCCGCGCTGTCGGGCGGGCAGGGCAAGATGGCCGCGCTTGGACGTGCCCTGATGGTGGGCACGAAGCTGGTACTGCTCGACGAGCCTTTCCAGGGCCTGGCGCCGGTGCTTGCGGTGCAGTACGCGGAATCCCTGCGCCGGCTGCATCAGATCGCGCCCGAGCTCTGCATTGTGGTCACCGAATCCAACCGCAGCCTGCTGCGCGATTTGCCGGACGCGACGCTGACGCTGGAGCGCGGCGAACTGGTCGTTGCCCCCGAGCCGGCCGGCACCCACTGAACAAGACAAGCAAAGGAGACAGACGATGGCAAGCATCCTGATCGACGGCCAGTGGCGCAGCGCGTCCGACGGCCGCACGATTGACGTAATTAATCCCTGCGACGCGAAGGCGTTCGCCACCATCGACCGCGGAACGGCGGCCGATATCGATGCAGCCGTGCAGGCGGCGCAGAAGGCGCTGGACGGCGCGTGGGGCCGGCTGACGGCGACCGAGCGCGGCCGCATCATGATCCGGTTCGCCGACCTGATCGTGAAGCATGCCGACGAGATTGCGCAGATCGAGGCGCGCGACACCGGCAAGCCGATGACCGTGGCGCGCAACGACATCGTTGCGGTCGCCCGCTATTTCGAGTTCTACGGCAGTGCCGCCGACAAGATCCATGGCCAGCAGATTCCCTACCTGAACGGCTACAACGTGCAGGTGGTTCGCGTGCCGCACGGCGTGACTGCGCACATCATTCCATGGAACTATCCGGCGCAGATGTTCGGCCGGACGCTGGCGCCTGCGATTGCGATGGGCAATGCCTGCGTACTCAAGCCGTCGGAAGACGCCTGCCTCGCCCCGCTGAAACTGGCCGAGCTGTTCATCGAGGCCGGCCTGCCGCCGGGCGCGCTGAACGTGGTGACCGGCTACGGCTACGAAGCCGGCGCCGCGCTGACCGCGCATCCGGGCATCAATTTCGCGACCTTCACCGGCTCGCCGGAAGTGGGCGTGATGGTGCAGCAGGCGACGGCAAAAAATGCGGTGCCCTGCGTGCTGGAGCTGGGCGGCAAGTCACCGCAAATCGTTTTCAACGATGTCGATGTCGAGAAGGCAGTGCCCATCATCGTCAAGGCGATCACGCAGAACGCCGGCCAGACCTGTTCGGCCGGCAGCCGCCTGCTGGTGCAGGAAGACATCTACGAAAGCTTCACGAAGCGGGTGGCCGAGGCCTTCGCGAAGGTAAAGGTCGGCACGCCCGAGATGGATCTCGACTGCGGGCCGATCGTGAACAAGAAGCAGTTCGACCGCGTGAACGGTTTCATCGACGATGCAATCGCTACCGGTGTGCCGCTGCTGGCACGCGCGAGTCTGTCGGAAGGTCTGGCCAAGGACGGTTATTTCGTCGCGCCGGCCCTGTTCGGCGCGGTACCGCGCGACCACAAGCTGGCCTGCCAGGAAGTGTTCGGCCCGCTGCTGGCCGCGATGCCGTTCAAGGATGAAGCGGACGCAATCCAGCTGGCAAACTCGTCGGAGTTCGGGCTGGTGTCGGGCGTCTGGACAGAGAACGGCGCACGCCAGCAGCGCATGGCCGCGCGGCTGCACACCGGGCAGGTGTTCATCAATTGCTATGGTGCCGGCGGTGGCGTCGAGCTGCCGTTCGGCGGCATGAAGCGCAGCGGACACGGCCGCGAGAAGGGCTTCCTCGCGCTGGAGGAATTCAGCACGACCAAGACGGTGGTGCTGCATCACGGGTAAGCGGCTGCCAGCTGCATCATGAATTCGCATCACTGAACACGAGACATTGAGGAAAGACACCATGGGACAACTGGAAGGAAAAGTCGCCATCATCACCGGCGCCGGCAGCGGCTTTGGCGAGGGCATGGCGGAAGCATATGTGCGCGAGGGCGCAAAAGTGATCATCGCCGACCTGAATGCCGAGGCCGGCGAGCGCGTCGCTGCCAGGCTTGGCGCCAATGCCAAGGCCGTGGCTACCGATGTCGCGAACCAGGAATCGGTCGTGAACATGGTGAAGGCCTGTGTTGATTCCTTCGGCATTCCGGACATCGTGATCAACAACGCCGGCACCACGCACAAGAACCAGCCGATGCTGAACGTGGACGAGAAGACGTTCGACCGCGTGTTCAATGTGAACGTGAAGTCGATTTATTTCATGGCGCATGCCATCGTGCCGCTGATGCGCCAGCGCGGCAAGGGCGGTGTGATCATCAACGTCGGTTCGACGGCCGGCATCCGTCCGCGCCCGGGCCTGTCCTGGTACAACGGTTCGAAGGGCGCAGTGAACCTGCTGTCGCGCGCGATGGCGGTCGAGCTGGCACCGGACAACATCCGCGTGAACGCGCTGTGCCCGGTGATGGGCGCCACCGGCCTGCTCGGCGATTTCATGGGCGTGCCCGACACGCCGGAGAACCGCGCGAAATTCGTTGCGACGATTCCGCTTGGCCGCTTCTGCGAGCCGAAGGACATGGCCGCTGCCGCAGTCTTCCTCGGCACCGACGGCGCCGAGTTCCTCACCGGCCTCGAGATGCCGGTCGACGGAGGACGTACCATCTGATCCACGCCCTGACCTGAGGAAGCCCTGCCGATGAAGACCCGTGCCGCCGTTCTGCATGCGCTGGACAAGACCGCGCCATTCGCCGCCAGCCGTCCGCTGGTGATCGAGGAAATCGAGCTCGACCCGCCGGGGCCGGGTGAAGTGCTGGTGAAAATGACGGCAGCCGGCCTCTGCCATTCGGACCTGTCGGTGATCACTGGCGTCCGTCCGCGTCCGGTGCCGATGGCGCTCGGGCATGAAGCATCGGCGACGGTCGTGCAGGCCGGCGACGGAGTGCACGACCTGAAGCCCGGCGACCGCGTCGTACTGGTATTCGTGCCCAGCTGCGGGCACTGCCTGCCGTGCATGGAAGGCAGGCCGGCGCTGTGCGAGCCGGGTGCCGAAGCCAATGGCAAAGGCACCTTGCTGTCAGGTGAGCGCCGCCTCCACCTCGGTCCGCAGGCAGTGCATCACCATGTTGGCGTATCTGCATTTGCCGAGCATGCGGTGGTGTCGCGCCGCTCCTGCGTGAAGATAGACGCCGATATCGATCCGGTCGAGGCTGCGCTGTTCGGCTGCGCCGTGCTGACCGGGGTCGGCGCCGTGGTGAACACCGCAAAGGTGCAACCCGGCCAGAGCACGGCCATCGTCGGCCTCGGCGGCGTTGGCATGTGCGCGCTGCTCGGGGCTGCGGCCTCCGGCGCGAAGGACATCGTCGCGATTGACCTCCACGACAGCAAGCTGGAAAAAGCACGCGAGCTGGGCGCGACTTTCACCGTGAATGCGCGCGATCCGGATGCGATCGCGAAAGTGAAGGAAGCGACCCGCGGCGGGGTCGACTTCGCCTTCGAGATGGCTGGCGTGGTAGCCGCAATGGAGCTGTCGTACCGGATCACGAAGCGCGGTGGTACGACAGTCACTGCCAGCCTGCCGCATCCGCAGCATCAGTGGCCATTGCAGCAGGTCAGCCTGGTGGCCGAGGAGCGTACCGTCAAGGGCAGCTACATCGGCTCCTGCGTGCCGGCCCGCGACGTGCCTCGCTACATCGGCCTTTACCTGGCGGGCAGGCTGCCGGTAAACAAGCTGCTCGGCGAGCGCATGACGCTTGGCGACGTCAATCGCGGCTTCGACCGGCTGGATGCCGGCGAAAGCATGCGCGATCTGATCGTTTTCTGAGGCGGCGCGGCCAGCGCCGCCTCAGTGGTGCTGCGATCCCTGCTGCCGCTCCTGTCCTGCCGAGCCCGGCTGCCCCTGCTGGTCCAGCGCCGGCTTCGGCTTGCCCTGCGCGTCCGAGAGCCGGTATTTGGTACGCCGGTCACCCATCAGGTCGCGCAGTTCGCGAATGCTCATCTGCGTGACCTCATGCATGCGGATCAGCAAAGAAGCGCCGACCGGAAGCGTGCGGTGGCGGATCTTGCTGATGACCGGCGGTGCGACTTCAAGTGCACGCGACAGTGCTGCATCGTTTTTCAGTTTCATCCGCTCACGCAAAGTGTCGAGCAGATGATTCGGGTTGTAGCTCTCCTGTGACGACAACGCGTGCTGCTGCGGTTGGTGTCGTTGCTGGTGTTCCATGATCTTCCTCGAAGTCTCGTTTGACGGTCGCCAGCGCAATCCTCGCTTGCGTAAACCACATGACTCCTTGGCATGGAACAAGTTCCGCCGCAACATCGCCCGATTGCACTTTTTTAGGCCACGGCCAGACTTACCACAGACCATAGCGCAGGCCGGGGTTGACCTGCGCCAGATAATGCATGGTCGGGTCGAGCGAGGCCAGCCCCAGGCCCATGCCGAGTGCTGCGTTCTGCGCGTGGACCGCCGACAGGTCGCGATAAGCTTGCGGCATGGCACGCGCCTGCGCGGCGAGCAATGAGCCAATGCCGGCATTGGCTGCAGCGCCGAACTGGCTGCCCAGGCCCGGCCCGAGGGCGGCGAGCCCGCGCGACGCCGCCAGCCCGATTGCGCGGGGCACGTCCGGCAGCCCAAAGCCGGTGCGCCGCTGGTCACCCAGCATCAGCGGCTGGCAGGACATCTTGATGATCTGGAACAGGCGCTCGACCCGCTCGGCGCTGCGGGTCCGGCCGGTGCCCTGGAAGTCCGGATGGTGGGCAAGCACCAGTGCCGCCAGCCCAGTCACATGCGGCGCCGCCATCGAGGTGCCATCCCAAGACGCAAAGCTGTTGTCCGGCACGGACGAAGTCACTGCTACGCCGGGCGCGCAGACCGCGACCTCCGGGCCGAAGCAAGTAAAGCTTGCGGAGAAAAATCCGTTGGCATCGACCAGCGGCGTGACGGCGGTCGCATGATGGCTGTCGGCCGGAAATTCATTCACGCGTCCGATGGCGGCCACCGCCAGCACATTCGGGGACGAGCCGGGATACTGAACAGCGCCGCGCGAGTTGCCGGCGGCGACGATGCAGGCAATGCCGGCCTGCCGGGCACGGATGATTTGTTGCTCGAGGGCTTCCGACGGCTCGGCACCGCCCAGCGACAGGTTCACGACATCGATCTGGTTGTCGATGCAGTATTCGAGAGCATCGATAAGCTGGCTGACCTGACCGCCGGGAAACAGTTTGCAGGCATGTATTTCCGCATCCGGTGCGAAGCCGCGGATGCCGGTGGCCGAGTCGAGCCCGGCAATCACCCCGGTGCAGTGCGTGCCATGCGAGATGGTGTCAATGTTCCAGCTGTTCCTGTTGGTGGCCTTGTTGACGATGTCGTAACCCTGGCTCACGTGGGTCAGGTCCTGGTGGCTGTTTGCGCAGCCCGAGTCGATCACGGCGATCTTCACCCCCTGGCCGCGGTAAGTGCCGGGCAGCTGGTCAATGCGCATGGCGCGCTGCCCCCAGCTCAGTTGCTGGTGCCGCGGGAAATGCTTCAGGCTTGGCCAGTCGGACAGGGCGCGCAGGCCGACTACGTTCAGTTCGCCGTCGCTGAGGTCTGGCCGGTCTTGGCAAAAGCTCCAGAAATCGGCGCGCGGTTTGATGTGCAGGCGCTGCACACTGGCAGCGCTTTCGCCCAGGAGCGTCAGCTTCACCCGCCCGTTGTCATCCGTAATGCCGTGGGCCGGCAGCAGGCTGCCGAACAGAAAGACTTCGGCACCCCTGACTGGCCGTCCGTCTCCCAGCACGAGTAATTCCGCACTGAAGGCGCTGCCGGTCGTCGGCAGGTTGCAGTTGGCCAGCACTGCGGTCGGGTAATTGACGTCCATCAGCTGCAATGGCTGGTCGCGCTCGACGATCAGCTGGCCTTGCGCCTGCATCGCCAGCGCCTGTGCCTTTTCTTCCTGCATCAGGGTCACCAGCACCGCGCCTTCCTGCATGCCGGTGCCCAATCCGCCCACTGCCTGGCGCGGACCGACGCGGTCAATGATCTCGATGTCGGGTGCCTCTTGCAGCGCCTGCTCCACCACCGAAAAACTGAGTGGTGCAATGCCCATCATCTGCATGCCGGGGTTGCGCCGCGGCGCGACCAGGAATTGCCCCTTGCGCTGCCGGATGTCCCGGGTAGGCTGCTTCGGTTCGCTGGATGGTGCAGGCGTCGCGCCTGGAGCGGATTCCGGTTTGGTGGCCATCGCATTCCTTTCAATTGTGGTGGTGGTCATTGGCCGGACCAGTGGCCGTCGAATAGCGACAGCGGTCGGTCCGGTTCAATCTTGAGGTCGCCGCCGGCAGCAAAGCGCTGCTGCAGACTGGCGGCGGTGTCATGCGCCATGTCGTAGATGGCGGTGTGCGGCGCGGCCGGAGGGCCGAGCATGTCCAGCAGTCTCAGGCCGGGGTCGGCGCGGGCTTCGGCAACAAAGTGCGACAGCTTTCCGCTGTCGGTGCAGCTGACGAGATAGCGCCCGCGCCCGGGGCCCCCCTGGATGACTGGCATCTTGTGTCCTGATTGCTTGCTGGTTTGCGGAACGCGTGCAAGGCGCCGCGGCGCCTCGCACGACGTTGGGAGCAGGTCAGTGCAGCGTCTGTCCGCCGGCGTAGCCCTGCTGGCCCTGGGACGCGTACGCCGACTGCTGTTGCTGCTGCTGCGCCAGCTGCTGGGCAATTTGCTGTGCAATCTGCTGCACATAGGCCTGCTGCAGCGGGTCGGCCTCGAACGGCAGCATGCGTCCGAGCTGGCCGGCGACGCCGCCGATCTGGCTGCCGATGCCGGGCTGGCCGAAGATACCGCCAATGGCGCCGCCGAGCGGCCGGCCGAGCTGGCCGATGAGGTTGCCGAACAGGCCCTGGGGTGCGAGCTGCTGCATCTGCTGCTGCGCATAGGCCTGCTGCATCGGGTCGGCGGAGAAGGGCAGCATGCGTCCGATCTGGCTGGCGATGCCGCCGATCTGGCTGCCGAGGCCGGATTGTCCGAACATCCCGCCAATCGCGCTGCCGACCGGCTGGCCGAGCTGGCCGATGAGGTTGCCGATCATGCCCTGCGGTGCCAGTTGCTGCATTTGTTGCTGCATCTGCTGCTGGGCGAGTTGGGCATAGGCCTGCTGCATCGGGTCGGCAGAGAAGGGCAGGATGCTGCCGCCAATGCCACCGGCCCACTGGCCGATCTGGTTACCAAGCGATGGATTGCCGAACAGGCCGCCGATGCCGCGGCCAATCAGCCCGCCAACCGGTCCGCCAAGCAGGCCGCCAAGCACGCCCTGTGGCGCGAATTGCTGGCCGCCATAGCTGCCCCATTGCGATATGCCATTCATGTCTGCTCCTGATCGTGAAAAGGAGCGGCCATCTTTTCGGCAGCCCGTCCGGTTTGCAAATCCGGTGCGGTAGTCGCTTGCGAGCTCTCAAGCGATGTTCGATGTTCGGATGAAGATTAAACGCGCAGAAAACAAAAAACCGTGCAGGCCGGTCGGCACTGCACGGTTTCGAGGGAGTCGCTGCAGGTCTTAATACACCATCAGCGTGAACGGATAGACATAGGCCTGGAGCGTCACGAGGATGCCCACCAGCGCAGCCAGCGCGATCGAGTGGAAGAACACGTAGCGCAGGATCTCGCCTTCGTGGCCGTACCACTTGGTGGCGGTCGACGCTACCACGATCGATTGCGCATCGATCATCTTGCCCATCACGCCGCCGGACGAGTTGGCTGCTGCCATCAGGACCGGATTCAGGCCCAGCTGCTCTGCCGAGGTCTTCTGCAGGCCGCCGAACAGCACGTTGGACGCGGTGTCGGAGCCGGTCAGTGCAACGCCGAGCCAGCCGAGCAGGGTGCCGAAGAACGGGTAGAACATGCCGGTGTTGGCGAAGGCCAGGCCGAGCGTGGAGTCGACGCCGGAGTAGCGGGTGCAGTAGCCGAGCGCCAGCATGGCAGCGATCGTCAGCAGCGAGTACTTCAGCAGCTTCAGCGTGTCCCAGTACACCGCCAGCATTTCACGAACGCGGTAGCCCATCAGGAAGGCCGAGAGGACCGAGGCGATGAAGATGCCGGTGCCGGTTGCGGACAGCCAGTTCAGCTTGAAGACGGCTTCCTCGATCTTCGGCACGGCAGCCACCGGCGGCATCTTCTGCACGATGTTGTGCAGGTAGGGCCAGTCGATCTTCACGATCGAGATGCTGTCGAGGAGCTTCTTCCATTCCGGGATGCCCCACAGCAGGACCACCAGCGACAGGATCAGCCACGGCGTCCACGCATTGATGACTTCCTTGCGCGAATACTCATGGCCGCCACCGTTCGATGCGCCGGCCTGGTTGCCGCCCTCGAACTTGCCGGATGCGGAAGTCATCACCTCTTTCGGCTTCCAGACCTTCAGGAACAGGGTCAGGCAGAGCATCGACGAGACCGCTGCGCCCACGTCCACCAGCCATGGGCCGTGGAAGTTGGAGATCAGGTACTGGGGAATCGCGAAAGCGGCACCGGCGACGAAAATCGCCGGCCAGATCGCGAGCATGCCGCGGAAGCCGCAGAATGCCCAGACCAGCCAGAACGGAACGATCAGCGAGAACACTGGCAACTGGCGGCCAACCATGCCCGACAGCTCCAGCATGTCGAGACCGGTCACGCCGGCCAGCGCGATGATCGGGGTGCCCAGCGCGCCATAGGCCACCGGTGCGGTGTTTGCGATTAGCGACAGTCCGCTGGCCGCCAGCGGCGCAAAGCCGAGGCCGATCAGCATCGCGCCGGTTACGGCCACCGGCGTGCCGAAGCCGCCGGCGCCCTCGAAGAAGGCACCGAACGAGAAGGCGATCAGCAGCAGCTGCAGGCGGCGGTCGCCGCTGATGCCGGCGATGCTCTCGCGTAGGATCTTGAACTGGCCTTTGCGGTCGGTGAGCTGGTACAGGAAGATCACGTTCAGAATGATCCACCCGATCGGGAACAGGCCGTAGCAGGCGCCGTAGATTGCCGATGACAGTGCGGTGTCGACCGGCATGGTGAAACCGACAATGGCCACCACCAGCGCCGACACCAGACCCATCAGCGCGGCAATGTGGGCCTTGATGTGGAAGAAGGCGAGCGCGGCCAGCATGACCACCACCGGGATCGCTGCTGCCATGGTGGACAGCCAGACGTTGTTGAATGGGTCATAAACCTGTGACCACATGATGCATCTCCCCGTGTCTTGTGAGGGTTATGAAAGAAAGCCTGCATCATATTGAACGGCAGAAACCTTGTCCACGCGTTTCGCCGCGGCCACCCGCTGATTTGACTCAGGGTTCGTGAAAACTTTTTCGACCCGCTTTGAAAATTATTTGCTTGCCATTGTGTCGGGTCGAGGACGCAGGCCCACAGGCCGCGGGCCCGGAGGCGGTCGGCAACTATCGCTGGTTGGTCGCCACGTCGCCGAAAATCCGCGGCGAGCCGGACGGCAGGCAGCGGTAGTACTGCGGGTGGCCGTCGATCCTGCCGCCCAGCGCTGCCGCCGCCCGCCATGGCCAGCGCGGATCGGAGATGAAGGCCCGCGCGAGCGCGACCACGTCGGCACGGCCGGCCTGGAGGATGTCTTCCGCCTGCTGCGGGTCGGTGATTAGGCCGACGGCGATGACGGGCATCTTGACCTCGCGCCGGATCTGCTCGGCGAAGCCCACCTGGTAGCCGGGGCCCAGTGTGATTTTCTGCAGGGGTGACACGCCGGCTGACGAGATGTCGACGAAGTCGGCACCCAGCGCCTCGAGTTCGCGTGCGAGGACGACGCTCTGCCCAATATCCCAGCCGCCGTCAACCCAGTCGGTAGCAGACAGCCGGGCCCCGACCGCGATGTCCGGGCCTGCGGCATCGCGCACGGCAGCGAAGATGCGCAGGGTCAGGCGCATGCGGTTTTCAAGCGAGCCACCGTATTCATCGTCACGAGTGTTCGCCAGCGGCGACAGGAACTGGTGCAGCAGGTAACCGTGGGCGGCGTGAACTTCGATCGCATCGAATCCGAGCGCGCGCACGCGCCGGGTAGCGGCAACAAAGTCGCTGACCACTTGCTCGATCTGGTCGCGTGTCATTGCCGACGGCGCCGCCTCGCCTTCCTTGTGCGGCAGCGCGGACGGGGCCAGCGTGGTCCAGCCGCCTTCGGCCGGGGACAACAGCTGTCCGCCTTCCCATGGGCGGGCGCTGGACGCCTTGCGGCCGGCGTGCCCGAGCTGGATCATCAGTTTGACCGGCGACGCGGTGCGCAACTGCTCGACTATCCGGCCCAGCGCACGCTCATTGTCGTCGCTGTACAGGCCGAGGCAGCCCGGGGTGATGCGGCCTTCGCGGCTGACGGCCGTCGCCTCGACGCACAGGACGCCGGCGCCCGACAAGGCGAGTGAGCCGAGATGGGCAGCATGCCAGCCATTGGCGCTGCCATCGTCCGCCGTGTACTGGCACATCGGCGAGACCATGATGCGGTTGGGCAGGGACAGCGGGCCGAGCGCGATCGGCTGGAACAGCAGCGGGGTCGTCATGGAGAGCCTCTTTCCGGGCCTGTGAAGGCGGGCAAAAGACGCAAATGTAGTGCGTAAGCCGCGCCGCTTCAAGTGGGCACGGCTGATGCAGCGGTTTTCAGCTGCCGGCGCGGCGCTCCCGCAGCGGATGCACCTGCACGGCTGCACGGGCGCCAGGCTCGGGCTGCTTGAGCATCAGATGATCTTTTTCGTGCTGCTCGGCGACGTAGGACAGATAGCGCATGCAGGAAACGCGCAGGAAGGAGGACAGATTGTCTACCCTGCCTTGCCGCTCGATGATCTCGTCATAGAGCTTGCCGATCAGCTGGTTGGTCGTGATGTTGTCTTTTGAGGCGATGCGGGCCAGGATGTCCCAGCACAGGTTCTCAAGCCGGATGCTGGTAACGACCCCGCGGATGCGCATCGAGCGGGTACGCTGCTCATAGTGAATGGGATCGGCGCTGGCGTAGATATCGCACATCGTGTTCTCCGTCGGTCCAGGGGGCGGGCGGCGAGGCGAACCCCGCCGCCAACAGGTCACTTCATTTCACTTCACGGTCTGCAGGTACTCGATGATGGCCCTGCGTACCTCAGGATCAGGCTGCTGGTACATCATGTACGTCCCTTTCGCTACCTTTTGCGGTTGCTCCAGCCACTTGTCGAGCAACTCTGCCGTCCATGGCTTGCCGGCGAGGGCAGACATGAACTCGGCAGAATAAGGAAAGCCGCTCGCCTTTCCCGCCTCGCGCCCGACCAGGGCGTGCAGGTTCGGCCCCATGCCCATCGGGGCATTGGGCGCGATCGCATGGCAGGCAGCGCACTGCTGTTTGTAGAGCTTCTCTCCAGCGGTCTGAGCTTGTGCAGGAGTGGCTGCCCCGGCCGAGAGGGCAGCCGCGAACAGCATTGCGATAGGATGAATGCGCCGCATCATCACAGGTTCCTTGTGCGCAGGCCGCGCTCGATGAACTCGGCCTGCCGGATCGCCAGTGCGACGATGGTCAGGGTCGGGTTCTCTGCTGCGCCGGTGGTGAACTGCGAACCATCGGACACGAACAGGTTCTTGATGTCGTGCGTCTGGCCCCACTTGTTGACGACACCGTCGCGCGGCTGGGAACTCATCCGGTTGGTGCCGAGGTTGTGGGTGGACGGGTAGGGCGGCGTGAAGATGACGCGTTTGGCCCCCACGGAATCGTAGAGTGCCTTCCCCTGCTGGAAGCCGTGATTGCGCATCGCGACGTCGTTCTCGTGGTCGCTGAAATGCACGTTCGGGATCGGCAGGCCGAACTGGTCCTTCTCGCTCGCATGCAGCGTGATGCGGTTCGATTCCTGCGGCATGTCTTCGCCAACCAGCCACATGCCGGCCATGTTGTCGTAGGCATCCATCGCTGCCGAAAAATCGCGTCCCCAGTCGCCCGGATTCAGGAAGGCCGCCATGAAAGGCACGCCGAGCGAGAGCGTTTCCATCTCATAGCCGCCGACGAAGCCGCGGCTGGGATCATGGCGGGCTTCATCCTTGACGATGCCGGCCATCGTCGTGCCGCGGAACATGTGCACCGGGTCTTCGAAGATGGCGTAGACCGATGCCGTCATGTGCCGCATGTAGTTCTTGCCGACCTGGCCGGACGAGTTGGCGAGGCCGTTCGGGAATCTGCTCGATGCCGAGTTCAGCAGCAGTCGCGGGGACTCGATCGAGTTGCCCGCCACGCATACCACCTTCGCCTTCTGGAAGTAGCGGTTGCCTTTGGAATCGCCGTACAGGACTCCGGTCGCGCGGCCTTGCGCATCGTGCTCGATCTTGAGTGCCTGCGCATCCGGCCGCACCTCGAGATGGCCGGTTGCTTCGCCCTTCGGAATCTCGCTGTACAGCGTCGACCATTTGGCGCCGGATTTGCAGCCCTGGAAGCAGAAGCCGATCTGCTGGCAGGCCCCGCGGCCGTCGCGCGGCTTGGAGTTGATCGACATGTTCCCGGTGTGGAAATCCTTGTAGCCCATTTTTTTCGCGCCTGCCGCGAGCACCTTGTAGTTGTTGTTGCCCGGAAGGCGCGGAATGCCGTTGGTGCCGGTGGTACCCATCTTGGTCTCGGCCAGTGCGTAGTAAGGCTCGAGTTCCTCGTAAGTCAGCGGCCAGTCAAGCAGGTTGGCTCCCTTGACATCGCCGTAGAGGGAACGCGCACTGAATTCATGCGGCTGGAAGCGCAGCGATGCGCCCGCCCAGTGCACCGTCGATCCGCCGACGGCTTTCACAATCCACGCCGGCAGGTTGGGGAAGTCCTGCGACACGCGCCAGGTGCCGGAGGTGGTCCGCTTGTCCAGCCAGGAAATTTTGCTGAACATCGGCCATTCGTCGTTCTCGAAGTCCTGGATCTCGTGGCGCTTGCCCGCCTCGAGGATCACCACGTCGATGCCTTTTTGCGCCAGTTCATTGCCGAGCGTGCCGCCGCCGGCGCCCGAGCCAATGATGACCACTACCTCGTCATTGAGGCCAAATTTCTTTGCCATGAATGTCTCCCTGTTTTTTGTCCGGGGTGGTCCGCTCACGCGTTCGGAGCGTCACCCATCCAGCTCTGGTCGTTGAAGCCGCGGTTGATGTAACCGCCGTGCTGGGCAGACGGCCCCTCGTAGCCGAGCTTTCCCCACACCGCTGGCTGGTTGTACAGGCTCACGACCAGGTCGCCGCGCAGCTTCAGGAAGAACGGATCTTTGGCGTCGGCCATCGCCTTGAGCACCTGCAGGCGATCCTCCTCGGCGCCGATCTCGGCGTAGGGCTTGCCAAAACGGGTGTTGGCGTCGGCATCGGCTTTGGCAACGCCACCGAGCAGCAATTGCTTCAGGCTGGCATCAGCTTTCACCTGATCGGCGTAGACACCCACGGCGTTTGCGTACAACTCGTCTTCGAAACGGTCATGCGGGAAAATGTCGCGCGCGATCTTGGTCAGGGTAGCGAAAGCGGCCTGGCCCAGCTCTTCAGCGGCCAGTGCGGCATTCGGGACAAACATCATGGGCAAGCCTCCGCTGGCGGCGGCCACGGTGCCTGCGGAAGCGATTTTGAAGAATTGCCGGCGTTTCGGCTGTTGGGGCGATGACATCCTTGTCTCCTCTGCGTTTTTATTCGATGGCAGTTGTTCGGTTGGGGGTCATGGTCGCGTGTGCTGGTCGATAAATCCTCCTTGCAATGGAACGTGGGGCCGGCGGCTGCCGAAATAAATCCTGGTCGATTATTTCCCGGAGAATCGGGATCGGGGTAGTAATGTGCTACTACGAAAACGGGTATTGCGCTGAGCCCGTAGGGCAAGCGAAGCGGCGCAACAATCACAGCCCGCCGGGAAATCCGGGGTCGAGTGCGATTTGGCGCGCAAGAATATTGCGCCGCCGCAGGAAAAGGGTTTAAAGCAGGGGCAGAAAAAAAATGCTCTCCCGCTGGGAGAGCAAAAACCTAAAAGGGGATTTAGGCAAGTTCGAGGAGACTGCAGCACGTCCCTCGGCTACAGAGTACGACGGCTTGCCTTACGTTATTTGCGCGTGCGCAAACCAGTGAACTTTCGTGCGTCATCCGGCGGAAATGCTTGAGGTACCGCAAGAGCCTGAAACCGGGAATCTCACTTTTCGTCGAGGGCGACGTGGGCCGGCGCCTGCGGCAGCATGTGACCCAGCTTGCTCGCCTTGGTGGCAAGGTAATGTGCATTGAAGCGAGTGCTGCTCGCCACATGTTCGATGCGCTCGGTCCGGATATCCAGGTGCCGCAAAGCGTCAATCTTGCGCGGATTGTTCGTCATCAGCCGCAGGGACTTGATGCCGAAGTGCTGGAACATTGGCGCGCAGATGGCGTAATCGCGCAGATCATCCGCGAACCCAAGCTGGTGGTTCGCCTCGACCGTGTCTGCTCCCTGTTCCTGCAGCTTGTAAGCGCGGATCTTGTTGACAAGACCGATCCCTCGACCTTCCTGGCGCAGGTACAGCAGGATGCCGCGCCCTTCGGCTGCAATGCGCTTGAGCGCGTTTTCGAGCTGCGCGCCGCAATCGCAACGCTGAGAGAACAGCGTGTCACCAGTCAGGCATTCGGAGTGCAGGCGCGCCAGCACGGGCTCGCCGTTGTCCAGCTCGCCCAGCGTGATGGCCAGGTGCTCCTTGCCGCTGCCCTGCTCGAGGAAAGCGTGCAGTTCAAACGTGGCCCAGGGCGTGGGCAGCGCACACGACGCCATGTGCTGCAGTTCGGGCTGGGTGCGGGAGGCAGGGCTGTGCTGCATAGGGAATCTGTCAGGCCGTCGTTCAAAAGGAAATGCGGCGTCGCGTGGACCGCGGCCGCCGCATTTCCGGTGGTCAGGTTGGATTATGCCGCAATCAGCGGGTCCATGGCGTCACGGCTATTGGCCAGTGCCGAATTGACAGCATCCTCTCCCATTGCAACCCCCTCGGTATGGACGAAGCTCACATCCGTGATGCCGAGGAAGCCCAGTACGCCGCGCAGGTAGGTTTCATGGAAATCCAGCACTTTGGCCGGGCCGCTGCTGTAGACGCCGCCGCGCGCAGTGAAGATGACAAACTTCTTGCCCTGGACAAGGCCAACCGGCTGGCCCTGCTCGTTGTACTTGAAGGTCAGGCCGGCGCGCGCGACATGGTCGATCCACGCCTTGAGCGTCGAGCTGATGGAAAAGTTGTACATCGGCGCCCCGACTACAACGATGTCGGCCGACATCAGCTCGGCCACCAGTTCATCCGACAGTCGGATGGTGCG
>JAIXTG010000172.1 GCA_027484285.1 Oxalobacteraceae bacterium | reverse complement strand
TGTCTGCGTGATCGGCGTCGGCGGCGTTGGTTCTTGGGTGGTGGAGGCGCTGGCACGCAGCGCCATCGGCCGCATCACCATGATCGACCTCGACCACCTCGCCGAGTCGAACGTCAACCGCCAGATCCACGCGCTGAGCGACACCCTTGGCATGGCCAAGGTGGGTGCGCTCGCCGACCGCATCGCGCAGATCAACCCGTATTGCGTTGTCAACGGCATCGAGGAATTTGTCGATGCCGACAACGTGAGTTCGCTGATACCGCCGGGCCGCTTCGATTACGTCATTGATGCCATCGACGACGCGCGCGCAAAAACCGCACTGATCGTGCATTGCCGCGAGCAGCAGATTCCGCTGCTGACCATCGGCAGCGCCGGCGGGCAAACCGACCCGACCCGCATCGCAGTCTGCGACCTGTCGCGTACCGAGCAGGAACCGCTGCTGGCGCGCGTGCGCAAGAACTTGCGCATCCGGCACGGCTTCCCGCGCGGCACCAAGAACAAGTTCGGCATTGACGCGGTGTACTCCACCGAGCCGCTGCGCCTGCCCGAGCTGTGCGACACCACCGATGAAGCGACTGGTGTTACCGGCCTGAACTGCGCGGGCTATGGATCGGCAGTCGTGGTGACCGCCAGCTTTGGTCTCGTCGCCGCCGCCCATGTGCTGCGGCAGCTGGCCGCCCGTGCCGCCGACGAACAGCCTCAGGCCAGCGCCTTCTCCGCGATCGGCGAATAAACCGCGCCGCCCCTCACCGGGATCGACTGAACCAGCATCAGCTTGCCGACCCGCCACGGGATCATCGGCGCAAAGCTTTCGTCCAGACTCTGCGCATCCCGCGCCAGCGTCACATGCGGCTTGAACTTCCCCTCCAGCTTCAACGACACCTGAGCGTCGTTCAGCTCCTGCATCAGCGTCTGCTGCAACGCCAGCAGCGGCGCCGGCGTCTCTGACGGCCCGACCCACGCCACGCGCGGCTTGCTGAAATACCCGTAGCGATCGATGCCGACCGTGAAGCTCTGGCCGGGCAGCCGGTCTACCAGCTTCGCAAGCGCCGGTATCAGGGCTTTCGCTTGCGTGCCGAGGAAGGCCAGCGTCAGGTGCAGGTGATCGGGATTCACCTTGCGGCCGATGACAGATTCCTGCAGGCGCTTCAGATGAA
The DNA here is from genome assembly GCA_027484285.1 of Oxalobacteraceae bacterium. Lineage (GTDB taxonomy): Bacteria > Pseudomonadota > Gammaproteobacteria > Burkholderiales > Burkholderiaceae_D > Pernthalerella. The sequence continues at coordinate 10,035 of JAIXTG010000172.1, read as the reverse complement.
TGCGGGTCTGCTCATCCGGCTACAGCGCATAGAAAAGTCGTGCGGTTTCGTTCATGCGAAAGACAAGTTGGGAACATGCGTTCTATGCATGCCAAGTTCAGGTGATTTCTGACTGCTGCCAGGCAGCCTTGTTCGAATAACCCCAGCCAAGCTGGGGTCGCTGTGACCGAATTTTCGCCCGTGATCCCGACCGGAGCGAAGGGGCGAACTTGCCTTAAATCAAATTTTTCCAAAATTCAGACGCTTTTGTGAGTACTTGCTACCGTGAAAAGCACATTTATGGAGTGGAGTGTTACAAAAAAACTACGGCCAATAGTACATCTTTCTAGTTTTCAATTTGGCATGTCGGAGAGACACTGCGATCAATGGCAAATGAGCAACATTTGTCAGGAGGGCGACCGAAACACAAGGCCGCTCGTTATGCCGAGGTCCATCGTGCCATGGCTAACAAAAGCGTGTTTGCAGGATGGGCAATTTAACTTGGGTTCCTGATTGGAGATAGAAATGAAAGTTATCGCAAAAAAATTCCAGGAGTTTCTCGCAGATGAGCACGGCGGCAATGCGATTGAGTATGGGCTGCTGGCTGCGTTGATCGCACTGGTAATGGCCGTTGGGGCAACGACACTTGGAACTGCCCTCAGCACGCTTTTCGGTGCTGTTGCGACCAAAACAAAAGCTCCTTGATTGCCAAGTTTGCCTAGCTGACTTGAAACGCCTGCTGCCAAACGGCAGCGGGCACTCTATAAAAGCCAGTGCCTAGACCATGATCTTCATTGACCAACCATCGATAAGTTTTCTTTGCCTCATCGGAATGGGCACTACGGCCGTCGTAGCGGCATTTACCGACTGGCGAAGCTGGCGTATACCCAACCGATTGCTGGCGGCCAGCGCGGCAGCAGCATTGATGGTTGCTGCTTTTGATGGTGCCAGCCTGAGCTTGCAGCAATCACTCCTCGGCGGATTGGCTGGTTTGCTGCTGCTCCTGCCGTTTTATCTGATGCGCGGAATGGCCGCAGGCGACGTCAAGCTGATGGCCGTCATCGGCCTTTACGCGGGACCGCTGGCCATATTCGATGTCGCGATGGTGAGTTTTCTTGTGGGCGGTCTTTTTTCACTGCTGATCCTTACGTTACGCAGTCCTTCCTGCACATGGCTCCTATTAGGACTGCGTTCCCTGACTGGGCTTGGCACTGGGGTGGCTACCAGAACCTTGCCACCCGAGGCCGGACTCAAGACCAAGCGCGGTGTATACCCATTCGGCGTGGCGGTCGCCATCGCGACGCTGATGATGATTGCAGTGACCTGGATGCAGCAGACCGCTAACTGAATTCAACGGCTCGGCCTTGCCGAAGGTTCGAGCCAGACGGGGGAATGATGAGAACAACGCGAACATGGATCATGCTGGGCGGCGCCATCATCGCCGGCCTCTTTGCGGTGCTGCTGGCTTCCCGCTGGCTGAACCAGCAGACCACCGCCGGCCTGTCGAAGGTTGCGGTCGCCAGCACCGACATCAGCCTCGGCCAGCGGCTGACACCGGAAATGGTGACCCTGGTCGACTGGCCGGCCGGCAGCATGCCGCCCGGTGCATTCAATGAACTTTCGGTGCTCGATGGCCGGGTACTCAAGACCAGCCTGCTGCGCGGCGAACCCGTACTCGACGCGAAACTCGCCCCGCAGGGTACCAAGGGCGGGCTCTCGGCAGTGATTGGTGATGGCAGGCGTGCAATCACGGTCCGCGTGAATGATGTGATCGGCGTCGCCGGCTTTGCGCTGCCAGGCAATTACGTTGACATCATCGTCAACACCCAGCGTGAAACCAATGACCGCGATGCGCCGAACCGGAATATCTCAAAGATCGTGCTCGAGCGCATCCTGGTGCTCGCCGTCGCGCAGGAAGTCAGCCGCGACGAAACCAAGCCGCGGGTAGTGAATGCCGTCACGCTGGAAGTGACGCCGGACCAGGCAGAAAAGCTCGACCTGGCGCGCAGCGTCGGCACGCTGTCGCTGGTGCTGCGCAACCAGGTCGACCCGCAACCGGTACAGACCGCCGGTGCCACGAAATCCACGCTGCTGGAGGACGGCAAGGTGCAGGTCGTCAAAGTGGCTGATGCCGGTGCAGCTAAACCGATGCGCGCCGTCGTACGGCCACGCAAGGAGCCCGCCAAACCCGAGGTCGCTGCAGTACCGCCGGCGCCAGCACCTGCACCCGCAGTGACACAGGCAGCCGCCGAACCGCCGCGCAATTGCGTCGGGGTGATCAACGGCCTTCGCAATGCCCAGGAATGCTACTGAGGCTTTCCCGCCCAAGGAGAAAAAGAATGAAGAAGCGAATGACAGGGTTGACCGTGGCCGCTGCCTGCCTGCTGGGCGCGACGAGTACCGTACCGGCGCAGGTCAACGACAACAGCACGCGGCCTGCCGAAGGCGCGGCCAGCGCAGCACAAATCAATGCTCTGCCCCCGCTGAATTGCAATGGTGAGCCCGCCTCGCCGGGCAAGATGACTCTGCCGATCGGTAAATCCACACTGCTGAAGCTGCCCGAGCCGGTAAGCAATCGCACGCTGGGCAATCCTTCGGTCGCACAGGCGATGCTGGTGTCACCAGAGACGCTGTACCTGCTGGGTGTCGAGATCGGCTCGACCAACATGATCCTGCAAGGGAAAAGCGGTCGCTGCACGGCGATCGATGTCACCGTCACCATGGATCCGGGCTCACTGCAGGTACTGCTGCAGGAACTGATGCCCGAGGAAAAAGACATTAAGGTCAGCGCGGCGGCCGACAGCCTGGTGCTGAGTGGCATGGTCAGCGATTCGCTGGCGGCATCGCGTGCGCATGACCTGGCACTCGCTTTCGTTCGCCGCCCCGGCAGCGTGACGCCAGGCGCGCAGCAGGAAGGAATGACAAATCCTGCTGGAGCGATGCCTAACACTACTGTTGCAAACAACATCGCATTGCAGCAGTTGCGTGTGATCAACCTGCTGCAGGTCACCGCCGCACAGCAGGTGATGCTTGAGGTGAAAGTGGCCGAGGTGTCGAAAACGCTGCTCGAAAAACTGGGCGCGCAAATCAGCGGCAGCCCGACACCGGGCAGCATTACCTACAGCATCCTGTCCAGCTTCCTGTCCGAAGGTCTGGGCACGCTGTCGGCGACGCGCGCTTCGGGCCGGGGCGTGACTATTGATGCAGAGAAGCGTGATTCGCTGATCAAGGTGCTGGCCGAGCCGAATGTAATGGCCATCAGCGGGCAGGAGGGCAGTTTCCTCGCCGGCGGCCGCATCCTGATTCCGGTGGCGCAGGATGCCTTTGGTCGCGTGACGCTGGAGGAGAAGGAATTCGGCGTCGGACTCAAGTTCACGCCGACGGTGCTGGCCGGCGGCCGCATCAACCTGCGGGTCGCTCCAGAAGTATCCGAACTGGCGCGTGAAGGCGTCGGCATCGGTGCAGCAGGTATCCAGGGAAGAACCATCCTGCCGCTGATCACCACCCGCCGTGCTTCGACCACCGTCCAGCTGGTGGATGGCCAGAGCTTTGCAATCGGCGGCCTCATCAAGAACAACACCACCAGCAACATCAAGGCCTTCCCAATTCTTGGCGAGATACCGGTGATTGGTGCACTGTTCCGCAGCACCGATTTCCAGAACGACCGTACCGAACTGGTGTTCGTGGTCACGCCAAGGCTGGTGAAGCCGCTGCCGGCGAATCACCGGCTGCCGACCGACGGCTACCGCGATCCCAGCCGCAAGGAGCTGTTCATCGACGGCAAGCTCGAGGGCAGCAAGCCCGCGCAGGAGCCGAAGGATGGCGCAGCAGGCTATCAACTGAAATGACGGAGGCCAGCGTGAAAAATAATTCCATCTCAAGAACGCTACGCATCGCCGGATGGCCGGTGCTGCTGCTGGCCCTGGCGGCCTGCGCACCGACCACGCCGCAGTGGGACAGCCGCTTCGGCGAATCGGTGCGCCTTGTGCGCCAGCAGCAGGTACTTAATCCGGACGCGGGCGGCGATGCGCCGGTGAATGGCATCGACGGCGCGACCGGACGCGAATCCATCGGCCGTTACCGGAACACCTTCCGTGAACCGCCGCCACCTGCGACCCCGTTTGCCATCGGTGTGAGCCGCTGATCGCCGGGAGCAGGCAAGCCATGGTTGACGGTCTCCGGCCTTTGGCTTGAGGCCTGATCTCCGAAAACAGGGAAATACATGAACGCACTCATCGTCAGTCCCGATACAGAAACCCGGGCGGTGATCCAGAGATTATGCGCAAGGCGCACACCGCCGATTGTCGTGACCAAGGAAGTACCGCCCATGCCGGGCGGCGATGGCGGTGTCGCACTGGCCGTGCCTGGCCTGATTTTTTTCGATGCGCGCGGCGATGCGGCCATGGCCTTGAAAAGCCTTGAGCAACTGGTAACGCGCTATCCGAAGGCGATGATCCTGTTGCTCGCGCCCACCCATTCGCCCGAGCTGCTGATCGCCGCCATGCGGCTCGGCGTGCGCGAAGTCGTCGCTGCGCCGCTCAACCTGCTCGAGCTGGAGCAGGCGATCGACCGGGTCAGCGAGCGGGCGCGTTCGGCAGCGCGCGAGGAAGGCAAGATTCTGTCGGTTGTGTCGAGCAAGGGCGGCAGCGGCGCAACCTTCATCGCCACCAATCTCGCTTATGCACTGGCCACGATCGGGCAGAAAAAAACCCTGCTGATCGACCTGAACCTGCAGTTCGGCGACGCGGCCATTTTCCTGTCTGACGCCCGGCCTGCTATGACGATGTCGGACTTGTGCGCCGAAATCGGCCGGCTCGACGAGCAGTTGCTCGAGTCCAGCCTGCTGAACATCGAACCCAACCTGGGCGTGCTGGCCGCATCGCCAAGTCCCGATCCGGATGACAGCGTCCGGCCAGACCATGTCGCTGCGATTTTGGCTTTGGCAAAGAAGCATTACGACTATGTGCTGCTTGATGTCGGGCGCCAGGTGAATGCCGTCACCATTCGTGCACTCGACAGCAGCGACCTGATCATGCCGGTGTTGCAGCAGAGCCTGCCTTTCCTGCGCAACGGGCAGCGGATGCTCGAAATGTATTCAACCCTCGGCTATCGCAGGGAGAACATCCGGCAGATCCTGAACCGGCAAGATGAAGACAGCCCGATCACTGTCGGCGACATGGAGCGCGGCCTCGGCCACCGGATCGCCTTCCAGATCCCGAACAACTTCGACGTTGCCAGCGCATCGATCAACCAGGGCGAGCCGGTGCTCAAGCTTGCGCGCAGCAGCAACCTGTCCAAGGGCCTGATCGAGATCGTCCGGTCGCTGACGGATGCACCGGTACCCGGGGCGAAAAGCATCATCCGCCGGCTGTTCGTCCGCAACGCTGCCATGACCGACTAATGAAAGGAACAAGCATGTTCGCAAAAAAAGTCGACAATGAGCCGGCAATGACCATTCGGGACAAGCTGTCATTGACCGAAAACATCAGCGCCCTCGGCCGGGACGAGTTCAACACGGATGCATTCCGCGCCCTGAGCAAGCATCTCTACAACGCGATCTATGAACGCATTGATCTCGAGCGACTGCAGCAACTGAGTGCGGAGCAGTTCCGTCGCGAGCTGTCGCTGCTGATCGAGCGCATCCTCGATGACGAGAACATGGTGGTCAACCAGGCGGAGCGCCGGCGCCTGGTGCAGGACATGCATAACGAGATGACCGGCCTCGGACCGATCGAGCCGCTGATGTCCGATCACGGGATTTCCGACATCCTCGTCAACTCGCACCGCCAGGTGTATATCGAGCGCCGCGGGCGGCTCGAGCTGACGCCGATCCGCTTCCATGATGATGCCCATGTCATGCGCATCATCGAGCGCATCGTATCCCGGGTGGGTCGTCGCATTGATGAATCCAGCCCGATGGTCGACGCCCGGCTGCAGGACGGATCGCGGGTGAATGCCATCATTGCGCCGCTGGCGCTGGACGGTCCGGTACTGTCGATTCGCCGGTTCTCGGTGCAGCCGCTGACCATTACCGACCTGATGTCGCATAACACCGTCACGCCGCAGATCGCCGAACTGCTCGAGGCACTCGGCAAGGCAAAGGTCAATATCCTGATTTCCGGTGGAACTGGCAGCGGCAAGACCACACTGCTGAATGTGATGTCGGCCTTCATTCCTGGGCATGAGCGCATCATCACTATCGAAGATGCGGCTGAATTGCAGTTGCAGCAGCCGCATGTGGTTCGGCTCGAGACCCGCCCGCCGAACATCGAAGGCAAGGGGGAAGTGCCGCAGCGTGCGCTGGTCAAGAATGCGCTGCGCATGCGGCCCGACCGCATCATTCTCGGCGAGGTGCGCGGCGCGGAAGCGCTCGACATGCTTCAGGCGATGAATACCGGCCATGAGGGATCGCTGGCAACGATCCATGCGAACACGCCACGCGATGCCATCTCCAGGCTGGAGAACATGATCGGCATGGCCGGTGCCAACCTGGGGCTGCGAGCGATGCGGCAGCAGATTTCCTCGGCACTTACGGTAGTGATACAGCTAATGCGTCTCAGCGATGGCTCCCGCAAGCTGGTCAGCCTGCAGGAGCTGACCGGCATGGAGGGTGACATCATCACCATGCAGGAGATATTCACTTTCCGGCGCACCGGGGTCTCGCCGGAAGGCAAGGTCAAAGGCTATTTCACCGCGACCGGCATCTGTCCGCAATTCGACGAGAGGCTGAAGGAATTCGGCGTGGCGGTACCCGAATCCATCTACCATCCGTCGCCTGCGCCGGTCAGGAACTGAGCGGGAGTAAGCCCATGCCAACCAATCTGCTCTACATCGGGTCTGCAGTCTTCCTGTTCATTGCAGTGGCAATGGCCGTCGAAGCACTGTGGCAGTGGTGGTTCTCCACCCAAAGCAAGGCAGCGCGCCGCTTCAGCCGCCGGATTGCAGCCTTGTCGGACGCGCATGAAGACGGCGGTCGCCGGCTGTCTTTGCTGAAGCAACGCCGGCTTGCGGATTCCGAGGCAGGAGAGAACCTGCTGCGCAAGCTGTCAGTAGCGCAGCCGCTAGACATCCACCTGCAGCAGGCCGGCAGCCAGTGGAATGTCGGCCGGCTGCTGACGTTCATGGGTTTTGGCGCGCTGGCCGGGCTGCTGCTCGGCCTGCTGCTGATGCCCGGCTGGCTGGCGGCCATGGCCTTTGCCATCGCGGGCGGATGTGCCCCGCTGCTTCAGGTCAGCCGGCAGCGTGCCCGTCGCCTGCATCAGCTTCAGTTGCAGCTGCCGGAAGCGGCCGACCTGATCGCGCGCAGCCTGCGCGCCGGGCATGCATTGCCGTCGACCTTGCAAATGGTGGCCGATGAAATGCCGGAGCCGATCTGCAGCGAATTCCGTGTGGTGTCGGATGAAATCAATTACGGTCTCGGTTTGCAGCCTGCGATGCAGCGGATGGCAGAACGGGTACCGCTGGATGACTTGCGCTTCCTGGTGATCGCGGTGCTGATACAGCGCGAAACCGGCGGCAACCTCGCCGAACTGATGCAGAACATGGCCCACCTGATCCGCGATCGGCTAAAGCTTTTTGGTCAGATCCGCGCGATGTCGGCCGAGGGGCGCCTGTCCGGCTTGATCCTGTTCCTGCTGCCTTTCGTGATGGCGCTGCTAATTTCGATGGCCAATCCGGATTACATGAACAAGCTGTTTGACGATCCCATCGGGCCGGTATTGCTGGGCGTTGCTGCGATACAGATGCTGCTTGGCGGGCTCTGGATGCGCAAGATCGTCAACCTGCGGGTATGACAACGGTAGAGAGCTTTCTATGAAAGTAATGCCATGAGCGGACAATCCCTGATCTTCCTGATGATCGTCTTTCTTGCGGTCGCCGGCGTAACCGGCGTCGCGATGTGGCTGCTGATGCCCAGCCGCGTGCAGCAGCGGGTGGCCCACCTGCAGTCGCAGGGGCTGGCAGGCCGTCATGCGCACCAAGGGGGCAGCTGGCGCGAGCGGATGGCAGACGCCGTCAAGCCGCTGGCTCGTCTTTCGCTGCCTTCAGAGGGCTGGGAAAATTCGGCGATCAAGATACGCTTCATCAATGCCGGATGGCGCAGCGCTTCCGCCCCGATGATTTTCTTCGGTACGAAAAGCGTGCTGGCCCTCGTGTTGCCCTTGCTGGTCCTGACGATGGGCGGCGAGCCGCTGCTGTCGTCAGGAATGACCGGCATCCTGACCTACCTGCTGCTGGCCGCGGCAATCGGCTATTACCTGCCTAACATGGTGCTGAGCCGCGTGATCGAGCAAAGGCAGCGCGAGATTTTCGAATCATTTCCGGATGCCCTGGATCTGCTGATCATTTGCGTAGAGGCCGGCCTCAGCCTCGACCAGGCGCTGGGCAAGGTGGCGGTGGAAATCGAGATCAAGAGCAAGGTGCTGGCAAAAGAGCTGCAACTGGTACTGATGGAACTCCGCAGCGGCTTTTCGAAGGAGACGGCCTTGCGCCACCTCGCGCTGCGCACCGGTGTCGAGGAAATCGACCTGCTGGTGGCCATGCTGATCCAGTCCGATCGTTTCGGCACCAGCATCGGCGATTCGCTGCGCGTGCATGCGGACAATTTGCGTACCAAGCGCCGGCAGCGTGCAGAAGAAGCGGCGGCCAAGATTGCAGTGAAGCTGCTGCTGCCACTGATTTTCATGATCTTCCCGACGCTGATGCTGGTACTGATGGGGCCGGCAGTCATCCAGATTTATCGCGTACTGCTGCCGATCATGGCAGGGAACGGCTAGGCAAGGAGGCAAGATGAACCCAAAAACCAGTCTTTGCATTGTGCTGTGCGGCGGCATGCTGGGCGGCTGCGCGTCGATGTCCGATGGCAGCCTTTCCCAGTGGAAGACGCCACCCCGGATCGTGATGACCGCTGATGGCGAATACCAGCGTGGCCGGCAGCTGCATGTGATGGGGCAATACGGCGATGCACAGAAGGCCTACCTGAGCGCGCTCGCGATCGACCCCGACCATGCGGAGGCCAAAAACGGCATGGCGGCAATAATCGGCGCCAGCGGCGACCTCGATCGCGCGATCGGCATGCTGGTCGAGCTGAGCCAGCGCCACCCGGCCTCGCATGTCTATGCCAACCTCGGCCATGCCTACCAGCTGCGGGGCCGTGACTTCGATGCGCGCGACGCCTACCAGCGTGCGGTCGAACTCGACGCCGGCAACCAGGAGGCGCGTCGCAAGCTGCAGGCGCTGGAAAAGAAACTCGGGGCGGCGACGGTTGATGTTGCGGCCATCGAGCCGGTGCCGACGGAGACGCCGGAGACACCGGCCACCGGCGTGAGTATCGACACCGTGACCAGCGGCGTGTACTCGCTGCGCTACCCGACCGGTCCCTCCGCAGTACCCGTGCCGCTGATTGAGGAGCGGGTTCCGGCACCGGTGGCTGGCGAGCCGCCAGCGGCCGCATCTCTGCCGGCGCCGCTGAACGGCGATGCGGCAAAGCCGGTACGTGCGCAGCCGGTCGCAACTCCAGCGCCAGCCTTGACGCCAGTTTCAATGCAACCTGCGACACGACCTGCTGCCCGACATGTGACGCAGGCCTCGATCCCGGTCGCCATGCCGGTGGAACTGGTGAACGGCAATGGCGTGACCGGCTTTGCGCGCGGCCTGCGCGAACTGCTGCCGTCCGATGCATGGCGGGTGGTACGCACGACCAACCATGAGCAGTTCAATGTCGGCCGTACCCGCATCGAATATGTACGCGACCACGCACCGGTAGCGCGACAGTTTGGTGATGAGCTGGGACTGAGCCCGCGGCTGCAGGTCAACAACCAGCAGTACGGTACGCGGCTCCGGGTGATTCTGGGTCACGACTGCAAGGACTTGCAGTCGCTGAAGCTCAGGCTGGCAGCCAGCCAGCGGCTGGCCGCCTCCTGATCATGGACAGCCGCCGCTCAGTTGACGGCGACCGGCGGCGTGATGCTGCCCGCGTTCCACACCACGTCATGGTCGACCGAGTACAGCTGGCACGGCGCCTGGCTGTTCTTCTGGCAAGCGGCCACTGCGCGCGAC
>JAIXTG010000407.1 GCA_027484285.1 Oxalobacteraceae bacterium | reverse complement strand
CGTCGTACCTCGTGCAGTGCGCCGAAGTCGACCTTCACCAGCATCGGGATGATCATCACCCAGATCAGCAGCCCGACCGGCAGGTTGACGCGGGCGATCTCGAGCGAGCCTATCCACCGAACCGGCGCCGGAAACGCCTGGCCGAGCCCGATGCCGGCCACGATGCACAGGCCTACCCAGAGGCTGAGGTAACGTTCGAATGCATTCATTCGGCGGATTCCTTTTGCGGACGCCCGCGCCGGGCGGGCGGCGCGCACGAAAGGGTGCTGGCCGGGCTGCAGGGATTGCCGCCGCAGCAGTTCTCCGTCAGGTAGCCGAGCAGCGCATTCATCTCGTCGATCTGTGCCGAATAAATGACGAAGCGGCCCTGGTGGCGAGCGCTGACGAGGCCGGCATGCGCCAGTTCCTTCAGATGAAAGGACAGCGCGGACGGCGACAGTCCCACCTTTTCCGACAGCAGGCCTGCGGCCATGCCGGCCGGCCCGGCCTGTACCAGCATCCTGAACAGGGCGAGGCGCGATGCCTGGGCCAGCGCTGCCAGCGATTTCACTGCCTGTGATGATTCCATGAGGTGACTCTAAGCCAGAAAATCCGCCGGAGGGTCGGCCGGCCCGGTTTTGCCGATCTCGCGCACCTGCTCCTGCAGCGCGAGGCGATCCAGTTTTTCCATCGGCAGGCTTAGGAAAATCGACAGGCGGTTCGCGATCTGGAACAGCGTTTTCTGGAAGGCCCTGAGCCTGGCCACGTCGCTGCCCTCGACCCTGACCGGATCCTCGAAGCCCCAGTGCGCCGTCATCGGCTGGCCCGGCCACATCGGGCAGACTTCGCCTGCGGCCTGGTCGCAGACGGTGATCACGAAATGCATGTGCGGCGCGTCGTCCCGGCCGAATTCATCCCAGCTCTTGCTGCGCAGTCCCTCGGTCGGGAATCTCGCCTTGTCGAGGCACTGCAGGGTCAGCGGATGGACCTCGCCGCGCGGATGGCTGCCGGCGCTGAATGCACGGAATTTGCCGCCGCCGAGTTTGTTCAGCGCAGCCTCGGCAAAAATGCTGCGCGCCGAGTTGCCGGTGCAGAGAAAGAGCACATTCAATTGTTTTGCATCCATGGTTCCCCCACAGGTTCGTTGTGGCCGGATGCAGGATGGCGCGGCAGGCATTCGCCCGCCGTGCTGTATCCGGTGCGCCGATTGTCTCAACATTTCAAAAGTTATTCAACTGTTGTGATAAGATGCAGGCCGCTGCCAGATTGCGGCAGGGTGATATTTCTTTCGGGGAGAATCAGGTGCGGGTCGGAATCAATGGAATGGGGCGCATCGGCCGGCTGGCCCTGCGTGCAGCGATGGGCGCAGCAGACCGGCAGCCAGACGATCCTCTGGCCGGCAACCGGCTCGAGGTAGTGCACCTGAATGAAGTCAAGGGCGGCGCGGCCGCCACTGCCCACCTGCTGGAATTCGATTCGGTGCAGGGGCGCTGGCGCGCCGGATGTGCGGCTTCGGGCGAGGATGCCATTCGCATCGGCGAGCGGCGCCTGTCGTTCTCCGCGCATGCAAAGCCGGCCGACATTCCGTGGGGCGAACTGGGCGTCGACGTCGTGCTCGAGTGCACCGGCAAATTCCTCACGCCGGAAACCCTGCAGGGCCATCTTGACCGGGGAGCGAAGCGGGTCATCGTGGCGGCACCGGTGAAAGTGGATTCGGTGCTCAACATGGTGTACGGCGTGAACCATCATTTGTACGATCCTGCCCGCCATCCGATCGTCACCGCCGCCTCCTGCACCACCAATTGCCTCGCGCCGGTGGTCAAGGTGGTTCATGAGGCGATCGGCATACGCCATGGCCAGATCACGACCATCCATGATCCGACCAATACGAATGTCGTCACCGATGCGCCGCACAAGGACCTGCGGCGCGCGCGCAGCGCGATGCTCAGCCTGCAGCCGACAACCACCGGCAGTGCGACCGCGATTGCGCTGATCTATCCGGAGCTCAAGGGCAAGCTGAACGGCCATGCGGTGCGCGCGCCGGTGCTGAATGCCTCGCTCACGGATTGCGTTTTCGAGCTGCGGCGCGAGACCAGCGCGGACGAGGTGAACCAGCTGTTTGAAGCGGCAGCGCGCGGCAGTCTCGCCGGCATCCTCGGCTACGAAACCCGTCCGCTGGTCAGCGCCGATTATGCGCGCGATACCCGCAGCTCTATCGTGGATGCGCCCTCGACCATGGTGACCGACGGAACGCTGCTGAAAGTCTATGCCTGGTACGACAATGAAATGGGTTACGCCTGCCGGATGGTCGACCTCGCGTGCTACATGAACCAGGTCGGGATCTGACGCCATGGCACCTGTCTCTCCCGGGCTGCGCAACTACCTGATTGTCACGTCGGCCTACTGGAGCTTCACCCTGACCGACGGTGCGCTGCGCATGCTGGTGCTGATGCATTTCTTCCGGCTCGGCTATTCCCCGTTCACGCTGTCCCTGCTGTTCCTGCTGTACGAAGCCGCCGGCATCGGCGCGAACCTGATCGGCGGCTGGCTGGCGACCCGCTTCGGCATCGCCCGCATGCTCGCTGTCGGACTGTCCACCCAGATTGCCGGCTTCCTGCTGCTGTCGGCGGTATCGCCCGACTGGACGGCGGCACTGTCGGTGGCATGGGTCGTGATTGCGCAGGGCGTTTGCGGCGTGGCCAAGGACCTGACGAAGACCGCATCGAAATCGGCCATCAAGGCGACGGCCGGCAATGCCTCGGGGCAGCTGTTCCGCTGGGTCGCCTGGTTCACCGGCAGCAAGAATGCGATGAAAGGCGTCGGCTTCTTCCTCGGCGGACTGCTGCTCGATCGCCTCGGCTTCGCCGGTGCGCTGTGGCTGATGGCCGGCCTGCTGGCGATCGTCCTGCTGGCGGTGCTGCTGTCGCTGCCGGCGATGATGGGAAAGGCAAAGGCATCGAAATCTTTCCGCGAACTGATAGGCAAGAACCGGGCGGTGAATCTGCTGGCGGGAGCGCGCGTGTTCCTGTTCGGCGCGCGCGATGTCTGGTTCGTGGTGGGCGTGCCGGTGTTCCTGTACAGCCAGGGCTGGAACTTCACGATGGTGGGCAGCTTCATGGCCAGCTGGACGATCGCTTACGGCCTGGTGCAGGCGGCGGCGCCCAGGCTGGTGCGCCGCAGTGCTGACGGGCTGGCGGCGGAAGTGCCGGCGGCCCGGCACTGGTCGCTGGCGCTGGCGCTGATACCGGTGGCGCTGGCGGTGGCGGTGGTGCTGGCACTCGAGCCGCTGGAATGGATTGTGGTGGCCGGCCTCGGCCTGTTCGGCCTCGCGTTCGCGGTGAACTCGTCGGTGCACTCCTACCTGATCCTCGCCTATGCAGGCTCCGAGAAAGCGGCCGAAGACGTCGGCTTCTACTACGCTGCCAATGCGCTCGGCCGTTTCTGCGGCACGCTGCTGTCGGGCCTGCTCTACCAGTGGGGCGGCCTGGCTTATGCGCTCGCAGGTTCTGCGGTAATGCTGGCGGCCTGCTGGATGATCACGCTGTCGCTGCCGGTGCGCCGCGAGGCGGTTCCTTCACACGCTGCCTGATACCGCCGGCACGCCCCGGTCAGAACAGCCGCTCGGGCGTGAAGCGCAGGCCAAATGACAGCCACTGCGCATCGCGGTCGCCGCCGAAGCGCCGTCCCGCAGTGGTGTCGAGCTGGAACAGCCCCGGAATGACATTGAAACGCACGCCGGCCTGCCAGTAAGGCGTGTCGACGCTATTGCCGAAGCTTTCGGCGATCAGGGTGTAGCGCGGGTCGAGGTTCAGCTCGGCGCCGATGCCCCATGTGGTCTGGCTGGCGCGAGTGGCCTTGTCGCGCAGCCAGCCGGCATTCACATGCATGACCAGCCTGTCCCCTCCGAACGACAGCGAGAGCGGGAAATACACATAGCTGTTGCCGAGCAGGTTGGGCCCCGGATTGACTTGCGGATGCCGGATCGTGCCCACTGCCACGCCCGCGCCCCAGCCATCCGGGCTCAGCGGCCTGAACAGGCTCTTGGCCTGGAATACATAGTCGTCGGTCCAGCTGTCGCTGCCAGCGGGTTTCGCCGTGCCGCCGCCGACCGTCAGTTCGAGGTTGCCGGTGGGGTTGCAGGCGGGCAGGGCCCAGAGTTCCGTACTGTCGCGATACCGGCGCGTCCAGCTTTCGAGCTGGCAGCTGCCGGCGGTGGTCAGGCGGGCATCATCCGTCACGAAGGGTCGCGCAGCCCGGGCGGAAGGCAGGGATGCCAGCAGGGCGATGGCTGCGACGGCAGGCGTGAGGATCCGGATCATCGGCACATTATGGGCCCGCGGTCTGACGAAAGCATGACAGCGGATTCCGTCCAACAATAAAAAAAGCCCGCCGAAGCGGGCTGAAGATGGAGATTAGCGTGTCTCGTGTTGCCGGTCTTACCAGATCGCCTTGCCGTTCGGGTCCTTCAGTTCGGCCTTCCAGGCGTCGCTGATCAGCTTGACAGTGGCAGCGGGCATCGGCACGTAGTCCAGTTCGGTCGCCATCTGCTGGCCGTTCTTGTACGCCCAGTCGAAGAACTTCAGCACGGCACGGCCAGTCAGCGCGTCCGGCTGCTGCTTGTGCATCAGGATGAAGGACGCACCCGTTGCCGGCCATGCTGCCTTGCCCGGCTGGTTGGTCAGAACCACGCCCATGCCCGGTGTGCCTGCCCAGTCTGCATTTGCTGCAGCGGCCTTGAAGGCATCGTCGTCCGGCTGAACAAATTCGCCGTCACGGTTTTTCAGCTGTGCGTAAGCGATTTTGTTCTTCTTGGCGTACGAGTACTCGACATAGCCGAAAGCACCCTTGACGCGCTGCACGTTGGCGGCGACGCCTTCATTGCCCTTGCCGCCCACGCCGGTCGGCCACTTGACCGCGGTGTTGGCGCCCACGGTCTTCTGGAATTCCGGGCTGACCTTCGACAGATAATCCGTCCACAGGAACGTGGTGCCCGACGAATCGGCGCGATGCACGACGGTGATGTTGGTCGCCGGCAGATTGACGCCCGAGTTCAGGCCGGTGATTGCCGCGTCGTTCCACTTGGTGATCTTGCCGAGGTGGATATTGGCGATGACTTCGCCGGTCAGCTTCAGCTGGCCCGGGGCAATGCCGTCGAGATTAATGACCGGCACGACGCCGCCGATGATGGCCGGGAACTGCAGCAGGCCTTCCTTGTCCAGCTCGGCCTTGTCGAGCGGACGATCGGTAGCGCCGAAATCGACGGTCTTGGCCTTGATCTGGCGAACGCCGCCGCCGGAGCCGATCGACTGATAATTCAGGCCGATGCCGGTCTGTGCCTTGTATGCCTCGGCCCATTTCGAATAGATCGGGAACGGGAAGGTCGCGCCGGCGCCGGTGATTTCGGCGGCATGCACGGACAGGGACAGCAGAAGGCCGGTCGCTGCAACTGCAGCGCCGTGGAT
>JAIXTG010000270.1 GCA_027484285.1 Oxalobacteraceae bacterium | reverse complement strand
GGCGAACTGACGCAGGCGCCGCAGGCGATTTCGCGCCTGGTCGACAATGCGCTGCGCGAGCTGAATGCCACCGGCGACAAGCCGGTGGTGGTGCACCTCCATCCCGATGACCTCGAACTGTACCGGCCTACGGTGGCCCAGTTCTCCGACAGCCTGATCCTGCGGCCGGACAACCTGCTGGAACGCGGCAGCGTGCGCGCGTCGCTCGACGGCAGCGTGGTGGAGGACATGATCCAGCGCCGCACTGCGGGCCTGAAGCAGTCGCTGGCGCAGCCGGCGGCCCCGGGCTGGCGCAATGCCGGCGGCAAGCTTTCTGAACGGCTGGCCGACGGCGAACGCGGCAGCCGGCAGGTGGAGGATGTCACACCGGTCGCGCAGGACGAGCGCCGTACCGAAGCCGCCGTGCAGGTGGATGGCGATGCCTGATTACACCGACGTCGTCGACCGTCTGATCGCGCAGGCACGGGTGCCTGACGCCGGCCATACCGGCACGCTGGTGCGGCTGGTCGGCATGACGCTGGAGGCGCGCGGCATCATGGCGCCGCTCGGCGCGCTGTGCGAAGTCGAATCCGGTGGCGGCGCCTACAAGGTGCAGGCCGAGGTGGTCGGCTTCAATGACCAGACCCTGTTCCTGATGCCGTTTACCGAGCCGGTCGGCATCGGTCCCGGCGCGACGGTGCGGGTGGTGACGAATTCTTCCGAGGCTGCACTTGGCCCGGCGCTGCTGGGCCGCGTGATCGATGCCTTTGGCCAGCCGCTGGACGGCGGCCCGGCACCGGACTGCCCGGACCGCCTGGCGCTGCTGGGCCTGCCGCTGAACCCGATGGAGCGCGGGCCGATCAATCAGGTACTGGATGTTGGCGTGAAAGCCATCAACGGCTTGCTCACCATGGGACGCGGCCAGCGTATCGGCCTGGTCGCCGGCTCGGGCGTCGGCAAGAGCTCGCTGCTGGGCATGATCACCCGCAATACCCGGGCCGACGTGGTCGTGATCGGCCTGATCGGCGAGCGCGGGCGCGAAGTGCAGGCCTTCATCAATGAAGTGCTGGGGCCGGAAGGGCGCGCAAAGTCGGTTGTGGTAGCGGCGCCGGCCAATGTGTCGCCGGTGATGCGGCTCAAGGCCACGCACCTCACGCATGTGATCGCCGAATACTTCCGCGACCAGGGCAAGAACGTGCTGATGCTGATGGACAGCCTGACCCGCGTTGCGCATGCACAGCGCGAGATCGGGCTGGCGATCGGCGAACCGCCGACGGCGAAAGGCTATCCGCCCTCGGTGTTTGCGCTGCTGCCGAACCTGATCGAGCGTACCGGCGTCGGTCGCCATGGTTACGGCGCGATCACGGCCATCTATACCGTGCTGGCCGAGGGCGATGATGCACAGGACCCGATCGTCGACATCGCGCGCGCCTCGCTTGACGGACAGGTGATGTTGTCGCGCAAGCTGGCGGATGCTGCGCATTACCCGGCGATCGACCTGAACGGCTCGATCTCGCGCGTGATGCAGAACCTGGTCGGGCCGGACGAACTGAAGCTGGCGAACAAGACGCGCCGCTTGTGGTCGCTGTACCAGCAGAACCAGGACCTGATCTCGGTCGGCGCATATGAGCCGGGTTCGAATGCCGAGATCGACCAGGCGATCGCGCTGCGTCCGCAACTGGAAACTTTCCTGCGGCAGGACATGCATGAGGGCGTGGACTACAAGACCACGCGTGCCGGCATCCGCGCCCTGCTGGCGGCGGGCTGATCGCCATGAACGCGACCTGGTCCGTACTGGCAGACAAGGCCAAGGCCGCGGTGCGCGACGCGCAGGCCGCGGCCAGCGAAGCGCGCCAGCGTGTCGAGAAGATCGAGGCCAGCATCGCGCATGTCGACCGCCTGCGCGACGATTACATCGCCCGCTATGAAGCGGCGCAGCGCGTCGCACACTCGATTCAGGACACGATCACTTACCGCAAATTCCTCGAGCACCTGCGCGGCCTGCGACGCAAAGTCGAGGCGCAGCTGCAGGACGCACAGCTGCTGCAGGCCGACGCCCAGGCGGCGCTGGCGGCCGCGCTGCGCGAGCAGGCGAAGATGGAGGCGATGGTGGAGCGGGAAACGCGCAATCACGCGCTGCTGGCGGCGAAGGCCGAGCAGCGCGCGCTGGATGAGGCGGGACTGCGCCTGTTCAATCTGCGCTAGCCGTGCCGCCGGGCGTATCCGGCCCTTACAAGTTGGGCAGCAGCCGGAAGCAGCCGATTGCCACCACCGTCGGCAGCGCCGCGCCGGCCAGCAGGCCGAGCGCATTGATCGCGCCGTCGTCGAAGCGCGAGCGCAGGATCGAGGCACCGGCCGGGTTCGGTGCATTCGCGATGATGGTCAGGCCGCCACCGGTCACCGCGCCGGACACCAGCGCATATTTGAATTCCTCCGACAGTCCCTCCACCAGCGAGCCGAGATAGGTCAGCGCCGCATTGTCGGTAATCGCGGTCAGTGCAGTGGCGCCGTAATAGACCGAGGTTGCATCCATGCTCAGCAGCAGCGGCTGCAGCCACCATTGCTGCTGGCCGCCCAGCACCACCAGCCCGCCGAGGAAGAAGGCGACCAGCAGGCCCTCGCGCAGGATCAGCCGGTCCTGGTGCTGCGGATAGGCCGTAGCAATCCCCATGAACAGCAGCAGCAGTGCCATGAAGGCGGCCGGATGGTGGGCGAATACCACGATGCCGAGCAGCAGCAGCAGGTGCAGCACCAGCAGCGGCAGCGGTACGCGCGCCTCGGTCGACGCGGGCGCCGGCGGCAGCGCGCGGATCTCGCGCGAGAACAGCAGCGTAAGCATGCTGGCGTTGATAAACACTGCCACTGCCGCCTTCCAGCCGAAGTGGGTGAGCATGTACGCCAGGTCGAAATTCCACTTGGCGGCCACCATCAGCACCGGCGGCGCGGCGAACGGCGTCAGCGTGCCGCCGATCGACACATTCACGAACAGCACGCCGAGCGCCGCATAGCGCAGCCGGTTCGACGCACCCTTGAACACCGAGTCGCGCAGCAGCAGCGCAGCCAGCGTCATCGCGGCCGGTTCGGTGATGAAGGAGCCGAGCAGGGGCACCACAGCGAGCGCAGTGAAAAAGAAAGCCAGTTCCTTCGGCAGCGGCAGCAGTTTGACGATCAGGTCGACCGCCATGCGCGCGGCCTGCAGGATCGGCCGGCTGCCGGCCACCACCATGATCGCGAACACGAACATCGGCTCGGTGTAATTGCGGCTGTCCAGATAGGTGACGGCTTCCGGTCCGCTGGTCAGGACGGCCATGGCGACGACCAGGATCATGGCCCAGAAGCCGAACACGACCTCGACCTCGCCCAGCAGGTGCCAGACGCCGGCATGCGCAGGCCGTGCATGCGCGAGGCGCTCGAAAATCGACGTGGAAAAGGTGTGGATCAGCGCCAGCGCGAATATCACGGCGCCGACGATCTGCACGGTGGTGGGGGACACGGGCACTCCTGTTGGTTTTGTTTTTCCAGCCGCGCAGGATAACGGGAAATACCGGTCGGCGACGCGGGCGGCGCGTCGATGCGCGGTCAACAGGCAACAACTTGCGCGAGGCCGGCCGCCCGTGGCCAGCCTCGCCGCACTTCGTCAGTCTTCGAGCAGGCTGCGCAGCATCCACGCATTCTTTTCGTGGATCTGCATGCGCTGGGTGAGCAGGTCGCAGGTGGGCTGGTCGTTGGCATCGGACGCCACGCCGAACATCTGGCGTGCGGTGCGCGCCACCGTCTCCTGGCCCTCGATCAGCTCGATGATCATTTCGCGCGCTTTCGGCAGTCCTGCGCTCGGCTTGATGGCAGTCAGCTTCGCAAATTCCTCGTAGGTGCCTGGTGCCGGCGCGCCCATCGCGCGGATGCGCTCCGCGATCAGGTCTACCGCGGTCCACTGCTCGGTGTAGAACTCCATGAACAGCAGGTGCAGGGTCTGGAACATCGGACCGGTCACGTTCCAGTGGAAGTTGTGGGTCTTCAGGTAGAGCGTGTAGGTATCGGCGAGCAGATGACTGAGCCCGTCGACGATTTGTTCGCGGTCGCCGGTGCTGATGCCGAAGTCGATCGCGGGGACTTTGCTTGCGGCCATGCTTCCTCCTGGGGTTAAGTTGCCATTTTCATCACTCGGATTCTACCGGCTGGCACGGCGCAGGGCCGGTCCTGCCAACGGCACATTCAACGAAAGGGCTGTCGCGCCGGTGGCCGGGTATCCGGTCTGGGCACGCTGCGACGGTGAAGGGGGTTCATCCCGCCGCCCGGTTGGGCGTGTCGATGGGATGAACTATAGATAAGACTATTGAGTAATTCGAATTGATTGTTTTTATCTATTCAATAGCCGGGCAGCCGCCCCGGCGGGAGCGGCCACCGGGGCGGCTGGCGATCAGGTAAACGACAGGCGCAGGCCGGGCAGGTTGAGCTGCGCGAAGGCGCTGGCCCAGACTTCGCCGCGCTTGACCGGCAGCGGCTCGGTCCAGCTGCCGGTCGCG
>JAIXTG010000157.1 GCA_027484285.1 Oxalobacteraceae bacterium | reverse complement strand
TCGCCATGGCGGATCAGCAGGATCTCCATCAGCGGCCCGAGTCCACGCCGAGCTTGTGCGCGATCTGCTGGTTCAGGGAGTAGAAGCCGGTATGGCTGGCCTGTCCGAGGATGTGGCCGACCATTGCCTGCAGCGCCTCGGGACCGGTGAAGCTGCCATCGACCGCCAGCCGCGGCACATCTAGCGCATACAGGGTGAACACATAGCGGTGGATGCGCTCGTCGTTCCACGGCGGGCAGGGGCCGTCGTAGCCGAAATAGTCGCCTGCCATGGCGTCATCGCCGGCAAACCAGCCGGTGTAGTCGTTGACGCCCTGGCGCGCGCCATTCGGCACGGCCGGCCCGGGTTTGCCGCGCGGCGTCACCTCGGCACTGTATTCGCCGGCGGGAATCTCGTGAATCGCCGGCAGCAGGTCGACCAGTACCCAATGATAGAAATGCACACGCGGCAGATCGGACGGGAGAGTGCGTCCGGCCTGATTCACGTCATCGCCGACCGAAGGCACGTCCGGGTCGTGGCAGATCAGCGCCAGCGAACGGGTGCCGGCCGGCAAATCGCTCCACGCGAAATGCGGATTGCGGTTGGTCGACAGCGCAACATGGCTCGTCGGATCAGTGACGGCAAAAGCATGGTCGCCCGGAATCGGGGTGTCGTTGTCGAAGGACTTGCTCCAGAGTTTCATGCGCGGCTCCTCGATTGAACTCAATGGCTTGGAGCCACCTGCAGCCAGAACGTCACCGGGCCGTCATTGACCAGCGCCACCTTCATGTCGGCGCCAAAGCGGCCGGTTTCGACTGGCTGATGGCAGGTACGCGCGCGGTCGACGGTGTAATCGAACAACTCGCGCGCCTGCTGCGGCGGAGCAGCCGGCGTGAACGACGGACGGGTACCCGAGCGGGTATCGGCGGCCAGCGTGAATTGCGGCACCAGCAACAAACCGCCGCCGACCTGGCCGACGTTCAGGTTCATCTTGCCGTCGGCATCGTAGAAGACGCGATAGGCCAGCAGCTTCGCCAGCAATGCATCGGCTTCCTTTTGCGTATCGCCGCGCTCGGCGCACAGCAGCACCAGCAGGCCCGGGCCGATGCGGCCGACGCATTCGCCGTCGACGGTGACGCTCGCCTCGGATACGCGCTGCAGCAGGCCGATCACGACAGCGTGACGCGCGCGAACTTGCGCTTGCCTACCTGGACAACAAAGGTGCCGGCATCGACTTTCAGCGCCTTGTCGCTGACCGCAGCACCGTCGATCCGCACGCCGCCCTGCTCCACCATGCGCAGCGCTTCGGAAGTCGATCCGCACAGCCCGGCCTGCTTCAGCAGCTGGCCAATGCCCAGCGGCGCACCGTCCAGCCGGACGGCAGGCACGTCATCCGGTATGCCGCCGCGCGCACGGTTGTTGAAATCGGCCAGCGCATCCTCAGCTGCCTTGCGCGAATGGAAGCGCTCGACGATTTCCTGCCCGAGCAGCACTTTCACATCGCGCGGATTACGGCCGCCTTCGACGTCCGACCTGAATTGCGCAATCTCGGCCAGCGAGCGGAATGACAGCAGGTCATACCAGCGCCACATGGCTTCGTCCGAAATGCTCATCACCTTGGCAAACATGGTGTTGGCAGGCTCAGTGATGCCGATGTAATTGTTCTTGGACTTCGACATTTTCTCGACGCCGTCCAAACCCTCGAGCAGCGGCATGGTCAGGATGCACTGCGGCGACTGGCCATAGTCTTTCTGGAGTTCGCGCCCGACCAGCAAGTTGAATTTCTGGTCGGTACCGCCCAGTTCGAGATCGGACTGCAGCGCGACCGAGTCATAGCCCTGCATCAGCGGATACAGCAGTTCATGCACCGAAATCGGCGTGCCGGCCTTGAAGCGCTTGGTAAAATCCTCGCGCTCGAGAATGCGCGCGACGGTGTAGCGGGCAGACAGCTGGATCATGCCGCGCGCGCCGAGCGGGTCGCACCACTCGGAGTTGTAGCGGATCTCGGTGCGAGCCGGGTCGAGCACGAGGCTGGCCTGCGCAAAATACGTTTTCGCGTTGTCCTCGATCTGCTCGCGCGTCAGCGGCGGCCGGGTGACATTGCGTCCGGACGGGTCACCAATCATCGAGGTGAAATCCCCGATCAGGAAAATCACCGTGTGGCCCAGATCTTGCAGCTGCCGCAATTTGTTGAGTACGACGGTGTGTCCGAGGTGCAGGTCGGGCGCCGTGGGATCCAGGCCGAGCTTGACGCGCAGCGGCTTGCCGGTTTTTTCGGAAAGCGCGAGTTTCTGTGCGAATTCAGCCTCGATCAGCAATTCCTCGGCACCGCGCTTGACGATGGCCAGCGCCTCCCGCACTGCATCCGAAAGGGGCAAGGCAGCAGAAACTGCACCATCTTGGGCCGGCGCAGGCCGGGCAGGCGTTGAATTGGCGTCCATAAGTACTTGATTTGGTCGAAAAAGCGCGGTTTTGCGTTTGCTATAATGCGCGCTTTGTTTTGCCAGAAATGAACCCGGGCCGGCGCTTGCCGCCCCGTTCACAAAACCGCAAATTCTATCTGATTGCATGAGTCTGAGAGCCAAATTACTGGAAGTCGCAGGCGCGCTGGTGTCGGCGCTGCGTGCTTCCCGCAAGACTCGCCTGATCTCGGGCACGGCCCTCGGCCTGTCGCTGGTCGCGTTCGGTGCCGCCGGCGTGGCGCCGATCGCGCCGGATGCTGCCGACCTGCCGGTCACCCTGATCGTCGAAGAACTGCCCGTGCCGGACCTCAACACGCAGATCGCCGCGCTGTCGCCGGCCGTCGGCCAGTTCGTTGCCGAAGAGCGGGTTCGCCCGGGCGACAACCTGGCGGCGCTGCTGGAAAGGCTGGGCGTCAACGATCCGCAGGCAGCCAGCTTCATTCGCAGCGATGCAAATGCGCGCCCGCTGCTCGGGCTTCGACCGGGCCGGCGGATACAGGCAACGGTGGATGGCGACGGCCGGCTGCTGTCGGCCAGCACGCTAGTGACCGAGAATCGCGATGAGCTCAAGCGGCTGGTGATCCAGCGCGGCACGGCCGGCTTCGTCGCCAAGCAGATGCCGTTTGCGGCCGACAGCCGGGTAGAGATGCGCAGCGGCGAGATCCGCTCGTCGCTGTTTGCAGCGACTGACGCCGCCCAGGTGCCGGATGCCGTGGCAATGCAGCTGGTCGAGATCTTCTCGTCCGACATCGATTTCGCCAGCGACCTGCGCAAAGGCGACCGCTTCCAGGTGGTGTACGAAACCCTCTGGGAAGACGGGGAAATGGTACGCAGCGGCCGCGTGCTGGCAGCCGAATTCCGCAATGCCGGCAAGACCTTCCAGGCTGTCTGGTTCGGGCGTCCGGAAGACAGCGCAAAAGGCGGCTACTACGACCTGCAGGGCAAGGCACTCAAGAAGGCTTTCTTGAAATCGCCGCTGCCGTTCTCGCGCGTGACGTCGGGCTTTGCGATGCGGGTGCATCCGGTGTCTGGCCAGTGGAAGCAGCACAAGGGCATCGATTTCGCTGCGCCGACCGGCACGCCGATCCGCGCCACCGGTGACGGCGTGATCGAGTTCGCCGGCAACGCTGGCGGCTACGGCAACATGGTGGTGGTCCGCCACGGCAAGTCCTACTCGACCGCCTACGCGCACATGAGCCGCATCGCGGCAAGGCGTGGCGGGCGCGTGTCGCAGGGCGAAATCATTGGCTATGTCGGCTCGACCGGCTGGTCGACCGGGCCCCACCTGCACTATGAATTTCGCATCAACGAGATCGCTCGCGACCCGAATTCCATTGTTGTCCCGCAGGCGGTTGCACTGGCCGGCGCCGAGCTGCAGCAGTTCCGCCGCGTGGCTGCCGACATGGGGCACCGGTTCGCGCTGATGGCGGGCGATTCGGTCCAAGTCGCTGCGCGCTGAGCCGTGTCCTACATCGGCCTGATGTCCGGCACCAGCCTCGACGGTGTCGATGGCGTGCTGACCGCATTCGACGGCAAGCTGCACGCCGCCTACCTGCCTTTCCCGACGACACTGCGCGCGACCCTGCTCGCGCTGCAGGCGCCGGCTCCCGATGAAATCCACACCGAGGCACTCGCCGCCGTAGAACTGGCGCGGCTGTATGCCGACTGCGTGCACGAGCTGCTGCGGAAGGTAGGCGTGTCGGCGGGCGACATCCGGGCGATCGGGGCGCATGGCCAGACTATCCGCCACCTGCCGGCCCTCGGATATACCCGACAGATCAATGCGCCGGCCCTGCTGGCCGAGCTGACCGGCATCGACGTCATCGCCGACTTCCGCAGCCGCGACATCGCGGCCGGCGGCCAGGGCGCGCCACTGGTGCCCGCGTTTCACCAGGCCATGTTCGGCAGCCCGGACGCAACCCGCGTAGTGGCCAACATCGGCGGCATCGGCAACATCAGCGTGCTGCACGCCAACGGCGACGTGCTGGGATATGACACCGGTCCGGGCAATGTGCTGATGGATGGCTGGGTGGCACGCCACCTTGGCCAGCCTTATGACGCCAATGGCGACTGGGCCGCTGCCGGCAGGCTGCTGCCCGCGCTGCTGGATCGCCTGCTGTCCGAGCCTTACCTCGCCCTGCCCGCCCCCAAAAGCACCGGCCGCGACCTGTTCAATGCCGACTGGCTTGCCGAGCGGCTGCAGGACTTCGCCGCTGCCGCGCCGGTCGACATACAGGCGACGCTTGCAATGTTCACTGCGCGCACGCTGGCAGACGCCATCCTGCGTGATGCGCCGGATGCCGAGGCAGTTTATGTGTGCGGCGGCGGCGCGCTGAATGGCCACCTGATGACGCAATTGCAGGCCCTGCTGGGCAAGCCTGTGCACAGCACCGACGCACTGGGCATTTCTCCGAACCATGTGGAGGCAAGCGCCTTCGCTTGGCTGGCGGCACGCTTCTGCGACAGGCAGCCGGGCAACCTGCCGGCCGTCACCGGCGCTCGCGGGCCGCGCATCCTGGGTGCGCTCTATCCGGCGTAGCGGCGCCGCCCCGCCTTCGGGAAAACAAAAAGCGCGGATCGCTCCGCGCTTTTTTTATGGCCGCCGGGCGTTGCCCGGGACGGCGTCAGGCCGAGAACGACGAACCGCAGCCGCAGGTCGTGGTTGCGTTCGGATTCTTGATCACGAACTGCGCGCCCTCGAGGTCGTCCTTGTAGTCGATCTCGGCGCCGACCAGGTACTGGTAGCTCATCGAATCGATCAGCAAATGCACGCCGTTCTTGACCATCGTGGTGTCATCCTCGTTCACGATTTCGTCAAAGGTAAAACCGTACTGGAAGCCCGAGCAGCCGCCGCCCTGCACGAAAACGCGCAGTTTCAGATCCGGGTTGCCTTCTTCCTCGATCAGCTGGGCGACCTTGGTCGCTGCGCTGTCCGTGAAGATGATGGGTGCCGGCATTTCGGTGATTGCGTTCATGTCAGTGCTCCTGCATTTTGGACCAGAGGTCCGGGATTATAGCCGCTGGGCTGCAAGGCCGCTGGCGTCGAGGCGCCTTGCCACTCGCCAGGACACAGTCTGCCGGCCACGCAAGCGCCCGCGTGCATCGCCAGGCTGGTATAGGAAATATTTCCGATTATCCGCGCGCGGGGCAGTAATTCAACCCTGCCTGCCGCATGGAGATTCCCGACCAGCTCGCCGCCGATGGATATGTGGTCTGCGCTCACATCGCCCATGATGCGCCCCTGCCCAGACAGCAAAAGGCAGCTGCCGGTTCCGGGGTCGCCGCGCACGCCGCCCGCAATTTCGCCATCGACCCGCAGGCCGCCGCGGAATACGACTACGCCTTCTACCAGACAGCCCGGACCAATCAGGCTGTCGACTGTTCCCCACGCCCTTGTGCTCTCCATCGCTCCCCCGCCCTGTGCCGACCCGTCGCCGGATCGGAGATTCTGCCTGTGGCCGGCATGGCCGAGGCGGGGCATTGGCGAAGGCTTGCGCTCCGCCAACCTTGCGAAGCGGGCACTACGGGAGGATGGGTACGTGTTTCAGGCCGGCGGTCTCGTCGAGGCCGAACATCAGGTTCATGCACTGCACGCCCTGGCCGGCCGCGCCTTTGACGAGGTTATCCTCGACGACGAGGATCACCAGCAGGTCGCCGCCCTCCGGACGATGGACCGCGATGCGCAGCATGTTGGACGCACGCACCGAACGGGTTTCCGGATGGCTGCCGGCCGGCAGCACGTCGACGAACGGATCATTGGCGTAATGCTGCTCGTACAGCGCCTGGAAATCGATCCCGCGCGCCTCGGGCAGCAGGGTCGCGTACAAAGTCGAATGAATGCCACGGATCATCGGCACCAGGTGCGGCACGAAGGTCAGCCCGATCTTGCGGCCGGCGATGTCTTCCAGGCCCTGAACAGTTTCCGGCAGGTGGCGGTGACCTTTCACGCCGTAGGCCTTGAAATTGTCGGCCGCCTCGGCCAGCAGCGTGTGCACCTCGGCCTTGCGGCCGGCGCCGGATACGCCGGACTTGCAGTCCGCAATCAGCGCGCCCTCGTTCACCAGCGGCTTGCCCTGTGACAGCAGCGGCTTGAAGCCGAGCTGCATCGACGTCGGGTAGCACCCGGGCAGGCCGATCAGGCGCGCTTTGCGGATCGCCTCCCGGTTGACCTCGGGCAGGCCGTAGACAGCCTCGGCCAGCAGGTCCGGGCAGGAATGCGGCATGCCGTACCACTTCTCGAAGGC
>JAIXTG010000399.1 GCA_027484285.1 Oxalobacteraceae bacterium | reverse complement strand
GAGGGCGAGAACGGCCGCGTGCTGAAGGCCGAGACCGTCGCGATGATGGCCGAGGATGGCCTGCAGAAGATGGGGCTCGCCGTCGGCGCATGGCCGACGTCGATTCCGTCGCTGACCAACCCGGGCGAATTCTTCCCGGGCGTCGACAAGGGCTGGGCGTACACCTTCATGACCAACCGCGAAGACCTGCCCACCGGCCGTCCGGCCGGCTCGCTGGCCTGGGCAGGCCTGGCCAACAGCTACTACTGGATCGACCGCAAGAACGGCATCGGCGGCTACTGGGCAACCCAGATGCTGCCGTTCCACGACTGCGCGTCCTATCCGGGCTTCGTCGAGTTCGAGACGGCGGTCTATCGTCACCGCTGATCCGGTTTTTTCCCTGTCGTTCTTGCCCGGTGCCGAAAGGTCCGGGCTTTTTTTTGGTGCCGGCCTGCGGGGAAGGCGAGCGCTGCCGCAAGGCAGGCGCCCGCTATTCAGTATTCGGCTGCCAGCGCAAGATCGCTGAGTATCATTTGGATCAAGTCGCGCCCGAAGGTCGGAAGCTCGCTGAAGCTCTTCATGCAAATCGACATCCGTTGCAGGGACCAGGGATCGGCCAGCCGTGCAATCGAGATGCGCATCGATTTTTCGTAGCGACGTGCGGTAGATTCCGGCACGATGCCGATCGCGACATTGGCCTCGATGATCCGGCATGCCGCCTCGAAATTGCCGACGCGGATGCGGGAGCGCAGTGTGCTGTGGCTCTCGCTGGCCATCTGCAGCAGCAAGGTGCTGAGCGCGCTGCCTTCATAAAGGGATACATGCTCGTATTTCAGCGTCTGCAGGTAGTCCACTTCGCCAATGCCGTGCAGTTCGTGGTTGACGGAGGTAACCAGCACGAGCCTGTCGTCGCGATAGGGGATGACTTCCAACCCCTCGATATTGACGTCGCCCACCACGATGCCGATGTCGGCCGAGCCGTCGCATACCGCACGCACGATCTCCGGCGACAGCCGCTCGCGCAGGTCGACGTCGACATCCGGATGGGTCGCAAGGAAGGCCGGCAAGATTGCCGGAATAAAGTCGGTGGTGGCAATGGTGTTGGCTTGCAGCCTGAGCATGCCCTTGATGCCCCTGACGAACTGGTGGAGCTCGCAGCGCATGCGCTCGAGCTGCTGGTTCACCTCGCGCGAGTAACGCAGTACGACGTCGCCGCCCGGCGTCAGGGTCAGGCCGTGGGCAGTGCGATGGAAGAGCTTGAGTCCGAGACTGTCCTCGAAGCGTTTCAGCCGTGAACTGGCTGCCGGCAATGACAGGCAGGAGCGCTTGGCCCCGCCAGTGAGGCTGTGCATCTCTGCAATATGCGTCAGCAGCCGCATGTCGGTGAAATCGAAATGCATTCCCATCGGCGGTCTCCCCCATCGTCATCGTGTGACGTTTTTATTTCCGCGCATTCGGTGCAGACGTCAGCGGTTCGCGAACGCGCCTCGGCGGTTTGATTTTTATAAAGACTATAGTGAAGGTCGGGTCGGATGACAAACAGAGCGGATTTGCGATTGCCAAACCCGCAGTTGAGCGCAGGCGAAGCGCCCCGGAACCCGTGAGCCTCTGCGCCATCTGCATAACCCCCCTTTCAAATTTCGAAATTTCCAGCGGCTGCCGAGCTGCCTAGGATGTAGGTGCAAGTGGCAGTTAGTGGGAAAAAGGGCAGTGGTTGTGTTGGCAATCTCCGTCCTTCGTAGTCTCTCTCGTTGGCTTTGACTCCCGCGGGACGGCGATCCTGCGGGAGCTTTTTTTTAGGGGCCGCTGGCCCGACGAAGCAGTTGCGATGAATGCGGCGATCAGGCGCGAGGCGTTTTCCGGGCGCCTGAAAGGGGCGCTGGTTGACGCCGGCGATGCCCTCGACAGCAAGCGGGAGTTTCACGCGGCATTCAACCGGCGCTATGCAGGCAGGCCGCTGTCGCTGGCGTCCGTGTATCGATGGGTGGAAGCGGACGCGTATCCGACCGCCGGCAAGTTGTCCATCATTGCATGCATGCCGGGGGTATCCGAGGAATGGCTCAGGCACGGGACCGGCAATCCGCGGACTGCCGGCGATTGACGGCTACGTGCCTGGCACGTGCTTACTCGCCCGGATCCAGGTCGCGCGCAATGCGCAGCCCGACGAATTCGTAGCGGCTGGCGAGCGCATAGCGGAAGCGGGCGGCCGGGCGCAGGAATTGCGGCAGGTTGACCCACGAGCCCCCGCGCACGGTGCGCAGGTCGCAATCGCCCTCGGTCCATGCACTGCCGTCCACCGGCGCGCCCTCGTAATGCGGCTTCCAGCAGTCTTGCGTGCGCTCCCACACATTGCCGAGCATGTCGTATAGCCCAAAGCCGTTCGGTTTGCGCATGCCGACAGGGTGCGTGCGGCCGCCGGACGTATCGCGGTACCACGCGTAGTCGGGCAGGGACGCCGGGTCATCGCCGAAAGGGAAGCGGCGCTCGCTGCCGCCCCGTGCCGCGTACTCCCACTCGGCCTCGGTGGGCAGGCGGTATTTTTTGCCGGTACGTTCCGCCAGCCGGCGGGCGAAGTCGGTCGCTTCTTCCCAGCTCACGTTCTCGACCGGGTGTGCATCGCCGCGATGGCCGCTCGGATTCTCTCCCATGATCGCTGTCCATTCGGCCTGCGTCACTTCAAAGCGGCCGATTGCAAATGAGCCGACCGCGACGGCGTGGCGCGGCTGCTCTTCGAACTCGCCGGCGTATTTCAGTTCTTCTTCGGATAGCGCTGCGCCCTGCGGCGGGGACGATCCCATCATCAGCACGCCTGCGGGTATCACTGCCATCACCGGGCAGGCATCGCAATCGCGAAAGCTCCGCGGCTCGGAAATCACTTGCCCGGCCGCTGCCAGCAGGGCGACGGCGACAGCCGGAATAAGCAGCGGTCTCATGCAGTCGATCAGGAAGGTGTTTGCGGATGGCGGATCGTGGTGCGCGACGCATTGTGCATTGAAACGGAGGCGCGCCGACTTCCGCTTTTCGAGATAAGCATCAACAAAATAAAAACCCGGAACGACCGTCCGTTCAATTGGCTTTTGCCAACGCGGTGTGTAGATTCGGAACCGCTGACCGCCATGAGAATGTCGGCAGTCACCCGCAACAGCTTATTAAAATCAGGGGAGACAAAAATGCTTATGAAGCAAAAGGGATCGCTCACCAAGCTGGGCGTCCTCCTTGCAGGCGCGCTCATGTCGGCCTCGGCCTTGTCGGCCGATGTCACGTCCGAGCGACTCAACCACAGCGAGAAAGAGCCGCAGAACTGGCTTAGTCACCACGGCAACCTGGAAGCCCACCGCTTCTCCGGTCTTGACCAGGTCAACACCAAGAACGTCAAGCGGCTGAAAGTCGCCTTCACTTGGGCAATGGGCGGAACGCAGGGCGGCGGCAAGGAAATCATCCAGTACAAATACGCCGGCCTGGAAGGCACGCCGGTCGCCGAGGACGGGTTTCTGTACCTGACCACGGGCTGGGGCGTCGTGACCAAGCTCGATACCCGCGGTGGCGTGCCGCGCATGGTCTGGCAGTTTGATCCGGCAGCCGATCCCGATTATGCGACGACCGTCGCTTGCTGCGGCATCAACAACCGCGGTGCTGTCCTGGCCGGCAATCTGGTGATTTCGCCCGTTATCGACGGTCGTATCGTTGCCCTCAACAAGACCGATGGCGCGAAAGTCTGGGAAGTGCAGGTCGCTGATCCGGGCAAGAGCGAAACCATCACGGGCGCACCGCTGATCGTCAAGGACATGGTCGTCACCGGCATGGCCGGCGCCGAGTATGGCGTTCGCGGCTGGATCGAGGCGATCGACCTGAAGACTGGCAAGCGTCGCTGGCGCACGTATACGATTCCCGGCCCGGGCGAGCCCGGCCACGAAACGTGGAAGGACAAGCACGGTGCATGGAAGACGGGTGGCGGCACGACCTGGGTCACCGGTTCCTATGATCCCGAACTGAACGTGATCGTCTGGGGCACTGCGAACCCGGGCCCGGACTGGGACAATGCCTATCGTCCGGGCGACAACCTCTGGACCGATTCGACGATTGCTCTCGACGCCGATACCGGAAAGATCCGCTGGGGTTTCCAGCACACGCCGAACGATCCGTATGACTACGATTCGGTCAACGAAAACACGTTCGTCGATACGCAGATCAATGGCGTGTTCCGTCGTGCAACCCTGCATGCCAACCGCAACGGTTATGCCTACGCACTCGATCGCAAGACCGGTGAGCCGCTGTGGTGCTCGCAGTTCGTCGAAGAGCTGAACTGGTCGGGCGGCCTGGATGCCAAGTGCAAGCCCAAGGCCTATGACGCGAAGAAAGACGTCCAGACCTACGTGAAGGGCACCGCAGCTGCACGCGGTACCGCGACCAAGGGCCGCGGCACGGTCGAAGGCGTGCTCAAGCCGGGCCACATGGGAGGCAAGAACTGGCCGCCGACCACCTACAGCCCGCAGACCAACCGGTACTACATCCCGACGATCGACGGCTGCAACAAGGCGTTCGCCGAGGTGACGGAACCGGGTGCACTGAAAGGCCGTGCGCTGTTCCTCGGCGGCGCGCCGTTCTCGACTTTCGATGATCCTGCATGCGGCCGCATCTGGGGCTCGATTACTGCGATCGACGTCGGCACCGGCAAGGTCGTCAAGAAGCACTCGACCAAGCACCCGCAACTGGGCGGCCTGATGTCGACTGC
The DNA here is from genome assembly GCA_027484285.1 of Oxalobacteraceae bacterium. Classification (GTDB taxonomy): domain Bacteria; phylum Pseudomonadota; class Gammaproteobacteria; order Burkholderiales; family Burkholderiaceae_D; genus Pernthalerella. The sequence goes on along the minus strand of JAIXTG010000399.1, from coordinate 2,287 downwards.
CGGCGGACTGGTGTTCGCAGGCTACGCAGAGGGCGAGTTCGTGGCGCTGGACGCGGTGACCCTGGAAGAGCTCTGGAAGTTCGAAACGGGTTCGGCGATCAATGCGCCGCCGATCAGCTTCATGGCCGACGGCAAGCAGTACATCGCGCTTGAAGTGGGCCTGGGCGGCGCGTGGCCGCAGTGGTTCGTCAATGCGACGCCGGAACTGAAGGCGCAGGTGCCGAGCAACATGCTGTACGTGTTCGCACTCGACAACTGATCGTTGCATGAGTAGCGCGGGGCCGTCAGTCTGGCGGCCCCGCGTTTCTGCTTTCATCGGCATGCAGGCCAGACTGCCGGTGGCAGGAAGAGGAAATCCAAACAGAAAATCTGCAAGGTGGAAGGCAATGAAACGTATCAGAACAATGACAATCACCCTCGCGATCGCCGCTTTGTCCGCGGTGGGCGTGTGGAGCGCGAGCGGCGACGCCTACGCCGAAACCGAGACTGAAGATCGGCCCGTGATCAAGGTCCCGCGCGGCGGCGGACGGGCAGCATTCGAGCGGCATGGCTGCATCACCTGCCACATGCCGGACGGCCGCGGCGGCCAGAATGAGGGCGGATACGGCGCAGACCTGCGCGTGACCCCGCTCACCGAAGACCAGGTCGCGTTCATCATCACCTATGGCCGGACGTCCAAGGGCATGCCGGCGTTCAAGGGCCTGATTGACGAAGAGACGATATCCCTGCTCGCGAAATACGTGAAGGAAGACCTTCGACTGAAGAAATAGGCCGGGACAGGCGCGCCCGTGCCTGGAGGGACGGGCCGGCGCGCCTGGTCCGCGCCTGATCGGCGCCTGCGGCCGCAGGCGGCGCGCGATTTACTTCATTGCTTCGGCCAGCTGCTCGGCACTCATTTTTTCGGCCAGCGACGCGCGCACTCGCTCCAGCGGCAGCCGGCTGTAGGTGACGCCTGCGGCAATGTCGGCCGCCACCCATCGATAGGCCTCCACATAATTCTTGTGGGCCCCCTGCATGACTTGCATGTAAATGTGCTTCAGCAGCGTCTTTGCATGCCGGGTATCGCCGCGCGCCAGCAGTTCGAGTGCGATGTTGCGGGCCTCGTTGAAGTCACCCGTTTCGCGATTGCGATCGAATGCATCATGCCCCTTGATGTACAACTCCAGATTCTTGTTTTTGTGGTCGCACTGGGCCTGCGTGTCTTCCATGCACACAAATGCGTCTTCCGTCGGTGCGGCGCGGGCGCTGCCAAAGGCACAGGTGGTGGCCAGCAATGCGACGGCCACGCGCTTCAGGTTCAGGTACATCATGGCTTCCGCGTCCTTATTTTCCGAGTCCGGCGAGCGCCTGTGCTTTTGCCGAGTCGAAGTAGTAGGCGGCAGAACTGAATTGCCCGCTCGATCCCACTTCGTACAGGCCTACCATGTCGATTTTGAGGGCATCGCCCGACTGGCGGTCGACAGCATCCCAGGTGAAGACAATGGCGGCGGAACTGCCGCGCACGAATATCTTCTTCACCTGGTAAGTGGCCTTGTACTTCTTGAATTCGGCTTCGAAGTATTTGCTCAGCTCGTCCCGGCCGGACTGCACTGACAGCGGTGTCTCGCGCCTCGCGTTTGACGCGAAGTACTTGAGGAAGTTTGCGCTGTCATTGGCTTCCATGGCCGTGTTGTACTCGGCCATCGCCTGCTTGACCAGATGCTCGACCTGCATCTCGACAGAACCTGCTGCGAGCGCATCGCCGCTCAATGCAGCTGCCATGGCGAATGCGGCAAACAGCCTGCGACCGGTGCAGAAGGGTGATGCCATCGATGTATCCTCGAAAAAATGATGTTCATGAGTCTGCCTGCAGCCGGTTACTTGACTTGCGCGCGGAATCGCGAAGAATGTCGCGCGTGGCCGCTTCCGAACCGATGCTGGCTGAATGCCACGCCATCATAGCCGCGGCCGAAATCGCTGCGGGCCTGCATGACTTTCGATTGATGAAAGGGGGGTTCGGGCGAATGAAAGCGCAGCCAGGAACCCACATACAAAAAGGAGACACCATGCGCACCGCTATATGGCTTGAGGCAGCACTGAACGGACCCTGGTCGCGCGAGCGCCAGCCGGGCATTCCGGTGACGGCCGACGAGATCGTCGAGCAGGCACTGGCCTGCGTCGCCGAAGGTGCATCGATCATCCATTTCCATCCGTATGATCCGCAGACCGGGCGCCAGCGCGATGCCTACGAAATCTATGCGCCCATCATGGAGCGCATCCGTGCAAAGGCAGATGTCATCTGCTACGG
>JAIXTG010000089.1 GCA_027484285.1 Oxalobacteraceae bacterium | reverse complement strand
TCTGCGCCCGGCAGGCTCGCGAGGCAGTACCCGGCAATCGCTGCCAGTACTTCCGGGCTTTCGCCGACAGCGGGCGATACCGTCACGTGCAGTTCCGGATACTGCACCCGCAGCTCGTCGATCATTGGCGGCAGGTCGCGCAGCACATGGCCGCCCTGCCCCAGGAAAACCGGCACCACGCTGACGGACGTGCAGCCGGCCGCCACCAGGCGCGACACCACTTCCGGCAGCCGCGGCTCCATCAGTTCCAGGAAAGCCAGTTCCACCTCGGTATCCGGCCGCTGCGCGCGGGCGATCGCCTGCAGCTTCTGGAAAGGCTGGGCCCAGCGCGGGTCGCGTGCGCCATGCGCAAACAGGATTAGTGCGTTTTTCATCGTCATTCAGTGTCGTTCAACCCACCAGAGCGCCGCGATGGCCGCCAGCAGGAACAGAAGGCTCGGGGTGAGCGCAGTGGCCAGCGGCGACCAGGCGTTCAGCAGGCCGATATGGGAAAACAGATTGTTCACGAGGTGGAATACCAGGCCGATCATGACACCGACGAACACCTTCAGTGACAAACCGCCGCTGCGCACCTGCACATAGGCAAATGGCAGGGCGAGGATCATCATGACCATCACCACGGCCGGATAGAGCAGCTTCTTCCACAGGGCAATTTCATAGGCATCACTGCGCTGCTGGTTGTCCTGCAGGTGACGGCTGAACAGCGTGAGGTCGAGCGCCGACATTTTTTTGGGGTCGGCCAGCAGCACGGCAAGGATGTCGGGCGTGATCTCGGATTGCATCTGGCTGCTGTCAAGCTGGCGCCGAACCACGGCCTGCGGCCGGCCGCGACCCGCCTCGCCCTCGATCGGCTTCATTTCCATTTCCTGCACCTGCAGCAGGCGCCAGGTGCCGTTGCCGAGGAACTCTGCGCGCGCTGCAGAGACGCGCCGCTGCAGCCGCATCTGGGTGTCGAACTCGAATAGCTGGACGTCGCGCACGGATTGGTCCGGCTCGATCCGGCTGGCATTCAGGAAGCGCGAGCCGATGGCTTGCTGGGATACCGGATCGCGCAGCACATCTTTGGCCCACAGACCCGAGCGGAACGCCGACGACAGCGCAGCGCCCTGGATGCTGCGCTTGAACCCTTCGCGGAATTCGGTGCTGCGCGGGGCGACGAATTCGCCCAGCACGAAGGTGATGAGCGCCAGTACCAGCCCGATCCGCATCAGCAGCCGGATGGCGCGCCCCATGGAAAGGGACGAGGCGCGCATGACGGTGAACTCGGAACGGGAGGCCAGCTGGGCCATCACGAAGATGGTGCCGATCAGCACCGCAATCGGCATCAGTTCGTAGGCGTAGGCCGGCAGGCCAAGGGCGACGAACAGGAACGCGTGCTGGATCTGGTACGGCCCGCGTCCAACCGACTGCAATTCGCCCATCAGGTCGAAAAAGGCGAACAGCGCGAGGAAGGCGATCAGCGCGAACAGCACCGAGCGGTAGATCTCTCCCGAGAAATAGCGACGCAGGACCCTCATGCCGCCTCCCGCTGCCGGACCAGCAGGGTCCGCCGCAGCGTGCCCCACAGGCGGGCCGGATGCCAGCGGCTGTTAGTGTTGTCGCGCAGGACGAACAGCACCCCGATTATCAGCAGCACCACTGCATGCAGCGACCAGGATGCGACACCGAAAGCCACCCGGCCACTGCCTACCTGGGCCTGCAGGATGCCGATCGCATTGCTGTAAGTGACGGCCAGCAGCAGCGCAATCATCAGGTTCAGCGCTCGTCCGCGACGCGGGTTGACGAAACCCAGCGGGATTGCCAGCAGCATCTGCACCGCGCACATCACGGGCATCGCGATCCGCCACAGCAGCTCGGCCAGCCGGTCATTGCTCGGCTCAGTGATCAGCCGGTAGGTCGGCATCGAGCGCGCCGACTTGTTTTCGGTTGCCTCGCGCGCGCTTTGCGATACGACGATGGTGTAGCGTTCGAAATCGATGGTGCGGAATGCGTCGGCGCCGGGCGCGCCATCATAGCGGCGCCCGCGGAACAGTTGCAGCAGCTTGTCGCCGCGAGCGTCAAACACGACGGCGCCCTGCTCTGCGACCACGACAGTGTCGGTGCTGCCGCCCGACTGGCGGACGAATACATTCTTCACCTTGCTGGCATCCGAGGTCAGTCCCTCGACAAAAAAGATCTTGTCGCCGCCGGCTGATTCCTGGAACTTGCCGGGCGCAATGCGCGAGACGTCTTCGCGGTTGCGGAAGCGTTCCTTGTATTCGGCCGACAGGCGGTTCGCCCAGGGGGTCAGCCAGAGCGACAGCAAGGCGGTCAGTATGACCAGCGGCAGGCCGACCTGGAGCACCGGGCGGGTCCAGCGCGCCAGCGAGAGGCCGGAAGCAAACCAGACCACCATCTCCGAATCCTGGTAGCTGCGCGCGACCACCAGCAGCACCGAGATGAAGGCGGTGAGCGAGATGATGACGGGAAGGTAGCTGAGGCCGGCAAAGCCGAGCAGCGCGGCGACGTCTGTCGACGCCACCCTGCCGGACGCAGCGTCACCGAGGATGCGGATCAGCGTGACTGTGATGACGACCGTGAACAGCGTAGTGAAGACGGCGCCGACCGTGTTCCACAGCTCGCGGCGGATGGCGCGCTGAAAAATCATTCGGGACTATAATTCCGGGGGATAAACGAGGAGCGGCCATGGACTTTAGCATAAAAGCCTACAACACAATAAACGCAATCTCCCAGCAGAAAACCGCTTGTGTCGTCGTCGGCGTATTCGACAACGGCAAGCTCAGCAGCGAAGCGCGCGCACTGGATGACAAGGGCTCGCTGACCGCTGCAGTCAAGAGCGGCGACATCACCGGCAAGCCGGGCTCCACCCTGCTGCTGCACCGACCGTCGGGCACTGCACAGCGCGTGCTGCTGGTCGGCCTGGGCGCCGAGGGCAGCGTGAGCGACCGCAATTTCATCTCTGCCGCGCAAGCGACGGCCCGCGTGCTCGCCTCGCTGGGCGCCAGCGAGGCCGTGCTCGCGCTGCCGCTCGACGCAGTCAATGGCCGCGACGCGCACTGGATCCTGCGCACGCTGGTGCTGGCGCTGCGGGAAAGCATCTACCGCGCCGACGGGCTCAAGAGCAAGAAGGATGACATCCAGTCCGGCGTGAAGAAGATCGCGTTTGCGGTGGGCAGCGCCGTGCAGGCAGCGGCCAAGCAGACGGTGGCGCAGGCAGTCGCCCTGGCCAACGGCATGGACCTCAGCAAGACGCTCGGCAACCTGCCGCCGAACATCTGCACGCCCACCTATCTCGCGAACACCGCCAAGCAGCTCGCGAAGGACTACAAGCTGGCGGTGGAAGTACTCGACCGCAAGCAGCTCGAAGCGCTGAAGATGGGCAGCTTCCTTTCGGTGACCAATGGCAGCGAGCAGCCGCCGAAGTTCATCGTGCTCAGGCACATGGGCGGCAAGGCCAAGGATGCGCCGGTGGTCCTGGTCGGCAAGGGCATCACCTTCGATACCGGCGGCATTTCGCTCAAGCCCGGCCTCGGCATGGATGAGATGAAGTACGACATGTGCGGTGCGGCGTCGGTGCTCGGCACCTTCCGCGCCATCGCCGAAATGCAGCTGAAGCTGAATGTGATCGGCGTGATCCCGGCCTGCGAGAACATGCCGTCGGGCCGCGCCACGCGTCCGGGCGACATCGTCACCTCAATGTCGGGCCAGACCATCGAGATCCTGAATACCGACGCCGAGGGCCGGCTGATCCTGTGCGATGCGCTCACCTATGTGGAGCGCTTCAAGCCCGCCGTCGTGGTTGACATTGCCACCCTGACCGGCGCCTGCGTGACGGCGCTCGGCCATCACAACACCGGCCTGTTCACCCGCCACGACGACGCGCACGACGCACTGGCCGCCGAGCTGCTGGCGGCCGGCAAGGCGTCCAATGACACCGCGTGGCGGATGCCGATCGAGGATGCCTATCAGGAGCAGCTGAAATCCAACTTCGCGGACATCGCCAACATCGGCGGCCCGCCGGGCGG
>JAIXTG010000026.1 GCA_027484285.1 Oxalobacteraceae bacterium | reverse complement strand
GTGACTGCCTGCATCATCGGCGGCGGCGTGGCTGGCCTGACGATTGCACGCGAGTTCGAACGGCGCGGCATCGATACCTGCGTGCTGGAGAGCGGCGGCTTCGAGCCCGACGACCGGTCCCGCGACCTGTACCGCGGCGATGCGACGGGCGTCGATTACCAGTTCGCCGACGGTTGCCGCGCCCGTTTCCTCGGCGGCAGCAGCAACTGCTGGGGCGGATGGAGCCGGCCGCTCGACCCCTGGGACTTCGAACAGCGCGACTGGATACCCGACAGCGGCTGGCCGTTCGGGCTCGAGGAGCTGGCTCCCTTTTATGCCCGAGCGCACGAGGTCCTGAAGCTGGGCCCTGCCAGCTTTGATCCGGCCTTCTGGGAGCGCTCCATCGGGCGTCCCGACGTTCGCCGCCTGCCGCTCACCAGCGGTCGGGTCAGGGACACCGTCTCGCAGTTCAGCCCGCCGGTTCGCTTCGGCAAGCACTACCGGAACGAACTCAAGCTGGCGCGCCATGTGCGGGTTTTCCTGCATGCGAACGTCACCCAGATCGTCCCGGACATGCTCGGCACGCGCATCAACCAGGTGCGGGTGCAGACGCTGGACGGGAAAAAAATGACCGTTGCCGCGCGACTGTTCGTGCTGGCGACCGGCGGCATAGAAAATGCGCGGCTGCTGCTGGCCTCCAATCAGGTCATGGTGAACGGCGTCGGCAACCAGCATGACCGGGTCGGCCGGTATTTCATGGACCACCCGCGCATGCTGGTCGGCAGCGTGAAATTTTCGCAGCAGTGGGCACGCAACAAGCTCTACGACATCAAGTACAACTACATGAATGCCGCGGTATCAGCGCACGGCCAGTATATCGCCGCCCAGCTCGCGCTGACGCCGCAGGCCATGCAGAGCGAGCAGGTGCTGAATGCGCGCGCCAGCTTCTGTTCCGAATTTCCCGGCGAGGGCAGCGAGGGGGCGAAGGCCCTGTTCCGCTGCAAGCAGGCGCTGCTGTCGAAAGAGCAGCCGGGCTGGAGCCTCACGCATGATCTCGGCACGATGGCGCGCGAGCCGATGAATACCTTCCTGTACGGCTTCACGCGGGTTTTCCATCCGCGCGGCCTGATCCGCAACGTGTCATTCCAGCTGATCGTCGAGCCGTCCCCCAATCCCGACAGCCGCGTCACCCTCTCTGCAGAGAAGCGGGATGCGCTTGGCATGCCGCGCGTCGAGGTGCGCTGGCAGATCGATTCCCTGGTGCGCCGCACGGCCGACCGCACACTGGCTGTGATTGCCAGCGAATTGCATGCAGCGGGTATCGCCAGAGTCGACCTCGGGCCGTCGATCGAGCAGCACGGCTGGCCGTCGACCTTCGAGCGCGAAGGCACCTGGCACCACATGGGCACGACCCGCATGCATGATGACGAACGGCGCGGCGTAGTGAACCGCGACTGTCGTGTACATGGCCTTGCGAATCTGTATGTCGCCGGCAGTTCGGTCTTCCCGACCGCAGGTGCCAACTTCCCCACCATTACGCTGACCGCGCTTGCACTGCGGCTGGCTGATCATCTCGCGCTGCAATTGAACAGTGCAGGCAGCATGCCGGTCGACGAGGCGCTGGTCGTTCCCTCGTTCGCCGACGATCCCGGCAATGCCGTCGCCGCCGCCGTAAACGCCCAGGGCCTGCCGGCCAGCTGAGCTTCTCCCCGACTTGCCAGACAGTCACCAGCGGCGCCCGGGCGCCGCTGCTTCGTTATGCCTTTTGAAAGCTTGTAATTCGTGGAATAGTTTTTCCACACAAAAATTTTTTTGCTTTCCACGTGGAACTCTTCTTGAGAGGCAATGCTCCTACACAAGCATTTGCCAGTGATCTTTTCCGAGATCAACAACTAGAGGGAGAAATTTTGATGTTCCACGTGTCATTTAACGCAAAAGCAATGCGCGCTCTGTCGATGACGGCAGCAGCCAGTGTTTCGGTTCTTCTCGCAGCCTGCGGTGGTGGCAGTGGTACGGCCCAGTACGCAGTGGACGCCAACGGTAACGTAACCTCGGCGACCGCAACGACTAAGCTGGCGAACGGTTCGACGCAGACCACGACGGTCAGCACGACGCCGACGACGACCACGGGTTCGACCACAACGACCACGACCACAGGCACGACGACCACGACGCCGACGACTACGACGCCGACGACTACGACGCCGACGACCACCACGCCGACGACCACCACGCCGACGACCACCACGCCGACGACCACCACGCCGACGACTACGACGCCGACGACTACGACGCCGACAACCACCACGCCGACCACCACCGCTCCGATGCCTACCGGCCAGACCGGCAGCTGGCGCCTGATGTTCTCGGACGAGTTCGACGGTACCTCGCTGAACAGCGCCAAGTGGAACGACACCATCTGGTACGAGGCGAGCAACCCGACCAAGAACTACCAGGTATCGAACGGCAGCCTGAAGATCTGGCCGCAGCGTGATGCGACCGGCAAGTTCTTCAACCGTACCATCGACACTGACGGCAAGTACTACCAGCAGTACGGCTTCTTCGAGATCGAGGCGAAGCTCCCGATCGGCAAGGGCACCTGGCCGGCATTCTGGCTGTTCAACCACATCGGCACCCGTCGCCCCGAGATCGACATCATGGAAGCGTATGCCGGCGGTGGCCCGAACAGCGGCTGGTCTGACGCGAACCTGCACCCGACCGCGTATGCACCGACGGTGTGGATCGACGCAGGCCGCATGGCAGGCAGCAAGATGGTCCAGACCTCCGACCTGTCGGCCGCATTCCACAAGTACGCACTGAAGTGGGAAGCGAACAAGCAGACCTTCTACCTCGACGGCCGTGAAGTCTACAGCCTGGCGGTGACGATGCCTGACCAGAAGTACATCATGCTGGACCTGTGGTACGGCAGCGCGTCGGGCCAGCCTGACAGCACTACCCCGACCGGTATCGGCAACTCGTACGAAGTTCGTTACGTCCGCGCGTGGAAGCCGAACTGATCGCGATACGACGGTAACAACATCAGCAAGGGTGCCCGGCTTGCCGGGCGCTTTCAGGGCCAGCTTCATGCTGGCCTTTTTTTGTTGGTCGCCAAGGCGGGCCTTGCGGCCTCGCGCATCATCTGTCAGCGTTTGCCCTCCGACCTGCCTGACGGACTGTTGCCATGACCCACAAGCTCTACGCTGTCGCGCTCGCGCTGCTGTTCCATGCCGGGCTGCAGGCGCATGACATCCTTCCGGTACCTGACGTGATTGCCGACGGCAGCCGGATACTGCTGCAATGTGGCCGTACCTATGTCGGCGAGTTGCGGCTGGCGGGGCGGCGCGATGTCACTGTCACCACCGCTGGCAGCTGCGGCAAGGCCAGCATCACGCCTGCGCAGCCCATCGCCGGCTGGCGGCGCGACCCGGCGCAGCGCGGCGTCTGGATTGCCGAGCCGGGCTTCCGGCCGACCCAGCTGGAACTCGACCGCCGTTTCCTGCCGCTGGCCCACCATCCGAACCTGCCTGCCACCTGGATGCGCGGCCAGAGCCGCATTCGCGGCGAACTGCGTGCGGTACTGCCGCATCCCGACCTGGCCGGGGCCACCGTCGTCTGGCGCGCCGCCGACTGGCTGATCCAGACCCGGTCGGTGGCGCGCTACGATGGCCGGCTGCTGGTGCTCGCGCCCGGGGATGACGAGGGTTTCGGCCTGCTGCCCGAGACCGAGTTCTATGTCGAGGGCAAGCGCTGGATGCTCGACTCGCCCGGCGAATGGGCCTACGAAGACGGCCGGCTGTCCGTGTGGACCCCGGATGGCGAATCGCCCGCGGGAAGGATCTGGGCGGCGCCGCGCGCGCGCGCGATCGATGCCAGCGGATCGTCCGGCGTCAGGATCGACGACGTCCGGATTTTCGGCGCGACGCTCGCCATCGACGGCACCGACAGCCGCGACTTGCGCGTGACCGACACCGATATCGACAACAGCGGGGAAGAGGCGGTGCTGGCGGGCAGCGGCACCCGGATCGAGCGCCTGCGCGTGCGCGGCAGCGTGCAGAACGGCGTGCGCGCCAACGATGATGTGCGCGACGTCCGCATTACCGACAGCCGTTTCGACGACATCGGCATGCTTGGCATGCCGCGCCGCTCGAAGGGTGCCATCGTGTTCGAGCATGCGCGCGGCGTGCAGGTGCAGCGCAACCGGATCACGAATGCCGCCTATGTCGGCATCCGGGTATTCCGCGACGCGGTGGTGACCGACAATGTCGTCGAGCGCGCCTGCCTGCGGCTGGCCGATTGCGGCGGCATTTACACCTTTGCACGCGATCGCCAGCCGCTGAATGTGGCCATCGAGCGCAACCACGTCAGCGGCTTGCACGGGCGAAGTTCCTATGCGATCTACCTGGATGATTTCGCCAACGGCGTGGCCGTCATCGCCAACCAGCTGGTCGACAATCCGGGCGGCCTGCAGCTGCATAACGGCTTTGATAATGACATCGCCGGCAATGCGTTCATCAACAGCCGGCATGAACACATCCTGTTCAACGAAACCGCGAAGTTTGCGTCGGTGGCGAATAACCGGGTGCGAGAAAACCGCTTCGTGTCTGCCGGTGACGTGCCGGTCTACCGGCTCTGGAGCCACCACGGCGGTGCCAACGTGTCCCGCTTCGCGCTGTTTAACGACAACGTCTACAAGGCGCGGCCAAAGCAGTTTGCCGAGGTCGAGGGCTACGGCATGCTGGGTTTCGAGGACTGGCGCACGCGGGTCGGCGCCGAGCCGGCCGAGTCGTCGTCCGGCTCGTCAGCCGGAGCTGCGCCGCCAAAGCTCCCGCGGCAGCGCAAGAAGGAATAGCGCGTTGGTGACCAGGTAGCGCGATGCCAGCCGCGCCGGTTCCTGCGCGAGCCGGTACAGCCACTCGAAGCCTGCCCGCTGCCAGGCGGGCGGTGCGCGCCTGACGACGCCGGCGTGGTAATCGAAGGCCGCGCCGACACCGAGCATGACGGCGCGGATCCTGCCGCGCTGCGAGGCCATCCATTTCTCCTGCTTCGGGCAGCCGAGGCCGACCAGCAGGATGCGGGTGCCGGCCGCATTCACCGTATCGGCAATCGCCTGCTCTTCCTCCTCGCTCAGTGCGCGGAACGGCGGCGACAGCGATCCGGCCAGAATCAGCGATGGAAAGGTCGCCTGCAGTACGGCGACCAGGCGCTCGAGTGTCGCGGGCGTGCCGCCCAGCAGGAATACCGGCAACTGCAGTCGCTCGGCTTCCTGCAGTACCTTCCACATCATGTCCGGCCCCGACATCCGCTGCTGTTCAGGCCAGCCGCGCCGCCGCATCAGCCACGCCAGTGGCGCGCCATCGGGCGAGTTCAGGTCGGCGTCGGCCAGTGCCCCTGCGAGCGCGGGGTCGTGGCGCGCAGTCACCAGCGAGTGCACATTGCACAGGCAGACCATGCGTGACGCGCCGGCCTGGGCCCAGCGCACGATCCGGCCGAGCGCCTGTTCCCATGACAATGCATCGATTCGGGTACCCAGCAGGGGCGTGTGCGAAGGTGGCATGGGGGCATCCGGGACGGGTGACGACGGTTTGATTGAAGCGCGGCGGCGGCACGACCGCTCTGAGGGGCCGCAAGGCCGCCCGGGGGCGAAGCGGGCAAGATCGACGATGTTTGACAGCCCACGGAATACTCAATGCCCCTCGACCTGATCGCCCCTGCGCTGCTCAAGCGCCGCCGCCGGCTTGACGATGCATTCAACCAGTTCTGCGGCGACGCGGCGGCGGAATCCCGGCTCGAGCTGCGCAGCCTCGACCAGCTGCCGTCGCGTGAGCAGGTCCGCCTGCCGTTCGAGGACGCCTCATTCGACTGGGTTGCCTGCCATGAACTGATCGAGACGATTGCCACCCATGAGCGCCAGGTCAGGCTGCTGCGCGAACTGCTGCGGATTTCGCGGCGCGGCATTTTCGTGACGACCCCGAACCGCTGGCATCCGCTGATACGCTGGCTGCGCCCGGAACCCAACCTGACCCTGCTGGACGCGCTAGCGCTCAAGACCATGGTCGATGTCTTGCCCGGGCGTCCGGTCTGGAAACTCGGCCATGTAAGGCTGGGCGGCCTGAAGTCGCACTATTTCCTGATGGTGTGGAAGGGCGAGAAGCAGCCCGTCAGCGCGCAGCATCCCGAGTCTGCGGGCGACCGGGACGCGAGTCCGCCGTCGCCGCCGGTGGCGGCGCGTCCGGCGCGCGGCTGAACATGCCGGCGGCCAGTTCCCCGTTCGTTGCGCGCGCTTGCGGCGGCATGCAGGCGGCAGCGCGCGCAAGAAAGCGGGACAGGGCGTGCCACAGGTCCAGCCTGTCGATATCGAGCGAATGCAGCCACAGGTGGAACACGCCGTTGCGTTCGGCAGCGAGCAAAAGCAGCCGGTGCACGCGTTCCAGCCAGTCGCCGGCCGACATGGCGGTCACCAGCCCGGGCAGGCGTGCCAGCCGGTCGCCGCGGGACAGCAGGTTGCGCGCCAGTACCGACCGCGGGTGGGGGTAGAACTGCAGCGTGGTCGGCATTTCGAACGGGCGGCTGCCGGCATCGATGCGAAGGTTCTGCGTGGTGCGGGCATATCTGAAGCCTGCGTCGCGCACCATCGCCAGGTGCCTGCGCCGGTAGTGGCCGCCCGGGTAGCAGAAGCCGTGCACCGGCTGGCCGAGGCAATCTTCGAGCATGCGCTTGCCGTCGACGACCTGCGCGCGGGCAGCGGCATCATCGAGCGTGGCAAGAAAACGATGCGAGCGCGTATGTGATCCGATCTCGAACTGCTGCGCCAGTGCCCGCATCTGCGCGGGCTGCATGACCGGCGGTCCCTCGTCGTTCGACATCGGCAGGTAGAAAGTCGCCCGAAGGCCATGCCGCTCCAGCAGCGCGGCCACGCGCAGGTCGAGCGGATGGCCGTCATCCACCGAGATCGTGAGGCAGGGACGGGTGCTCATGTAGTCCTTCCGAGGGAGGTGCGCGGGGTGGCCGGGATGAGCGCATACCGGCAGGCATCGATGATGCCCTGCGCAGCCCGGTCGAAGGTGTAGCCGGCCACCCGCCGCAGGCTGTTCTGGCTGAAGCGCCGGTAGCGCTCCGGCTCCGTGATCAGGGCCGCGGCGCGGTCCGCCCAGTCGGGTGCCTGCATGGGCAGCACATGGCCGTTGCTGCCATCCACCACCAGTTCGCCGGCCACGCCGGCCGGCGGCGCCACCAGCACCGGCAGGCCGGCGGCACAGGCTTCATTGGCCACCACGCCCCACGGGTCGTAGTGGGTGGGAAACAGGAAAAGCCGCGCCGAACGGTACAGGTC
>JAIXTG010000337.1 GCA_027484285.1 Oxalobacteraceae bacterium | reverse complement strand
GTCGAACAGCTGGCCCGCGCGCTGAAGATGGCCGACGGCCGGCGCAAGTACCTGACTGACGAACTGGCGAAATTCCCGACGGAGCTGCAGCCGGCGGTGCAGGATGCGATTGACTACCAGTACGCACTGCGGCTGGTCGACCTGGTAGGCCATGCGTATGCGCCGGTCGGTGCGGACAGTCCGGAAGCGGCCAGTGCGCCGGCCGGGTTCGAGGCAGCCAGTGGCCACCTGAAGCGGCTGGTCGCCCTGCTGCGCGAACTGGGCCAGGCCGGCGAAGCCAATGCCCTGCAGGCGATCATGACCAACGACGCCAGCGCTCGCTTGCGGCTGCTCGGCACGGCATTGCAGGAGGCGCGCCTGTACACGGTGCTGGACGACCCGGACGAGCCGAAGCCGGCCGAACGCGGCACGCTGAACCTGTTCGCCGCCAGCGGCGGCGATGCCGGCGACTACCTGAACCAGCAATTGCAGAAACTGCAGGCGATGTCGGCCCATGCCCAGCTGCTGCGCAATGCCCTGCCGGCCGACGCCAGGGGCAACGAGCTGCCGCGCTGGAACGGCATTGCCCGCGAACTCGAGCTGCATGCAGCGAAAGACCCGAAGGCGAGCGCCGGACGACTGGAGCGGATGCTGCTGGAATTCGGGCGCGAGGTGGATGCCCCGGCCTGTCTTGCAGCACTCAGGGCCAACGAGCCGCCGAAGCGACCGGCGAACTATTTCGCCGAGCGCCATGCCGACCTGCATCGGGAACTGCTGCGTCGCTGTGTGGCGCTCGACCGCCGCTCTTTCGCAGAGCAATGGACCGCCTTTGCGAATGACTTCAACCGGCTGCTGAAAGCCCGCCGCCCGTTCGTCGGCAACCGCAGCCTGCCGCGCGGCAGCGAGTTTGCGGCAATCGCCGCGGCAGACCTGTCTGAAACCGGTGCCCTGCTGGCCCGGCTGCCGCTGGTCTCGCCGGAGGTCTTGGCGCGCAACAATGTGCCTGAGGGTGCAGCCCTGCCGGTGCGGGATTTCGCGCAGCAGGCAGCCCAGGTGCGGCAGTTGCTGGCGCCGCTGTTCCCGGTCGACAGCAGCCAGCCGGCCGCGCTGGACGTGGCCATCCGTTTCCGCGCCCACGTGAATGCCGAGGTTGACGGCAACAAGATCATCGACTGGGCACTGACGGTCGGGGACCAGTCGATCAGGCTGCGCGACACGCCGCGTGCGCTGCGCTGGAAGGCAGGCGAACCGGTCAGGCTGACGCTGCGCTTCGCCAACGATGTGCCGCTGGTGCCGCGCGCCGATCCGGACAATCCCTACCTCGAGGTGAGCCGCAAGAGCGTGGTGTTCCGCTTCGACGGGCCCTGGGCGCTGCTGGACATGGTGCAGTTGCTGCGCGATCCGGCGGCATCGGATGCGCGCACCTCGGTACTCCGCCTAGACGTGCCGGTGCTGGCCGACCCGAAAGACAGCGCGCCGCGGGCGCGTGCGCTGCGCGCGTTTGCTGCCGTCACCCTGTCCGAGGCAGGCAAAACCGCGCCGCTGGCCTGGCCATCGGCATTCCCCGACAAAGCGCCCCTGCTGGAGCGATGATGCCTGCTGCCGAACTTGAACTGCTGGTCCGACAATTGCTGAATCCGCTGGCGGGGGACGCGCCGGGCGGCCGCTGGCTGCGCTACGAGCCGGCATGGAACGCGCTGTCGCGATCGCGCGAGGAGGACGACCCCGCGCTGCCGCTGGGTGAATGGGAACGACCGCTGGTCAAGGCCAACTGGAAACAGGTGGCGGCCGACTGCGTGCGCCTGCTCGGCGAGGACAGCAAGGATTTCCAGATTGCCGGCTGGCTGTGCGATGCCTGGGTTCGGACGTACCAGATGGACGGCTTGCACGCCGGCCTCAGCCTGCTGGCCGGGCTGGCAGACACCTTCTGGGCCGATGCCTGGCCGGCGATCGAGGACGGCGACGCCGATCGCCGGGTCGCTCCCTTCGTCTGGCTCAATACCAGCCTGCCGCTGACGGTCCGGCTGCATGTCACGCTGCTCGCGGCCGACGGCCAGCGCGAGCTGCCGCTGAAGATGCTGGACTGGGAGCGCGCATCGACTCGCGACGATGGCAAACCGGATCCGAAGTCGAAGGACGCCCCCCTGCCAAGCCGGCAGGCCATCCGTGCCGGCGTGCGGGCATCCGATGGTCCGCATCTGCAGGCGACGGCGGAGCGGGCAGCGGCCTGTGCCGACCTGCTGCGCCGGCTGTCGGAGCGGCTCGATCAGCAGCTCGGCCAGGAATCACCGTCGCTGTCGCAATTGCTGTCCACGGTCGAAGCGATCCGGCTGGCCAGCGACAGCCTGCGGCAGGAGATACCGGCGCCGCCAGAGCCATCTCCTGCCCTGCCCCCCTCCCCGGCGCCGGTCATTGCCCCGGCTGCGGCAGCAGCAGCGCCAGTGCCAGCCAGCCCGCTCCGGCAAGCAGCGCCGGGCGCAGGCTTTAGCGACCGGCAGCATGCCTATCAGGTGCTGGCCGCAGCGGCCAGCTACCTTGAGTCGATTGAACCGCACAGCCCGGCACCCTACCTGGTGCGCCGCGCGGTCCAGCTCGGGCAGCTGAGCCTGCCGGACATGCTGCGGCAAGTTAGCGCCGACGCCGGTTCGCTGGACAAATTTTTCAGCCTGCTCGGCATTGCGCCGCCCCGCTGACACGGGAGCGCAGGCTGTGCGCAGGTTTTCGGCCGGCAAAGGCCGCATGGATTTTTGCGCGCGCCCTAGGCGGACATTGAACATTCCCGGCTGAACGCACTCCTATCGGGGTTTGGACGCACAGCAAGGCCCCGATAATTTCATGGAAGCACGTCTCCCGGTTGACACCCGCTGCGATACCCACGGCTCGCTCGACGAGCTGCAGCGCCGCACTGCGCTGCACAACTACCAGGTGCTGGACACGCCCCCGGAGCCGGAATTCGACGATCTCACGCGGCTGGCGCGCGAGCTGTGCGGCACGCCGATCGCGCTGATCAGCCTGCTCGACGACGAGCGCTACTGGTTCAAGTCCCATATCGGCCTCGAGGTCTGCGAGGTACCGAGAGGCGGCGGTTTCTGCGTGCATGCGCTGGCGTCGCGTGAAATGCTGATGGTGGAGGACGCCCAGCTCGACCCGCGCATGTACTCGAGCCCGCTGGTCACCCAGCCGCCGCACATTCGCTTCTATGCAGGCGCGCCGCTGATCACGCCGGAAGGCGTGCCGATCGGCACCCTGTGCGTGCTCGGCATGGCGCCGGCATCGCTGAATCCGTGGCAGCGCAATGCACTGGCCGTGCTGGGCCGCCATGTGGTTCAGCTGCTGGAATTGCGGCGGCGGAATGCCTCGCTTCAATATGCGGTGCGCGAGCGCCGGGCCGCGGAGCTCGACCTGCTGGCCCTGACGTCCGAACTGGAACACCGGGTCGACGAGCGCAGCCAGGCGCTGGCCGACGCCAACGGCGAATTGCAGCAGCGCGTGCGCGAGAGCGAGGAAGCGGAAGAGCGCTACCGGCGCGTGGTCGAATTGTCGCCCACGTCGATTTTCATTTTTGTGGATGAAACCTGCGAATTCGCCAACCATGCCGCGCTGCAGATGCTGGGCGCGAACCGCGCCGGCGAAGTCGTCGGCCAGCGGGTGACGCAATTGGTCCATCCCGACTGCCATACCACCGTACTGTCAAGGATGGCAGCGCTCGATTCCACTTGGCACAGCCTGCCGCGCACGGAAGAAAAATTCCTGAAGGTCGACGGCTCGGTGCTCGATGTGGAAGTGGCGGCCGCACCCTTCATCCACCAGGGACGTCACGGCCGGATTGTGGTCGTGCATGACATCACCCTGCTCAAGCGTCACCAGGCCGAACTCGAATACCAGATCAACCACGACACCCTGACTCGGCTGGCCAGTCGCAGCCAGCTGGTCGAGCGGCTCGACTCGGCGATCGCGCATGCGGGCCGGACCGGGGAGCAGGTCCATGTCATCTTCTTTGATCTCGACAATTTCAAAGTGATCAACGACAGCCTCGGCCACCCGATTGGGGATCAGGTGCTATGCGAGACTGCATCGCGCATGCAGCAGGCCATGCGCCGCGAGGACACGCTGGCACGGCTGGGCGGCGACGAGTTCGTGCTGCTGGTGGCCGGCCAGTCGTCCGAG
>JAIXTG010000383.1 GCA_027484285.1 Oxalobacteraceae bacterium | reverse complement strand
GCCGACGAGGCCCTGCTGGTGCCGGTCGGCTGCCTGTTTCCGCGCGGCAGCCGCCAGGCGCTGTTCGTGGTGGACAAGGGCCGCGCCCGGCTGGTCGAGGTCGAACTGCTTGCCCGCAATGGCCGGGATGCGTGGATCAAAAGCCATCTCAAGGCGGGCGCGGCCGTCGTGGCCTACCCGCCGGCAACGCTGAACGATGGCGACCGCGTAAAAGCGATGCCGGACCGGCGCGCCTCCGCCCCTTCCTTGCGCGTAGGCATGACAAAAGCTGGGCCGGTACGACTGCCTGTATGATGGAGCGCTTTGCGGCGCGTTGGCCAGCCGCTGCGGCTTTTGGCCTGCAAACCATCAGTGGGCCACGGCCGCCTCAACCGAAACGATAAAAAATTTCCAGACGATAGTGCCGCCCGCCGCTCCCCTGTCCCGCCCGCTTGGCAAACTTCAGGTCATCCTCACCCGGACGCTCGCTGCTGCCGGCGCCATCGCCGTCATCTGGGCACTGGTGCTGGTCGACCTGAAGCACGACCGGGAACTGATCGAGCGCCAGGCGCTGGTCCGGGCGCAGGGCTATGCCATCGGTTTCGCGGAGAACCTGCAGAAGTCGATCCAGCAGATCGACCAGATGTCGCTGACGCTGGTCCGCCTGCATGAACAGGGGGCGTCCGGTGACATCCTGAGGGAAGCCTACCGCGGCGTGCTGGACGAGCTGCCCCTGTACCCCATCTTCCTTGACGAGCGCGGCATCGCCCGCTACACGCGCACGCCGCCCGGCGTGGTGCTCGACCTGTCGGACCGGGAATTCTTCCGTTTCCACCGCAGCTCTACCGACCGCGGCCTGCGCATCAACCCGCGCGAGGAAGGGGTCGGCGCATTCGCCGGCCAGAACATCGTGCGGCTGTCGCGCCGGATGGAAAAGCCCGACGGGAGTTTCGGCGGCGTAGTCGCCATCACGATGCTGCCGCGCTACCTGAATGCATTCAGCGAAACCTCGGCGCTCGGCAAAAATGATTTTGCGTCGGTCTGGCTGGTCGACGGCCCGATGCTGACCAACCGCACCGAGGGCTGGGGCGAACGCATCTTCCAGCACTACCAGTCACCACCCGCGCTGCCCGGAGCCACCGGCGCGCGCTACGAAGCTGCCGAGCTTTTCCGGGATAACGGCGCCCATCTGGTCGGCTGGCGGCGGCTGCGCGATTACCCGCTGGTGGCGCTGGTGGCACTGACCGAAGCAAATGTGCTGCTGCCGCTGGAGGACACCCGCTTTACCCATTTCCTGGGCGCCGCACTGGCCAGCCTGCTGACTGCGCTGCTGGCGCTGTCGAATGTGCGATCCACCCTGCGCCGGCATGCCTCCCGCGAGCAGATTGCGCGTGCGGAATCACGGTACCGGCATGCAGTCGACAGCGTGCGTGAGGCGGTATTCGTTTTCGAACCCTTTGAGCCGGCCGGCGGCGGCACGGACTTCCGGGTCGAGGACTGCAATGCCTCGGCGATTCGCCTGATGGATAACGCCCGGGAGCATGCGATCGGGCGCGACCTCGCGTCACTGTTCGGAGAGGGCGAGGCACTCCAGCTGCGCGAGACGCTGCAGCAGGCGCTGGCAAGCGGCGCCTGCCGGAACGAGATCAAGACCGAGCGCCGCGGCGAGCCGGCCTGGTTCTTTGTCCGGGCCGTGAGGGTCGATACCAGCGTGGCGCTGACCCTGCGCGACATCACCGAGCTGAAAACCCGCGAGCAGCAGGTGCAGTCGATGTCGCTGACCGATCCGCTGACCCTGCTGAATAACCGGATGTGGGTCGACGTCCACCTGCCGGGGGCGATGCGGCGGGCGGCACTCGAATCATGCAAGCTGGCGCTGATCCGCCTCGAAATCGACAATTTCAGGCTGATCAACGACGCCCTCGGCTACAAGGCGGGGGATGAAGTCCTGGTCTCGTGCGCGATCGCGCTCAAGCATGCGCTGCGTGACAGCGACCATGTGGCGCGCATCGGCGGCCACAGCTTCGCGGTGGTGATCGACAAACTGCGCGACACCGCCGACCTGCAGGCCATCATCCTCCAGATTCGCGCGGCGCTGCAGTCGGCCGCGTGGCCGGCGGCCTCGGCCAACCTCGGCCGCCGCTTCTCGGTCGGAGTGGCCGTCAGTCCCGACCATGGCAGCGAGCCGGTCGTGCTCCTGAAGGCCGCGGAGATCGCGCTGCATGCGGCACGTGCCACCGACAGCGGCGGCACCTGCTTCTATGCGCCCGGCCTGCTGGCTGCGCGGGAAGAACGGCTGTGGCTCGAGGGCGCGCTGTCGCGGGCGGTGCAGAACGGCGAGCTGCGGCTCTACCTGCAGCCCCGGGTATCGGCAGCGAGCGGGCGCCTGCTGAGCTTCGAAGCGCTGGTGCGCTGGGAACATCCGCAGCGCGGCCTGTTGCCGCCCTCGACCTTCATTCCGGTGGCGGAAGAAACCGGCGACATTCATGCGATCGGCGCGTGGGTGGTGCGCGCCACCTGTGCGCGGCTGGCCGCATGGCGCGCCCAGGGCAGGCATCTGCTGCCCGTCTCGGTCAATGTGTCGGCGCAACAGCTGCGCACTCCGGAATTCCGCAAGCTGCTGACCGACTGCCTGGCGGAGCACGCGCTGGCGCCTTCGCTGCTGCCCATCGAGCTGACCGAATCGACCATGGTCAGCGAGCAGTCGCTGATGCTGAGCGAACTCGCTCAACTGCGTGCCATGGGGACAGAATTGCACATCGATGACTTCGGCACGGGCTATTCGTCGCTGTCCCAGCTGCAGCGGGTGGAAATTGATGCGCTGAAAGTCGACCAGTCTTTCGTGCGAGCGCTCGGTGTCCGCGGCCAGGGACAGCAACTGTGCAAGGCCGTGATCAGCATCGGCAAATCGCTGGGCGTCACCGTGATTGCGGAAGGCGTCGAGTCGGTCGAGCAGTTCCGTCTGCTGAGGGAGATGGGCTGTGACGAGATCCAGGGCTATCTCGCTTCCCCGCCGCTGCCGGAAGAACTTGCCACCGCCCTGCTCGACGCACCGGCACTGGTCCCGGTGCAAGCGCTGGTACCCGGCAATGACGCATCGCAGGAAACCGGCCGATAGGCTCCAGCGACGGCACTGCACGGCCGGCAGCGTTACAAGTCTTAACAAATCCGGCACGTGCCGGCAGCTAGAATTTCCGGATAGTTTGAATGCTATCGGGGACATCATGCGCCAACCTTCGTACTCTGCCGTTGTGCTGAGCCTGCTGCTGCTCCTGCCGGGGCTGGCAACAGCCCACGGGCGCTCGCATTCCCGCGTGCAATGGAGCATCGGGTTTGGCACGGGCTTCTACAGCCCTTACTACGGATCTCCGTTCTACGGCCCGGGCTTTGGCAGCTACTGGGGCGGACCGTCTGTAATCTACAGCGCGCCGATCTACAGCTCGCCGCCCGTCGTGATCCAGCAGTCGCCCCCGGTCTACATCGAACGACCGGCGGCCACTGCCGACACGGCGGCCGCCGGCTGGTGGTATTACTGCGCGCCGACCCGGTCTTACTATCCGTACGTCAGCGACTGTTCCGAAACCTGGCAGCGGGTGTCGCCGGTGCCACCGACCTCTTCCGGAAACAAGCCATGAAGCCCATCGCCCTTGTCATCCCTGCCCTGCTGTTGCTGGCCGGTTGCGCCACCACGCCCACCGGGCCGAGCGTGCTGGTGCTGCCCGGCACCGGCATGGCCTTCGACCAGTTCAATCGCGATGAGGTCTACTGCCGCGACTACGCATTGCGAGCGCTCGGAGGCAAGGCGCCACGCACGGTCTCCACCGATTCCACCGTGGCTACCGCCGCAGCCGGCACCGCGATCGGTGCGCTGGCCGGCGCGGCGCTCGGCGGCGGAGACGGCGCAGCGGCCGGTGCCGGCACCGGGCTGCTGTTTGGCAGCATCGCGGGCAGCGAGTCCGGCCGCTATGCCGGCTCCAGCACCCAGACGCGCTACGACAATGCGTACATCCAGTGCATGTATGGTGCCGGGCACCGGGTGCCTGTGCCCGCCGGGCTCTACGGCACCGAGCGGCGGTCGACGGCCGCGCCGGCCGGTGGTGCCAGCACGCCGCCCCCCCCGCCGCCGGGCAACCCGCCCCCGCCACCGCCCGGCGTCCGCTGAAAACCGCGCGGCAGGCAGGCCGTTTGGCAAGCCGCATCCGTTCTTGCAAGGGCGAATGAGGCGCGGCAAGCCCGCCACCCGGCGGCAATGCAGCATGGCTGTGGCGCGCGCTGCCCCCTTGCGCAACTCAACCTAGGCACGGAGAACCCGATGATCAGGACGATATTGCTGCCGACCGATGGTTCAGACTCCAGCCGTCCGGCACTCGAGGCAGCCCTTGAATGGCTGAAACAGGTCAATGGAAAACTGGTCG
>JAIXTG010000271.1 GCA_027484285.1 Oxalobacteraceae bacterium | reverse complement strand
TGCCCAGCTCGCCCGGATAGGGCGGGAAGTCCAGTCCTTCGGCTTCCTTGTTCAGTTTGATGCAGTGGACCATGCGGGCCATGTAAGTCTCCAGATAAATAAGTCAGTCAAAGCGTCTTGATCAGTACCAGCGACTTGCGCTGCCAGTTGTACATGTTCTGCCGGTCCTTCGGCAGGTCGTCGACCGTGGCCTGCACGAAGCCGCGCTTCAGGAACCAGTGCTGCGCGCGGGTGGTGAGCACGAACAGCTTGCGGAAGCCCGCGGCGCGCGCCCGGTGTTCGATGTGCTTCAGCAGGCGCTCGCCATCACCCTGCGCCTGCGAGTCGGGGCTGACCGTCAGGCAGGCCATTTCGGCCATTTTCTCGGCCGGGAACGGATAGAGCGCCGCGCAGCCGAAGATCACGCCGTCGTGCTCGATCACGGAAAAATAATCGATCTCGCGCTCGATCAGCTCGCGGCCGCGCTTGACCAGCGTGCCGTCGGCCTCCAGCGGTTCAATCAGCTGCAGGATGCCGCCGACATCTTCCACCGTCGCTTCGCGCAGGCTCTCGAGGTTTTGTGCCGACACCATGGTGCCGACGCCGTCGTGCGTGAAGATCTCGAGCAGCACCGAGCCGTCGGTCGAGAACGGCACGATGTGCGCGCGCGGCACGCCGGCGAGGCAGGCCTTGGTTGCATGCTCGAGATAGAACGCGGCATCCGCGCGCAGGCAGCCCGACGCGAGGACTGCCTGTGCCAGATGGGCTGACACCTCGCGGATTTCGGCGCCGCCGGCGTCGGTCATCATCGGGGTTTCGGTAATGAAAATCAGCTTGTCGGCACGCAGCGCGGTAGCCGCAGCCAGCGCAACATCTTCCATCGCCAGGTTGAACACCTCGCCGGTCGGCGAAAAGCCCAGCGGCGACAGCAGCACCAGCGCACCGGCGTCGAGGATGGGATTGATGGTTTCATGCGCGACCTTGCGCGTCACGCCGGTATGCTCGAGATCAACGCCATCGATGATGCCCATCGGCCGGGCAAGCACGAAGTTGCCCGAAATGACACGGATCGCCGAATTCGCCATCGGCGTGTTCGGCAGTCCCTGGCTGAAGGCCGCCTCGATGTCGAGCCGGATCTCGCCGGCCGCTTCCTTGGCAGACTCGAGCGCGACCGCATCGGTAATCCGCAGGCCGTGGTGGAAGTGCGTTTCCACATGGCGCAGTGCCAGCTGCTCCTGCACCTGTGGCCGCGAGCCGTGCACGATCACCACCTTGATGCCAAGCGCATGCAGCAGCGACAGGTCATGGGCGAGCACCGGCAGCGCACCGGCCATCACCAGCTCGCCCGGGAAGGCGACCACGAAGGTCTTGCCGCGGAACGCGTGGATGTAGGGCGCGACCGAGCGCAGCCACTCGACGAACTGGGTAGGGTTGTCCATGGCCGGCATTATAATTCGCTCCGACATGTCCGCACCCCAGACCCCGAAAAAGGCGCGCCCGCAAGCTGAGCGCGCTGCCAGGCAAGCCCCCGTCCGCCACCCGCTTCCCGCCGTCAGCTTCCCCGAGGAACTTCCGGTTTCCGGCCGGCGCGACGAGATCGCCGCCGCGCTGCTGAAGCACAAGGTGGTAATCGTCAGTGGCGAGACCGGCTCCGGCAAGACCACCCAGCTGCCCAAGATCTGCCTGTCGATCGGCCGCGGCCACGCCGGCCTGATCGGCCATACGCAGCCGCGCCGCATTGCCGCCTCATCGACCGCGAAGCGGATCGCGCAGGAGCTCGGCACGCCGCCCGGCATGCACGTCGGCTACAAGGTGCGCTTCAATGACACCCTGTCCGACGGCGCGTGGATCAAGCTGATGACCGACGGCATCCTGCTCGCCGAAACCCAGGGCGACCCGCTGCTGAAGCAGTACGACACCCTGATCATCGACGAAGCGCATGAGCGCAGCCTGAACATCGATTTCCTGCTCGGCTACCTGAAGCAGCTGCTGCCGAAACGGCCCGACCTGAAGCTGATCATCACCTCGGCCACTATCGATGCCGACCGCTTCGCGCGCCACTTCGGCAGCGATGGCCAGCCGACTCCCGTGATCGAAGTCTCGGGTCGCCTGTATCCGGTCGAGATCCGCTACCGGCCGGTGGAACAGGACGCCAAACCGGCCGTCACCGCCGGCGCCAAGGCGAAGGAACAGCGCGACCTGATGGACGCGATCGTCGAGGCAGTCGACGAACTGGCGCGCCTCGGCCCCGGCGACGTGCTGGTGTTCCTGCCCGGCGAGCGCGAAATCCGCGACGCTGCCGAAGCGCTGCGCAAGCACCATCCGCCGCATGTCGAGATCCTGCCGCTGTTTGCGCGCCTGTCCGCACAGGAGCAGGAGCGGGTGTTCAAGTCGACCAATGCGCGCCGCATCGTGCTGGCCACCAATGTCGCCGAAACCTCGCTGACGGTGCCCGGCATCCGCTATGTGGTGGATGCCGGCACTGCGCGCGTGAAGCGCTACAGCTACCGCAACAAGGTCGAGCAGCTGCAGGTCGAGCCGGTCGCGCAGTCGGCCGCCAACCAGCGTGCCGGCCGCTGCGGCCGTGTGGCGGCCGGCGTCTGCATCCGCCTGTACGACGAGCAGGATTATCTGCAGCGGCCGAAATTCACCGATCCGGAAATCCTGCGCTCGTCGCTGGCGGCAGTCATCCTGCGAATGAAATCGCTGCGCCTTGGCGACGTCGAAGATTTTCCTTTCATCGAGCCGCCGCTCGGCCGCGCGATCGCCGATGGCTACCAGCTGCTGCAGGAACTCGGCGCCGTCGACGACGCCAGGGAGCTGACCGCGCTCGGCCGCCAGCTCGCGAAGCTGCCGCTCGATCCGCGCGTCGGCCGCATGATCCTCGCCGGCCGCGACCACCAGTGCCTGCGCGAGATGCTGATCGTCGCTTCTGCCTTGTCGGTGCAGGATCCGCGCGACCGGCCGCAGGAAGCGCAGGGTGCGGCCGACCAGGCGCACAAGCAGTTTGCCGACGAAAAATCCGAATTCCTCGGCTACCTGAAAATCTGGCAGTGGTTCGAACAGGCGATCGAGCACAAGAAATCAAACCGCCAGCTGCAGGACCAGTGCCGCGAGCGCTTCCTGTCGCAGCTGCGGCTGCGCGAATGGCGCGACGTGCATTCACAATTGCTGACGCTGGTGCGCGAGCAGGGCTGGCGCGTGAACGAACTGCCGGCCACCTATGAGCAGCTGCACCTGGCGCTCTTGACAGGCCTGCTCGGCAACGTCGGCTACAAGGCGGACGATGATCCGCAGTACCTCGGCGCGCGCGGCATCAAGTTCCACCTGTGGCCCGGCTCGACACTGTCGAAGAAAGCGGGACGCTGGGTAGTCGCCGGCGAGCTGGTCGATACCTCGCGGCTGTTTGCGCGCACGCTGGCGAACATCCAGCCGGAATGGCTGGAGAAGGTGGGCGGCCACCTGCTGAAAAAATCCTATGGCGACCCGCGCTGGGAAAAGCGCAGCGGGCAGGTATCGGCCTACGAGCGTGCGACGCTGTACGGCCTCGTTGTCTATAGCCAGCGCCGCATCGATTACGGCAAGATCAATCCGTCCGAGGCGCGCGAAATCTTCATCCGCAGCGCGCTGGTCGACGGCGACTTCGACACCCGCGCGCCGTTCTTTGCACACAACCAGAAGCTGATTCGCGAAATCGAGAACCTCGAGCACAAGTCGCGCCGGCAGGATGTGCTGGTCGACGATGAACTGATTGCCGCGTTCTACGACGAGCTCATCCCCGAAGACATCTGTACTGCGGTCACTTTCGAGCGCTGGCTGAAACAGGCCAGTGCGGACAATCCGAAGCTGCTTCACCTGTCGCGCGACGACCTGATGCGGCACGAGGCGGCCGGCATCACCACCGAGCTGTTCCCGAAAGTCATGCGCAACGCCGGCATCGAGATGGCGCTGACCTATCACTTCGAGCCCGGCTCGGTGCGCGACGGCGTGACCCTCGCGGTGCCGCTGTATGCGCTGAATCAGGTGTCTGCCGCACGCTGCGAATGGCTGGTGCCTGGCATGCTGAAGGAGAAAGTGCACCTGCTGCTGAAGTCGCTGCCGCAGAAGTTGCGCCGGCATTGCGTGCCGCTGCCAGACTATGCCGCCGGCTTCTGCGACCGTATCCATGCGGCGAAGAAGTTCGGCCTCGGCGCCTTGCTCGATGCGCTGATTGCGGATGTGCGCGAGCAGACCGGCACGATGGTGAAACTGGCCGATTTCAAGCTCGAGACGCTGCCGGCGCATCACTTCATGAACTTCAAGGTGATCGACGAGCATGGCCGCCAGCTCGAGATGGGCCGCAATCTCGCTGCGCTGCAGGCCGAGTTCGGCGCGCAGGCGCGCGAGCAGTTCCAGAAGATCGCCGAGCAGGTAGTGCCGGTCGCAGAGAGCCCAGCGGCCCCGGGGGTCGCGGCCGCAGCGCCGAAGACCGTGACGCCCGGCGGACCGGCACCGGCTGCTGCATCGGCCTACCAGAACCTCGTCACCTGGTCCTTCGGCGAACTGCCGGAACTGCTGGAAATCCAGCAGGGCAAGCAGAAGCTGATCGGCTTCCCGGCACTGGTCGACAAGGGCGCGCACTGCGACATCGAGGTCTTCGACGACCCGAACGAAGCGGCGGCCATTCACCTGAAGGGACTGCAGCGGCTGTTCGCACTGCAGCTGAAAGAGCAGCTGAAATACCTCGAGAAGAACGTGCCCGGCCTGCAGCAGATGGGCATGCAGTTCATGCCGCTTGGCACACAGGAGGAGCTGCGCGACCAGATCATCCACGCCGGCCTGTCCCGCGCCTGCCTGCAGCTTCCCTTGCCGGTCAACCAGGGCGAGTTCAATCGCCGGCGCGATGAAGGCAAGGCGCGGCTGAACCTGCTGGTGAATGAAATCGCGCGGCTGGTCGGGCAGGTGCTCAGCGAATACCATACGCTGCCGAAAAAACTGCAGTCGGTGAAGTCGCATGCGGCGGCTTTCGCCGACATGAGCGCGCAACTGCAGGCGCTGATCCACAAGCGCTTCGTGAGCGATACCGAACATGCGCAGCTGTCGCATTTCCCGCGCTACCTGAAAGCGATGCAGGTGCGGATCGACAAGCTGCGCAGCGACCCGGCACGCGACGCGCGGCTGATGGCCGACTGGCAGCAGGCCGCGGCACCGTGGCAGCGCGCGCTGAAGGCGGGCAGCCGCGGCGACCCGCGCATGGACGAGTACCGCTGGATGCTCGAGGA
>JAIXTG010000372.1 GCA_027484285.1 Oxalobacteraceae bacterium | reverse complement strand
TTTTTTTGGAAATCCCTCGCCGGCATGACTTGAAAACGGTGCGGACAACCCCATATCTCCGTCATTGTTTTGCAAGTCATTGAATTTATTGGAGATCTTATGACCCAAGGCGAACAGCGCCCGAACCCCGAGTCGACCCAGCTTGAGGATGCGCAGGCGACTCCGGCGGCCGAATCCGGCGCACAGCCGGAAGCCAGTGACGCCGGCGCCCCCGAAAGCCTCGCGGCACAGCTGGCTGATCTGCAGGCCCGGCTGACCGAGATGCAGGATTCCTTCTTGCGTGCCAAGGCCGAAGCCGACAACACGCGCCGGCGCGCCCAGGAAGACATTGCGAAAGCGCACAAATTCGCGGTCGAGTCGTTTGCCGAGTCGCTGCTGCCGGTCAAGGACAGCCTGGAAATGGCGCTGAAGGTGGAAACACCTTCGACCGAGTCGCTCAAGGAAGGCGTCGAAATGACACTCAAGCAACTGTCAGCTGCCTTCGACAAGAACCGCCTGCTCGAGATCAGCCCTCAACAGGGCGACAAACTCGATCCGATGAGGCACCAGGCGATCTCGATGGTGCCGTCGGACCAGGAGGCCAACACGATCGTGACCGTGCTGCAGAAGGGGTACATGATCTCCGACCGGCTGCTCAGGCCGGCGCTGGTCACCGTGTCGCAGCCCGCTTGAAAAGCACCACAGCCGCCGCATATCCGCAGCATTCGGGCATCTAACCAGTTTCAGTTTCAGAAGGGACAACATCATGGGCAAAATTATCGGTATCGACCTCGGGACGACCAACTCCTGCGTCGCCATCATGGAAGGCGGCCAGCCGAAGGTCATCGAGAACTCCGAGGGGGCACGTACCACGCCGTCGATCATTGCGTATCAGGAAGACGGTGAGATCCTGGTCGGCGCGCCCGCCAAGCGCCAGGCAGTGACCAACCCGAGGAACACGCTGTTTGCAGTCAAGCGACTGATCGGCCGCAAGTTCGAAGAGAAGGAAGTGCAGAAGGACATCGGCCTGATGCCTTACGAGATCATGAAGGCCGACAATGGCGACGCATGGGTAGGTGTGCGCGACAAGAAGCTCGCACCGCCGCAGATCTCGGCCGAAGTCCTGCGCAAGATGAAGAAGACCGCCGAGGACTACCTGGGCGAAGAAGTGACCGAGGCTGTGATCACGGTGCCGGCCTATTTCAACGACGCACAGCGTCAGGCGACCAAGGACGCCGGTCGGATTGCCGGTCTGGACGTCAAGCGCATCATCAACGAGCCGACCGCGGCTGCGCTGGCATTCGGCCTCGACAAGACCGGCAAGGGTGACCGCAAGATCGCGGTGTATGACCTTGGCGGCGGTACCTTCGACGTGTCGATCATCGAGATCGCTGACGTCGACGGCGAGATGCAGTTCGAAGTGCTGTCGACCAACGGCGACACTTTCCTCGGCGGCGAAGATTTCGACCAGCGCCTGATCGACTACATCATCGACGAATTCAAGAAGATCAACGGTCTCGACCTGTCGAAGGATCCGATCGCACTGCAGCGGATCAAGGCATCGGCCGAGCGCGCTAAGATCGAGCTGTCTTCGTCGCAGCAGACCGAGATCAACGAGCCCTACATCGCGATGGCCAATGGCGCGCCAGTGCACCTGACGCTGAAAATTACCCGCGCCAAGCTCGAGTCGCTGGTCGAGGAACTGATCTCGAAGACCATCGAGCCCTGCCGTACCGCGATCAATGACGCCGGCGTGAAAGTGTCCGACATCGACGACGTGATTCTGGTCGGCGGCATGACCCGCATGCCGAAGGTGCAGGAGAAGGTCAAGGAATTCTTCGGCAAGGAGCCGCGCAAGGACGTCAACCCGGACGAGGCAGTGGCGGTCGGTGCAGCGATCCAGGGTTCGGTGCTGTCCGGCGATCGCAAGGACCTGCTGCTGCTTGACGTGACGCCGCTCTCGCTTGGCATCGAAACGCTGGGTGGCGTGATGACCAAGATGATCAAGAAGAACACCACGATCCCGACCAAGTTCAGCCAGGTATTTTCGACCGCCGAAGACAGCCAGCCGGCAGTCACCATCAAGGTGTTCCAGGGCGAGCGCGAGATGGCCTCGGGGAACAAGGGGCTGGGCGAGTTCAACCTTGAAGGCATTCCGCCGTCGCCGCGCGGCACGCCGCAGATCGAGGTCACCTTCGACATCGATGCCAATGGCATCCTGCACGTGTCGGCCAAGGACAAGGCGACTGGCAAGGAAAACAAGATCACGATCAAGGCCAACTCCGGCCTGACCGAGGACGAGATCCAGCGCATGGTGCGCGACGCCGAGGCGAATGCTGCCGAAGATAAGCGCCTGAAGGAACTGGCCGAGTCGCACAACCAGGGCGATGCGCTGGTGCACTCCACACGCAAGGCACTCGGCGAGCACGGCGACAAGCTCGACGCCGGCGAAAAGGACAAGATCGAGGCAGCGATCAAGGAACTGGAAGAGGCGCTGAAGGGCAACGACAAGGCAGCCATCGACGCAAAAGTCACTGCGTTGTCGACCGCAGCGCAGAAGCTTGGCGAAAAGATGTATGCCGACATGCAGGCCCAGCAGGCGGCCGGTGGCGCCGGTGCTGCCGGTGGTCCGGGCGCAGAACAGGCATCGGCATCATCTGCCGGCAGCAAGCCGGCAGATGATGATGTGGTCGACGCCGACTTCAAGGAAGTCAAAGACAAGTAATTACAACGCCTGGCAGCGAGTCTGCCGGCACTTCACCGGGTCGGGCGGCATTTTGCCTCCTGCCCGGTTTTTGCTTGGGGCGGCTTCCGCTCCGCTCCGTAGTCAGGACACCTGAAGATGGCTAAACGCGATTTTTATGAAATTCTCGGCGTGGCGAAGAACGCCTCCGATGACGAGATCAAAAAGGCCTATCGCAAGCTGGCAATGAAGTTCCACCCGGACCGCAATCCGGACAGCAAACAGGCCGAGGAAAAATTTAAGGAGGCGAAGGAAGCCTACGAGATGCTGTCGGATCCACAGAAGCGGGAAGCCTATGACCGCTTCGGCCATGCCGGTGTCGATCCGAACATGGGAGCCGGTGCCGGAGCGGGCGGTTTTGGTGGCGCCGGAGGCTTCTCGGATGCATTCGGCGACATTTTTGGCGACATCTTTGGTTCCGGTCGCGCGCGTGGCGGCGCACAGGTCTACCGAGGGGCTGACTTGCGTTACAACCTCGATATCTCGCTCGAGCAGGCAGCCAACGGTTTTGACACCACGATCCGCGTGCCTTCCTGGGATGAGTGCGATACCTGCCACGGTTCGGGCGCCAAGCCCGGCACCTCGCCGACCACCTGCGGCACCTGCGGAGGACATGGCCAGGTAAGGATGCAGCAGGGCTTCTTCAGCATTCAGCAGACATGCCCGAAGTGCCACGGCACCGGGCGGGTGATTCCGGACCCCTGCACGACTTGCTCGGGTTCTGGTCGCATCAAGCGCAACAAGACACTAGAAGTGAAAATCCCGGCCGGCATTGACGACGGCATGCGGATCCGCTCGACCGGCAATGGCGAGCCGGGCATGAACGGCGGCCCGCCCGGCGACCTGTATGTGGAGATCCACATCAAGCCGCATTCGGTGTTCCAGCGCGATGGCGATGACCTGCACTGCGAAATGCCGATCTCCTTTGCGAGAGCTGCCCTTGGCGGCGAAATCGAAGTGCCGACCCTGTCCGGCAAGGTCTCGTTTACCGTGCCTGAAGGAACGCAGACCGGCAAGACCTTCCGCTTGCGCGGCAAAGGGATCAAGGGTGTGCGTTCCGGATTTCCGGGGGACCTCTTCTGCCATGTACTGGTCGAGACTCCGGTCAAGTTGACCGACAAGCAAAAAGAACTGCTGCAGGAGTTTGAGCAACTGACGGCGGCCGGCGGCGCGAAGCACAGCCCGCAGAGCAAATCCTGGATGGACAAGGTCAAAGAATTTTTCGAATGAACGCGCCCGCCGATCGCGGAGCGGGATCCAGAAAATTCTGACGAGAAAACGCCGACGTAAGGTCGGCGTTTTCTTTTGTGATGGCCGTTGTGCGAATTCGCTTTTCAATTGCTGACCGATGAATTGCGTGGATTGCATGGGGCCTTGTCATTTTGGGTGGATCGGCCACGCACACGAGTCAGGGCAGTAGACTTCGTCCGGATCTTTCATGTTCAGTTCTATGGCGATGTCGCGCTGGTCGACGCAATTTCTTGATTTGCTCATGCAGCGCAGCGGTCCGGCGGCGTTGCTGGCGAGCGTTCTTCCCTGGGAAACCGGTCAGCGCAACAGCGAACTCGAGCAGGCCTGTGTTCGTATCGTTTTCGGATCGCTGCTGCTTTGCTATTTCGGCTACCAGCAGTATTCCCGGCATGAAGAACTCGTGCTGAACCATATCGACATCGTGACAGCGTTGTCGATCTTTCTGGTCGCCTCGGTTGCGATTGCTGTCTCGCTCAGGCTCTGGCCGGCATGGTCTACCGCGCGTCGGGTATGCACAATCGCGCTGGACGTAGGGACGCTGACCTACTTGCTGCTGATCGGAGATCGCCACTCAGCGCCCCTGTATTTCCTTTACCTCTGGATCATCATTGGTAATGGCTTTCGTTTCGGTCGGCCCTATTTGTTCGTTTCTCTCGGCTTGACGCTGGCCGGTTTCGCACTGGTGATCGCACTCGTGCCTTACTGGCGCGAGGAATTCGAGCTCTCGATCGGTCTCTGGATAGGTACCCTGCTGATATCGATCTACTTCAACCTGCTCGTGGGGCGCCTGTTTCGTGCGCTTGATGCAGCCAATGTGGCCAACGCTGCCAAGCGCCAGTTCATCTGTGCCGTCAGCCACGAATTGCGAACCCCACTGAATGCAATGATCGGCATGCTGGACCTGCTCAAGACCAAGCGTCTGGATCGCGAACAGCACGAGATGCTCGACTGCATGACCACGACCTCCCAGATGATGCTGGCCCAGATCGACGATGTCCTCGATTTTTCGAAAATCGAAGCAGGAAAGATGTCGGTGGAGCAGGTGAGTTTTGATCTATACGAGCTTATGCATGGCATCTTGTCGGTATTCCGTTACCGAATCGATCCGAATGCGATCGAAATGCAGAACTGGATTGAGGCCGATGTGCCAGTCATGCTAGGTGGCGACCCTCACCATTTGCGCCAGGTGCTGATGAACCTGCTCGGCAATGCAGTGAAGTTCACCGAGCAGGGTTACATCCAGCTCAGGGTTATGCTGCTTGACGAGAGCGATGATGCCCGGGTCAGGCTGCTGTTCAGCGTGATCGATACCGGCATTGGCATTCCGCAGGCGGTGCAGGGCCGGATTTTCGAAACTTTTACCCAGGCAGACGAATCCACGGCGCGGCGATACGGCGGCAGCGGACTTGGCACCGCGATATGCAAGCAGCTTGTGGAGCTGATGGGCGGACGTATCGGCTTCAGTAGCGCGCCCGGTGCGGGCAGCGAGTTCTGGTTTGAGCTCGGCTTTGAACGGATCAAGCCAGAGTGGCCAGAGACCAGTCACACACGCAGCGAACTGCATTGCATGCTTATTGGCGACAGGGATCGATACGGCTCGCTGTCGGGGATGGCGATGCCCGGGCATGGGGGGCGTCTGTGGGCTGTTGAAGGGGAGACCGAGGCCATTCATCTTGCGGAGCAGGCCTGCCTGCGGGGCGAATTGATCGGTCTCCTGATGCTGCAGGCGGAGGCCCCGGACGGTGGCGCGACTGCTGCACAGCCTGAGCGGCTGGCCGACATCGTGCGTCGGGTTCGCGAAGCAGGCAATAATCCTGACATGATTGCGGCCTTGCTGCCAGCGAGTGCCATGTCGACCACTGCTGCGGCTGAGTTGGCACAGGCAGCGGGCTTATTCTCCGTGCTGCCAACCGGGTTTCAAAGGGAATCCCTGCTTCGCCTGATGCATTGGGCCCATATCGCCCATCGGGACGGCGAGCGCATGCCTGAGACAAGCGAACCAACCGCAATGCCCCAGTTGATGCCATCGAGCGAGGTCACCAAGCCTTTGAATGCCGAGGGCTTCGATGTGCTGATTGTGGAGGACAATCCAACCAACCGTCGCGTACTGCAGAAAATTCTTGAGCGAGAGGGTCATTGCTGCACGCTCGCCAAAAATGGTGAAGAAGCGCTCGATTTAATCGGCAGGCGAGTTTTCGATGTCATCGTGCTCGACATGAGCATGCCAGGGGTCGAC
Organism: Oxalobacteraceae bacterium; assembly: GCA_027484285.1. Classification (GTDB taxonomy): domain Bacteria; phylum Pseudomonadota; class Gammaproteobacteria; order Burkholderiales; family Burkholderiaceae_D; genus Pernthalerella. Next base: position 18,885 of record JAIXTG010000372.1, on the reverse strand, counting down.
GGGATTGAAGTTGCCCGAGTTTGTCGCCTGATGGGCGGGCCGGCCTCGCGAGTGCCGATCATCATGTTCTCAGCCAATGTGACGCCGGATGCCCGCGACGAAAGCCTTAGGGCCGGAGCCAGCATATTCATGCCCAAGCCCATTCAGGTAACTCCGTTTCTGAAGGCTTTGCGGGATCTGGTTGACGGACGTCCGCCCGATGCCATACATGCTCTTGCGCTTCCCGCCTTGCTCAGGCCGGAACGACAGATTTTGCTGCGCGTGCACGACGCCCCCGTGCTGGATCTTGCCCACCTCAATGCGCTTGAATCCGTCAGTCGAGACCCGGCCTTTCTCAATGATCTGATCGCTGAGTACATCGACGAATCGCGTCGTTTATTGGGGGTGCTTGACAGGGCGCTGACCGAGGCTAATCCAGCTCAGGTCAAAGAAGCATTGCATGCATTGCGGGGCTCTGCGCTGAGCGTCGGAGCAACAGCTTTTAAGCTTGTTTGCAAGCAGGTCGAGCAGCTTTCCCAGAATGAGAGGGAGGAGTGCAGGGCTGAGATCATGGACGACATGAATCGAGCCTTTGATGAACTGCTGATTCAGCTTGAGGTTTTTCGCCACCGACATGACAGTGCAATGAATCCCTTGCCTCCGCTCCAGGATTGAGTTCCGCAAATGCTTGCCATGAAGGGCGCAAGCACTTGAATCGCACTGCCAATCGAATGAAACCGGTTCGCTGGAATTCGTGATCATCAACTTGCCAGTGCATTTCCGGATGCAATTCCCACTCACCTGACAAGAACGGGCGGCATATCATTCGCTCTTCAACTTTTGGCCATGTTCCATAGACACGGTTTTTGCGATTGAATGTCCGTTCGCCCACGGCAAGTAGCTAGCGAATTCATCGCCTCGGGTACCTCGCCGGAAGAGCATTAGCCGAAATTTTATCGGCAAGCGGCAGGAAGCATTGCAACTGACTACAGATCATTGATCTGGGCGCGGCCATGATGCTGGATTAATGACGCGCTCAGACCATTATTGAGCAAGTACATTGAGTTCTCCCGAGCATCGCCAGCGTGAAAGTCCTGTATGCATGAAACTGGCCGGCATGCAAAATGGGTTGCTTTCTCGCACGCCGGCACAAGATCAATTTCAGGCGACTGCCAGTTCGGCCGGCGGCACACTTCGTGGTGCAAGACTGGTATTGGCCACCTTGCCGTGGATAGATCGTTGGGACACTACAAGCCGCCGCATCATTTGCAAATCTTTCGGTTCAAGGCGGAGCGCCGCATCAACCCATAACATAGCGACATCCATTAACTCGTTATACGTGATCGGGTCGGCGCGTAGCCGGCATTCATGAATCGCGCGTATCCCGTTCAGATGGCGCCGCCTTTTTTGAATAAAGTCGATGACGGCATGTTCTCCGCCACCAGCGGGAGCAACAACATCGACGATCCCCATGCTGGCAAGCTCCTGAGCGCGGTACATGTTCCCGCTCATCATTAGCTCCTCCGCTTTGCGTGCCCCAATTCGGCGCGATAGAAATGCAAAGGCGCCCATGCCGGGAAACAGGTTGAAGATGATTTCTGGCAGTCCCAAGCGGGTATTTTCCTCGGCAATCAGAATGTGGCTTGACAGTGCGAACTCGAAGCCTCCGCCGAGCGCGTCTCCTTGTACAAGCGAGATCGTCATAGTCGATGTCTGGTAGCCAGCAATTCTCGGGTACATCGCATCGATGCACAGTCTTGCATACTCCCTCAGTACATCGCGATTGCGGTCCTGTATCAGCTGTATGAACAGTGGAAGGTCGCCGCCCAGATTGAAAACGCCCGGGCGACGAGATCCGATGACGCAGTAGTCAACCGGATGCCATGCGTTCTCGTGCAGGCAATGGCTTTTGCGTTGCTGAAGTTCGTGGAACGCATGATGCAGCTCTTCGATAATGTCCTGCCGCATGCAAGGCACACCGACCGGCTTCATCCAAGTCCAGAGCGTTCGCAGTGAGGGCATGTATTCAACGTCGACTTGCCGATATTGTCGCCGCGGCCAGGCTGCCGGAGGTTCGGGCAGTGGCTGAGTCAGGTGGGAAAGTCCGTGGTTATCCGTATTCGTGTTCAGCATGGCTCTCTCCTTGATTCCAGTCCAGGGAAATGCAGCGGATCGACCAATCAACCAGTCAGCAAGTCGAGGCATGGGTAGGTGCGTTCTGAGCCACCCTTGCCTTCACGGAAAGCCTGACTGAATGCCGCCACTGCTCGGAATTGCAGCAGGCGTTTCCACGGCGTGGAGCGATTGCTCGTCAGCCGAATCGGAGCGACGCCTGCCGTGGTCACTGCATTGATGCTCGCCAGATTTTTATCCAGAAATCTTTGCCGTTGCTCAATGTCGATTTTTGTGTACGCAGTTTAGGAGAACGGTTCGCGAAGTGAGAATTGATTAGCTAGGCGATCAGGGTGGCTAACAATTATTTGCAGCGTGCCTGGTGTTTGTCCGTATTGCAGGCTGGCGGCGCGAATGCCTGCAGTGCAATCCGGCACCGCATTTTTCAGGGCGCAGCATGATTGCGAAAAGTTTTGATCGGGCCTTGCGTCAACTGGTCGCGAACAATCGCGAGTGGGCAGCATCGATGGTTGCGCAGGATCCGGACTTCTTCAAAAAACTGGTCGCCCAGCAAAAGCCGGAATTTCTGTGGATCGGCTGCTCGGACAGTCGAGTGCCGGCCAATGAAATCGTCGGCCTTGATCCTGGCGAACTGTTCGTGCACAGGAACGTCGCGAATGTCGTCGTCCATACTAATTTGAACAGTCTGTCCGTGTGCAGTTCGCGATCGACCAGCTCGGCGTCAAGCATGTAATCGTGGTTGGTCACTATGGCTGCTCCGGCGTTCATGCTGCGCTCGAGCGGCGGCGCGTGGGGCTGGCAGATAACTGGCTGCGCCACGTGCAGGATGTTCATGTGAAGCATGCGGCGTTGCTGCCCGAGACGCTGGACGCTGTAACGCGCCGTGACCGGCTGTGCGAGCTGAGCGTGATCGAGCAGGTGGTCAATGTGTGCCAGACCACCATCGTGCAGGATGCCTGGGAGCGTGGACAGGACCTGACGATCCATAGCTGGGTCTACAGCCTTGAGGACGGCCTTGTGCGTGCCCTCGGGCTTGCGGTCAGCCAGCCCGCTTCGCTGGGGCCGCAGCTGGAAGCCTCTCTCGTAGGGTACGCCGACTGAGCTTGACCGTTGCTCAGCTTGTCGGCGTACTTGGCCCGCCACCCGCTCAGAAACTGTGTTCCGCGCCCGGAAACTGCCGCTCCTTCACGGCGCGAACATAGGCACTGATTGCCCCTTCGATGCTGGTTTGGCCCTCCATGAAGTTCTTTACGAACTTTGGACGATGGCCGGGGAAGACTCCCAGCATGTCATGCATGACCAGCACCTGACCTGAGCAGTCGACTCCTGCGCCGATGCCAATGGTCGGGATAGTCAGCTGTGCCGTCACGTTCGCCGCAAGTGTGGCGGGAATCGCCTCGAGCACCAGCAGCGATGCGCCGGCGTCCTGCAAGGCCAGTGCGTCGGCCAGTAACTGTTCTGCCGCCGATGCCGTTTTGCCCTGCACCTTGAACCCGCCCAGCTGGTGGACTGATTGCGGCGTCAGGCCGAGATGCGCGCAGACCGGCATGCCGCGCTCGACCAGCATGCGCACTGTCGGGACCAGCCACTGGCCGCCCTCGATTTTCACCACTTCGGCGCCTGCACGCATGAGCAGCTCGGCATGCCGCATCGCCTGCTCCGGCGTGTTGTAGCTGGCGAACGGCATGTCGGCTACCAGCAAGGGCAGTTTTGCCGTGCGAGCCACGCAGGCGGTGTGGTACGCGATGTCTTCGACAGTCACGGGCAATGTGGTGCGGTGGCCCTGCACGACCATGCCCAGCGAATCACCGACCAATAGCGTGTCGACGCCGCATTGCTCCATTACGGCGGCGAAGCTTGCGTCATAGCTGGTCAGCATGGTGATCTTGTCGCCCGCTGCGTGCATCTGCGCCAGCGTAGTAACAGTGACTTTCTTGCGTGTCGGGGTGCTGCTCATGTTCAATCTCCGCGATTGAAAAACTCGCGACGGCCGCGCATTCCGGCAATCCGCTGCATCAGCAGTGCGAAATCCTCGCTGCGCTCAATCGGATTAAGGTGCTCGGCATTCACCATCAGCAGTGGCGATGCCTCGTAGTGGTGGAAGAACCGGCTGTAGCCTTCGCACAGCCGCTGCAGGTAAGACTCGGAGATGCCCGTTTCGCTGGGCACTCCGCGCCGGCGAATGCGATCGATCAGTGTTGCAGGCGCGGCCTGCAGGTAGATCACGAGGTCCGGCCTGGGTGCCGACTGGCTGAAATGCTCGAACATCTGCCGATACAGGTGCAACTCGTCGTCGGCCAGCGTCAGCGCAGCAAAGATCGGGTCTTTTTCGAGCAGGAAGTCCGAGACCACCGGTGCCGAGAAAAGGTCGGTCTGGGTCAGGTCGCGCAGCTGGTTCATCCGCTGGAACAGGAAGAACATCTGGGTTGGCAGCGCGTAGCGCGAAGAGTCGCGGTAAAAGCGATCGAGGAAAGGATTCTCTTGCGGCTGTTCCAGCAGCGGCTGAGCGCCCGTTTCGGTGGCGATGCGGCGCGCGAGGCTGGTCTTGCCGACGCCGATCGGCCCTTCGACGACGATGTAGCGGTATTTGGCCAGGTTCATGGGCGAGGATGATACGTGATTGCCATGGCAGATCAACCACTGCCCCGGCGGTGTAGGCTTTTAAGTTGCCGCAGCAGGCATTTTCCGAATGGACTGATCGCGTACCAATGGCAGGAACTGCCGCGCGCTGCCGTGGCCGGGAATCGTGATCCCGGGGGCAATCTCGAGCAACGGAAGCAGGACAAATGCGCGTTCCTTCATTCGCGGATGAGGGACTTGAAGTTCACGCTCGTCGATTGTCGCGCCGCCGTACAGCAGCAGATCCAGATCGAGCGTACGCGGTGCATTGCGGAACGGACGCTCGCGGCCGAAAGCCAGTTCGATTGCCTGCAATTCGTGCAGCAGCTCGTGGGCAGTGAGTGCCGTCTCGAGCCGGGCAACCGCATTCACGAAGTCGTCGCCGGTGGCATCCACCGGCGCGCTGCTGTACAGCGAAGAGACTGCGGTCACTGAGGTGGAGGGAAGCCGGCCGATTGCCTGCGCTGCCTGCTGCAGCGCCTGTGCCGGGCTGCCCAGATTCGCTCCGAGCCCGACATAGGCAGTCTGCCGCGCAATCATTCGCTGGTCTCGCCGCCGGTTTTGCTGCGGCTGCGTCCGCCGCGCCGGCGACGGCGCTTTGCCGGGGCGCCGTCGTCTGCCGGCTTTTTCGACAGCAGCTCCTCGCGGCCCGGGCCATCGGCATCAATGAAATCGGTCCACCATTCGCCAAGCTCCGCATCGAGTTCGCCTGACGCGCAACGCAGCAGCAGGAAGTCGTAGCCGGCGCGCAAGCGGGGGTGTTCGAGCAGCTTGTGCGGCGATTTGCCGATCCGGCGCTCGAAGCGCGGCTGCATTGCCCAGATATCGCGCATATCGGTCGCAATCCGGCGCTGGATCGCCAGTTTGTCAGTCTGGCTATCCAGCACATCATCAGCGGCCAGGTGAAGTGCCGGAATCGGCAGCTCACCGGCCGCCTTGTAGGCATTCCACTTCTCGAGCACCTGGTGCCATAGCAGGGAAGCGAACAGGAAGCCCGGGGAAACCGGTTTTCCTTCGCGCACGCGCTCGTCCGTGCTGGCGAGCGCGAGTGTGACGAAGCGCTCGCCCAGCGGTTGTTCCAGCACCACGTCGAGCAGCGGCAGCAGGCCATGGTGCAGCCCCTCCGACCGCAGTTGCTGCAGGCAGGCCAACGCATGGCCGCTGGTCAGCAGCTTGAGCATTTCGTCGAAGACGCGTGCGGCCGGCACGTTGTTGATCAGGGGCGCCATCACCTTGATCGGGGCCCGGGTCGGGCCGGCGATCGAGAAGCCGAGCTTGGCAGCGAAACGCACCACGCGCAGCATGCGCACCGGGTCCTCGCGATATCGTGCCTCCGGCAGTCCGATGATGCGCATCGTCTTGCTGCGAATGTCCTTCATCCCGCCGTGGTAGTCGAGCACCTGCTGGCGTTCGGGATCGTAGTACATCGCGTTGACAGTGAAGTCGCGGCGGATCGCATCTTCATGCTGCTCGCCGAAGGTGTTGTCCCGCAGCACGCGGCCATGCGCATCTTTTGGCGCTTCTTCGGCAGAGGCGCCGCGGAAGGTCGTGACCTCGATCAGCTCCTGCCCGAACATCACGTGGACGATCTGGAAACGGCGGCCGATGATGAAAGCGCGGCGGAACAGTCGCTTGACTTCCTCCGGCGTCGCATTGGTGGCTACATCGAAGTCTTTCGGCCGGTGGCCCAGCACGAGGTCGCGCACGGCACCGCCAACGATGAAGGCCTTGAAGCCGGCGCGCTGCAGTGTTTCGGTTACGCGGATTGCATTCGGCGATACGTCGTCGAGGTCGATGCCGTGGTCGGACGGGCCGAACACCAGGGGCTCGGTCGTCGCACCGGAGCCTGATTTGACGCCGAGGATGCGGCGGATGAATTTTTTGATCATCTCTGCTTATTGGGCAAACAGCTGCAGTATCGGCCATCCCTGCGCGCGCGCATGGCTGGCCAGGGTGGCGTTCGGGTTGGTGGCTACCGGGTGGGTCACCACGGACAGCAGCGGAATGTCATTCTGCGAGTCACTGTAGAAAGTGCTGCGCTCGAATTCGTCGAGGCGCTTGCCGAGCGAGGCCAGCCACGCCTCGGTACCGGCAACCTTGCCCGCTCCAAAGGTCGGGTTGCCCACCAGGCGTCCGGTGACGTCGCCGTCGGCCGTCAGTTCCGGCTCGGGTGCAACCAGGTGCTCGATGTTGAAGGCCCTGGCAATCGGGCCGGTGACGAAGCGGTTGGTGGCGGTGATGATGGCGACCAGGTCGCCGGCGCGGCGGTGCTTGTCCACCAGCTCGCGCGCTTCGTCACGCATGGCCGGACGGATCACTTCGTTCATGAACCGGCCGTGCCAGGCGTCGAGCTCCGCGCGTGTGAAGCGTGCCAGTGTGCCGAGTGCGAACTCGAGGTACTCGACCGGATTTAGTGTGCCGTTCTGATACTGGGCGAAAAATTCCGCATTGCGCGCGGTGAAGGCTACCGGGTCGACTGCACCTATCCGGCACAGGAACTGGCCCCACTCGTAATCGGAGTCGATCGGGAGCAGGGTGTGGTCAAGGTCGAAAAGTGCCAGGTTCATGAATGGTGGGGGGTGTCGCCCAGCTGCAGCAGTTCGCGCAGCAGTGGCATCGTGATCGGGCGCTGGGTCTCCAGCGAATAGCGGTCAAGCGCGTCGAGCAGGGTGGACAGCGATTGCATGTCGCGCCGGAAGTGGGTCAGCAGGTAGGGCAGGACTCCCGGCGACAGCGTCAGCCCGCGCGCCTGCGCCGAGTGCGACAGGGCCGCGATTTTCTCTTCGTCGGACAGCCCATGCACCTGGTAGACGAGGCCCCAGCCAAGCCGGGTACGAAGGTCTTCGCGCAACGGCAGCTGGGCCGGTGGTTGTCCGGCCGCGGCTACCAGCATCCCGCCATTCTCCTGGACCTGGTTACAGAGGTTGAAGGCGGCATGCTGCTGGCGCTCGCTCAGGCGCTCGCAATCGTCCAGCAGGTATAGCCGGCAGCCAGCCGACCACGCAAATTCGCGGGATGACATGTCCGGCGCCAGGTAGCGTGCCGGGCCGCTTGCGTTCAGCGCCTTCAGCAGATGCGACTTCCCTGCGCCCGGCTCGCCCCAGAGGGTGACGAATCGCTGGTCAGGTGTGTGGGCATCGCGGTCGGCGATGCGTCGCAGGAGGGCGGCCAGTTCCTGGTTTCTGCCGATGACAAAGCTGTCCAGGGTTTGCGGCCGGGCCGCGCCCCAGTCAAGCAGCAACTGCCTCATGATTGGTTGTAAAAACTGCTTTTAAGATAATGTCGGCGCATATGGCCGAAGACGACCGAGAGTATAGCTGACGCGGGCAGGGCCAACAGAATACCGACGAAGCCGAACAGTTGGCCGAACGCCAGCAGCGCAAAGATGACAGTCAGCGGATGAAGGCCGATGCGTTCTCCGACCAGGCGCGGCGTCAGGTAGAAGCTCTCGATGAACTGGCCCACACCGTAAACGATGGCGACGGCCAGCAGCCCGTACCAGCCGTCGAACTGAAGCAAGGCTGCGAAGATGGCCAGTATCATTCCCAGCCCGAAACCGATGTAGGGAATGAATACCAGCAGACCGGTCAGCATGCCGATCGGCAGCGCGATGTCGAAGCCGGCGATTGCAAGCCCGGCCGAGTAATAGGCAGCGAGCAGGAACATCACCAGCAACTGGCCCCGCAGGTACTGTGCCAGCAACCGATCGGTCTCGTTCGCCATCTGGACCACCTGGTCGCTCCAGCGGCGTGGCACCAGGTCACCGAGCCGCGCATACAGCCGATGCCAGTCGAGCAGCAGGTAGAACAGCACGATCGGTATCAGGAACAGGGTCGCGGCCCAGCCCAGCAGTGCACTGCCGCCGATGCGCAGCCAGGTCAGCATATCGGGACTGAGGGCGTCGCCGGTGGTCAGCTTGTCGGCAATCGCCTTTTGCATGGAAGCGATGTTGATCCGGCCGCCGAGCCTCATCTGCTGCAGCCACGGGCTGATGCTGGCGTCGATTTTCGCCAGCAGCACCGGAATCCGTTCCCGCAGCAGTGGCAACTGGTCGCTCAGGACAGGCAGCACCACCAGCACCAGGGCAGCAATCGTCAGCCCCAGCGCGGTCAGGGCAAGCAATACACCCAGCGCCCGCGGCACGCGCTGGCGCTCCATCCAGTCCACGCCGGGGTTCAACACATAGCCAATGATGCCGGCGGCCACGAAGGGCGTCAGCACCGGGGTCAGCAGCCACAGGAGTATCAGGAAAACCAGCCCGACCGAAAGCCACATCAGGGTCTGGCGCTGCTCGGACTTCATCATGTTCGGCATGGCGGGGTCGCAGGGAGGGGCGGTTTGGTAAAATACGGGCCTTCCCGAGAGCATTGTCATACGGGCAAGGCACTCATTCTACCGTTTCTGCCGTTTATTCCTGCTATTTCGCCGACCCAGCCATGTCTTCCAATTCCCCGGTTTCCCTTTCCTATCGCGATGCAGGTGTCGATATCGACGCAGGCGATGCTCTCGTCGAAGCGATCAAGCCCTTTGCAAAGCGCACCATGCGCGAAGGCGTGCTGGCCGGTATCGGTGGCTTTGGTGCGCTGTTCGAGGTCAGCAAAAAATACAAGGAGCCTGTGCTGGTTTCCGGTACCGACGGCGTCGGTACCAAGCTGAAGCTCGCATTCCACCTGAACCGGCATGACACCGTCGGCATCGATCTGGTCGCAATGAGTGTCAATGACATTCTCGTGCAGGGTGCCGAGCCGCTGTTTTTCCTCGACTACTTTGCATGCGGCCGGCTCAATGTGGCCACTGCCGCGGATGTCATCAAGGGCATCGCCGCCGGCTGCGAGCAGGCCGGCTGCGCGCTGATTGGCGGCGAGACCGCTGAAATGCCGAGCATGTATCCGGACGGCGAGTACGACCTCGCCGGTTTCGCCGTGGGTGCGGTCGAGAAGTCGAAGATCATCGATGGCCGAAAGATTGCGCCGGGCGACGTGGTGCTCGGCCTGGCTTCATCGGGCGCGCATTCGAACGGCTACTCTCTGGTGCGCAAGATCCTCGACGTTGCCAAGCCCGACCTGAATGCCGACTTCCACGGCCGCCCGCTGGCAGACGTGCTGCTGGCCCCGACCCGCATCTACGTGAAGCCGCTGCTGGCGCTGATGGAAAAAATCGATGTGCATGGCATGGTCCACATCACCGGCGGCGGCCTGGTCGAGAACATCCCGCGTGTGCTCCAGCCGAACCTGACGGCGGTACTGCAGCGCGATGCGTGGACGATGCCGCCGCTGTTCCAGTGGCTGCAGCAGCATGGCGGCGTCGCGGACGCGGAAATGCATCGCGTATTCAACTGCGGTATCGGCATGACCGTGATCGTTTCGAAAGAAAATGCGGACGCAGCCGAGGCAGAGCTGAAGCGCCTGGGCGAGACGGTGTACCGGATCGGTGCCATTCGCGAGCGTCGCGGCGATGAGGCGCAGACGCTGGTCGAGTAAACCCTGGATCAGCCCGCCATTTGAAAAGGCCGCGTCAGCGGCCTTTTTGATTTCCGGGCACGGCCGGCGCTGTTCGCCATGACATCTGGGCGCCGACGGGCCGCAAGCAGTGCTCCCGAGGTTCAGTGCTGCTGTTTTCCCCCCTGGTTCTGCGCAAGTGTCTGAAGTTGTGCCGCACGTGTATCTGCGCGGGCGACTGAGGCCGGCGGCTGCACCCGTACCGGCTGGTTCAGGTTCGCCGCACTGGACAGCACATTGGTCGTCGCGTCGCTCGCAGCATTCCACACCGGGTCGGCGATGCCTTCAAATACGCTCTTGAGCTGCTTGCCCCAGGTCGAGCGGATCATCTGGAAATACTGGTTCTTTTCATCGATGGTCACGAACCGGCCGACCGACAGCGCATCTTTTTCGTACACCAGCAAATCGAGCGGGAAGCCGACCGAAATATTCGAGCGCAGTGTCGAGTCCATCGAGATCAGCGCGCATTTCGCCGCTTCGTCGAGCGGCGTTGCGGGTGAAATCACGCGGTCGATGATGGGCTTGCCGTATTTCGCTTCGCCGATCTGGAAATACGGGTTTTCATCGTGAGACTCGATGAAATTCCCGGCCGCATACATCTGGAACAGCCGGCAGCGTTCGCCCCGGATCTGGCCGCCGAAAATCATGCTGACATTGAAATCGATACCGAATTGCTCGAGTGACTTGGCATCCCGCTTGTGCACCTGGCGGATTGCGTCGCCGACGATCTGCGCGGCCTCGTACATCGATGATGCCGTCCAGATGCTCGTGCCGTCCGGCGACAGGTGTTCGGCAACGGTCTGCCGTATCGACTGAGATATCGACAGGTTCCCCGCGGTCATCAAGACCATCATGCGGTCGCCGGGGTTCTCGAACACCGACATCTTGCGAAAGGTACCGATATGGTCGACGCCCGCGTTGGTGCGGGAGTCGGACAGAAAGACGAGGCCTGAATTCAGGCGCATCGCAACGCAGTAAGTCATGGTCGCCGATCCTGGAAAAATTTGAATTTATTGGCTTTGCACGGCCCATGCCCCATGGCGGATTTCACAGCCGGTTCACTTCGACATGCACGCTCAGCGCCTCGCTGCCGCCGCCACGCCGCATGCCGCGCACCGGTGCCACGGATTCGTAGTCGCGACCGACCGCCAGCCGGCAATAGTCGTCTGTCTGCAGGCAGGCGTGGGTGACATCAATACTGACCCAGCCTTCATAGTCTACTTCCTCGACCCAGGCATCGATCCACGCATGGCTTGCCGCATGCGCGACCGAACCGGGATACAGATAGCCCGACACATAGCGCACCGGCAGTGCGATGGCGTGGCAGCAGGCGATAAACAGGTGCGCATGATCCTGGCAGACGCCCAGCCCCAGCGCGAGCGCATCGCCGGCCGTGCTACTGGCGGCAGTGGCGCCCGACTGATAAGCGACTGCGCTGCGGATGGCATCCGCAAGGTCCAGCAGCCGGTCGCTTCCGATGCGATTGGAATTCAGGTGGCGGGACGCCAGGTGGCGGATGGTTTCGGTCGGCTCGGTCAGGCGGGTGGGCACGGTAAATGCGAGGGGAGACAGCAGCATCTTCTCCGGAATGCGCCCGCGGTCCGGACGGCGGATTTCCACACTGCCCGCCGCCACCAGCCGCACTTCGTCATGGGGCTGGGTAATCGTCACGATATGCCCGCTGTTGCCGAACGCATCATCCAGCACGCGCCGGGTGCCCGGGGCACTTACCTGCCATTGCAGCGTGCGCTGCAATGGCTCGGAACGCGGCGTCATGCGCAGCCGCTGTATCGTGTACCCGGCCGCCCGGTCGTACCGGTAGGTCGTTTCGTGGCGGATCGCCAGGGTTGCCGTGCTCATGCGGCGAGGGGCAGCAGGAAGTCCCGGCTGACGCGGTTGCCGAGTTCATAGACCTGTTCCAGGAAATCGGTCAGGTAGTCGTGCAGTCCGCGGCGCATGATGTCCTCGATGCTGTTGAAGCGGAGGTTGGAGTGCAGCCGCCCGGCGAAGCGCTCGGTTTCGCGCGATACCTCGTTGCGTACTTGTTCGAGATTGTGCACGACCTCGTTCAGGCAGGCTGTCAGGGACCGTGGCATGTCTCCGCGCAGGATCAGCAACTCGGCCACGCGCTCGGGTGTGATGACGTCGTGGTAGGCCTTGCGATAGGTCTCGAATGCCGATACCGACCGAAGTACCGCGGCCCAATGGTAAAAATCCATTTCGGTCGCCGTGAGCAACTCGCGGTCGGCTCCATGGAATTTCACATCGAGCAGGCGCGCCGTGTTGTCAGCCCGTTCAAGGAAGGTGCCGATCCGGATGAAGTAGAACGCTTCGTCTTTCAGCATGGTGCCGATGGTCACGCCGCGCGACAGGTGGGAGCGATGCTTGACCCATTCGAAGAACTCGCCCGGATCGCGTTCGAGGACGCCGTCCCGCAGCAGATGATTCATCTCGAGCCAGGTGGTGTTCAGGGTCTCCCAGACTTCGGTGGTCAGCGTGCCGCGCACTGCGCGCGCATTTTCGCGTGCACTGCCAAGACAGGAGGCAATCGACGACGGATTCATCGGGTCGCGGACCATGAAGTCCAGCACGTCCCGCCGGGTGAGGATGCCGTAACGCGCATCGAACGCCGGCTGCAGCTCGGAAATGCCTAGCACTGCGCGCCAGCCTTGTTCGGCTGCCTCGGCAGACTGCGGCAGCAACTGGGTCTGGATGTTCACGTCGAGCATGCGCGCCGTATTTTCCGCTCTCTCCGTGTAACGGGCCATCCAGAACAAATGGTCGGCTGTTCTGCTCAGCATGTCAGGTCCTCCATCATTTCTCCAGTACCCAGGTGTCCTTGGTGCCGCCGCCCTGCGACGAATTGACGACCAGGGAACCCTCTTTCAGCGCAACCCGCGTCAGTCCGCCGGGAACCATGGTGACCGTCTTGCCGGACAGGACGAAGGGACGCAGGTCGATATGGCGCGGTGCGACGCCGGACTCGACATAGGTCGGGCAGGCGGACAGCGCCAGTGTCGGCTGCGCGATATAGCCGTCCGGCCGTGCGATCACGCGCTGGCGGAATTCCTCGATCTCGGCCCGGGTGGAGGCCGGTCCCACCAGCATGCCGTAGCCGCCCGCGCCATGGACTTCCTTGACCACCAGCTTGTCGAGGTTGTCCAGCGTGTACCGCAGGTCTTCCTGCCGCCGGCACTGGTAGGTCGGCACATTGTTGAGGATGGGTTCCTCCGACAGGTAGAAGCGGATCATGTCCGGGACATAGGGATAGATCGATTTGTCATCAGCTACGCCTGTGCCAATCGCATTCGCAAGCGTGACCCGGCCCGCACGATAGACCGACAGCAGGCCCGGTACGCCGAGGGAGGAATCGGACCGGAATACCAGCGGGTCGAGGAAGTCGTCGTCGACGCGGCGGTAGATGACATCCACGCGACGCGGTCCGCGGGTGGTGCGCATGTAAACGTGGTTGTCGTCGACGAACAGGTCCTGTCCTTCGACCAGTTCGATGCCCATCTGCTGGGCCAGGAAGGCATGTTCGAAATACGCCGAGTTGTACATGCCCGGCGTCATGACGACCACCGTCGGGTCATCCACGCCCTGCGGCGCGACCGAGCGCAGCATGTCCAGCAGCAGGTCGGGATAGTGCGCTACCGGTGCCACCTTGTGCCGGGCGAACAGTTCGGGGAAGAGCCGCATCATCATCTTGCGGTCTTCCAGCATGTAGGACACGCCGGACGGGACGCGAAGGTTATCCTCCAGCACATAGAACTCGCCTGCGCCGGCGCGGACGATGTCCACCCCGGCGATGTGCGCATAAATGTCGGAGGCCACCGCGATCCCCTGCATCTCGGGCCGGTACTGCGCGTTGCGGAACACCTGCTCGGCCGGCATGATGCCCGCCTTGACGATGTTCTGTCCGTGGTAGATGTCGTGGATGAACAGATTCAGCGCCTGCACCCGCTGCTTGAGGCCCTTCTGCAAGATGCCCCATTCGGCCGCAGGAATGATGCGGGGGATGATATCGAACGGGATCAGGCGCTCGGTGCCGGCGTCGCTGCCATAGACTGCGAAGGTAATGCCGACCCGTCGGAACATCAGGTCTGCCTCGACCCGCTTGCGCGCCACGATGTCCGGCGGCTGCTCATCCAGCCAGCGATGGAATTCGCGGTAGTGCGGACGCGGCTCTGCCGTGTCGTCCGCGTACATTTCATTGAAGAACCCAGCCATGTTCCCCCACACCCTGATTAGTCGGCTCGCGAGTTTCCAGTTAATCAAGAAACATGCCAGCGCGGAAATCTTCAGGGGCGGCGCAGGGTCGTTATCAGGGCTTCGGTCTGCGGATCGGGCGGCGGCGTCAGCCAGCTGACCAACAGCATGGCAATCAGGCCCGCAGGCACGCCGAAAATGCCGGCCGAGACGGGGGAGATGTGGAACCACTGGTTGGCCGGACTCCCGCCAAAGGCCGGACTGGTCTGCACCAAATAGATGAGGCAAACCAGGAAGCCGGTGATCATTCCCGCAATTGCGCCTTGTTGGTTCGCGCGTTTCCAGAAAACGCCCAATACCAGTGCGGGGAAGAGGGTCGAGCCCGCAAGGGAGAAGGCGCCGCCGACCATGGACAGGATGTCGCCGGACCGGAACGACGCGGTGTAGGCCGCCAGTAGCGCGACCACCAGCAGTAGCAGCTTCGAGATGGTGACCTGGCGCTGGCTGGAAGCCGAAGGGTTGACGATTTTGTAATAGGTGTCGTGCGAAAGGGCGCTGGAGATGGTCAGCAGCAATCCGTCTGCCGTCGACAGCGCGGCTGCCAGCGCGCCGGCGGCGATCAGCGCGGACAGCACATAAGGCAGTCCGGCGATTTCGGGAGTGGCGAGCACAATCATGTCGCCGTCGAGTACCACCTCTGCCAGTTGCACCACGCCGTCGGCATTGATGTCGGTGACGCTGATCATTGGCTTGGTACGGTCAATGCCGGCCCAGTAGCTGACCCAGGACGGCAGATGGCCGTAGTCGGCCCCGACCAGGGTGGTGTAGATCTCGTTTTTTACCAGCACCGCCATTGCAGGCAGGGCGGTGTATAGCAGCAGGATGAAGAAGAGCGCCCAGAACACCGACATGCGCGCCTGGGGCACCGAACGCGTGGTGTACGACCGCACCAATATATGCGGCATTGCGGCCGTGCCGAGCATCAGGCAGAACACCAGCGCAAGGAAATTGTTGCGCTTGATGTCCGAGCTTTCGGGGTCCGGTCCGGGGAAGGGCTGGGTATGCGGCTGCATCGGCTGGGCGCGGGCGAGATCCAGGTCTCGTTGTTCTTCCCACAGCCGACGCGCTTCCTCCGGACTTTTCGGATAGGCAGCCAGCGCGCGGTTGGCTGCCTTGATATCGATTAGCGAGGCATTGCTTGTCTGCAGGTCCTGCAGGCGGCGGCGCGCCTCGGCGCGACCCTCGTCCCACGAGCGCGGCAGGGTAGCGATTTTTTTCTCGTACTCCGCTGCCCGCCGCAGGTAAAGATCGCGCACTTGCTGTTCGCTGTCCTTCTGCGCAAGTGCCCGCTCGTGCTCGCCCAGCTGTGCAAGCGCAGACCCGTAGGCCACATGGGGCACTGGAATGCCGGTCTGTTTCATCGCCAGCCACGATACCGGAATCATGAACGCGACCAGGATGATGATGTACTGCGCGATCTGGGTCCAGGTAATCGCACGCATCCCCCCGAGGAAAGAGCACACCAGGATACTGGCGAGTCCGAGGAAAATGCCGACCGAAAAATCGATGCCGGTGAAGCGGGACGTAATCAGGCCGACGCCGTAGATCTGCGCCACGACGTAGGTAAAGGAGATGATCAGCGTGGCGCCGACTGCCAGCATGCGCACGGTGTGGCTGCCGTAGGGGCCTGAATAGCGCGCAGCCAAATAGTCGGGCACGGTATAGCGGCCGAATTTGCGCAGGTACGGCGCGATCAGCAGCGCGATCAGGCAATAGCCGCCGGTCCAGCCGATGATGTAGGCGAGGCCGTCAAAGCCATACAGGTAGAGGCCGCCTGCCAGCCCGATGAAGCTGGCGGTCGAGATCCAGTCGGCTGCAGTCGCCATGCCGTTGAACAGCGCAGGGACGCGTCGTCCGGCGACGTAGTATTCCGTGACGTCGGACGTACGGCTGAACACGCCAATGAATGCATAAACGACGATGGTGGAGAACAGGAACAGGTAGCCAAGCCAGAAGCGCGGAAAGCCTTCGTGTTCCAGAATCGCCAGCGCCGCCAGCAGCGCGCCAAAGCCGGCGGTGTACAGCGTGAAATAGCGCGTCAGCTGGGACGGCAGTCCGCTAGCTTTCATTTCTGCTCTCCATGCGGCTGAGCGCGTCAATGCGCTTCATTGCGAGCGCGTAGGCGCCCGTGATGCCGAGATAGACCAGCGTCACGCCCTGGGCGGCAAGATAAAAATGCACCGGCCAGCCCCACACACTGATCGTCGACAGCTCGCGTGCGAACACCACCACGCCGACAGTGACCGCCAGCCAGAGCAGCAGCAGCGCGAGCGTGAGCACGCGCACTCGCTGCCAGTAGCGGAGTGCCGCCTGGTTGCCGCTCATCCGCCGCCCTCCGTGCTGTCTTCATCGCTGCTGGCCACGCGCATGCTGATCCGGAACAGGCAACCCGGGTGGCGCGGGTCGGTGCTGCGCGGATTGCTGAAGATGTCCACTTCGGCGCCGTGGCGCTGCGCGATCTCGCGCACGATGGCCAGCCCCAGCCCGCTGCCCTCGACTTCGCTGCCGAGGATCCGGTAGAAGCGCTCGAACACGTGCGCGCGCTCTGCCGGCGCAATGCCCGGCCCGTTGTCCTCCACCTCGAGAATTGCCAGGCTGCGTTCGGTATCCATGCGCACGCGCACCGTCACACTGGCATGGCGCTGGGTATAGCGCAGCGCATTGTCGAGCAGGTTGTTGAGAAGTTCACGCAGCATGAGGGCGTTGCCCGGTACCGTCAGGGGGCCATCTTCCGCCTCGAATCCCAGATCGATCTCGCGGGCCTGTGCAGCGCCGAACCACTCCTGAACCGTGCTGCGCGCCAGCCCGGGGAGGTCGACCGGTCGCAGCGGCGCCGCATGCGGCGAGTCGTTCTCCGCGCGTGCCAGCGCCAGCAGCTGGTTCACCAGCCGGGTGGCCGACGCCGAGCTCTTTGCCAGCTGCTCGAGCGAGCGCTGTATCTCGTCGCGGCTGTCCTGCCGCAGCGCGAGTTCGGACTGCATGCGCATGCCTGCCAGCGGCGTTTTCATCTGGTGTGCCGCGTCGGCGATGAAGCGCTTTTGCGACTGGATGCTCTGCGACACCCTGCCCAGCATCTCGTTCAGCGAGCGCACCAGCGGTGAAATTTCTTCAGGCACTGCCCGAGAGTCGATCGGTGACAGGTCGTCTGGCCGGCGCGAACGGATGCTGTCCTGGAGTGTGGTCAGCGGCGACAGGCCGCGCGAAAGCGCGAACCACAGCAGCGTGATGGCGATCGGCAGGATGATGAACTCCGGCAGGATCACGCCCTTGATGATCTGGTTGGCCAGTTCGCGCCGCTTTTCCAGTGTTTCTCCCACTTGCACCAGCGCGTAGCGGTCGTCGGCGCGCAGGCCGCCGGCACGGGTCGGTTGCAGGTTGACGAAGGTATAGGCGATGCGCACTTCGCTGTTGCGCATTTTCGAGTCGCGCAGCATCACGGCCCAGGGTACCGGGGGCTCTTCGTCTTCCGGCAGCGGCATGTCGCTGTCGCCTGCGATCAGCTCCCGCTGGGGGCCGCTGATCTGGAAGTAGACATTGTCCATGTCGTCCGCACGCAGGATGTCGCGCGCCGAGAACGGCAGGTGGGCGCTCAGGTCGCCATTGACTTCCTTGACCTGCTGGGCCAGCACGGTTACCCGGTCTTCGAGCGACCGGTCAAACGGCTCGTTGGCAATCGATTTTGCGATCAGGTAGGTGACACCGATCGAAACCGGCCACAGCAGCAGCAGCGGCATCAGCATCCAGTCGAGAATTTCGCCAAATAGCGAGCGCTGGATCAGCTGGTCCCGGGCGGGGGCGGCCGGCGGGGTACTGCCTTGATCGTTTTGCACGGGGAGACTCAGGCCGGGCCGGCGTCGGGGGCCGCCATCTTCTCGAGGCAGTAGCCGAGTCCGCGCACAGTGGCGATGCGCACGCCGCCACTCTCGATTTTCTTGCGCAGCCGATGCACGTAGACCTCGATCGCGTTGTTGCTGACTTCCTCTCCCCATTCGCACAGGTGGTCTACCAGCTGCTCTTTCGATACCAGCCGTCCGCTGCGCTTGAGCAGCACTTCGAGCAATCCGAGTTCGCGCGCCGACAGGTCGATCATGTGGTCGTTCAGGTAGGCAATCCTGCCGACCTGGTCGAACGACAGCGGGCCGTGGCGAATTACGGTCGGACCGCCACCAGCGCCGCGCCGGGTCAGTGCACGCACCCGGGCTTCCAGTTCCGACAGCGCAAACGGCTTGGACATGTAGTCATCGGCGCCGAGGTCGAGGCCTTTCACCCGCTGTTCCACCGAGTCGTTAGCCGTCAGAATCAGCACCGGCATGCGCGACTCGCGCGAGCGCAGCTTGCGCAGCACCTCAAGGCCTGACATTTTTGGCAAGTCGAGGTCGAGGATGAG
>JAIXTG010000365.1 GCA_027484285.1 Oxalobacteraceae bacterium | reverse complement strand
GGCAAGAAGGGCAACGTCGTGTTCTCGGCACCGTCCTTCCTGGGCGGCAAGAACCAGATGCCGATGGCCTACAGCCCGAAGACCGGCCTGTTCTACGTGCCGGCTAACGAGTGGGGCATGGAAATCTGGAACGAGCCTGTCACCTACAAGAAAGGTGCTGCTTACCTGGGCGCCGGCTTCACCATCAAGCCGCTGAACGACGACTACATCGGCGCAATGCGCGCAATCGATCCGAAGTCGGGCAAGATCGTCTGGGAACTGAAGAACTCGGCTCCGCTGTGGGGTGGCGTCATGGCTACCGCTGGCGACCTGGTGTTCTACGGCGTACCGGAAGGCCACCTGAAAGCAGTTGACGCAAAGTCGGGCAAGGAACTCTGGGCGTTCCAGACCGGTTCGGGCGTCGTTGCACCTCCGATCACCTGGGAAGAGAACGGCGAGCAGTTTGTCGCAGTCGTTTCCGGCTGGGGCGGCGCAGTTCCGCTGTGGGGCGGCGAAGTGGCCAAGAAGGTCAACTTCCTCGAGCAGGGCGGCTCTGTGTGGGTCTTCAAACTCGCCAAGTAATCGCTTTACTCCCGCCTGCATTGGGATACTGAATTCGTAACACCATCCCATGCAGCTTTGGCCGACGGTTCGCCGTCGGCCTTTTTGTTTCTGCAGCCGGCGAAGCAGCAATCGCAGGCAATAAAAAAACCGGCCGAGGCCGGTTTTTTTATGACTGCCGTGCGCGTCAGGGCAGCTTGAAGTCGGTCAGTTCCATGGTGACCTTCCCGCCCGACCAGAGCATCGAACCCAGCGGTTCCTCACGCTCGAGCTTCACCAGGCCGACACCCTTGCAGTACCACTCGCGGTTGGTAATCGGGATATCGGTGAACCCCGTCACCGCATCGAGGTACAGCGGCAGGTTGCCCACGCCGACCGCGCGCGCGCAGTTCTTGAAGGTTCCGGCCGGTACGGTCACGCTTTCGTCGACCGCCTCGATGGTGTAGGTCATCAGCACTTTCGGCATCTTCAGCTCGCGCTGCCCTAGATCCGTCTTGGGCGCGATCACGAACGGCTCGGAAGGCACCATCCACGAGGCGCCGAGGGTCACCGGCAGCTTGATTACGGTGCGTGCATTGCGGTCCAGCTGGGCGATCTCTTCCACATCGGTCCGCTTCGCGATGCGCGCGATGCCGACCTTGTCCTTGCGCAGCCAGTACTCGATGCCGATGTTGCCGGGCACTTCGATACGGCGCACGTAGACCTGGTCGCCGCTGGCATAGTCCACCGTGCGGTCGACGCGTGCCTGGTAAGTCTCGCGCGTCAGCACGCCGTTCACATCCGAGGCGACGTCGTACTCCCAGCGGGCCCCGACGTCGAGCGGGAAATAGGAATCGCTCTGCGGCTCGCTGCTGCAGCCGGCGACCATCAGGGCCGCGGCGATCAGGGTGAGGCGAGTCATCATCACTTCTCCGGCAGGCGAGTCACCGGGGCGTCGGATACTCGCAGCTTGATCTTGTTATCGGCATTGACCTTGAACCATGCGCTGCCGCTGCCGCCGCCGGCACGCTCGACCACGCCGATCTGGCGAACGCCCTGGCGCGACTTGCGCTGCGCTTCGGACAGCTGCGAGTGGTTCTCTTTCAGGTACGGCAGCTTGTAGGCGCGCGGGACTGTCACCGGACGGTTGCTGTCCAGCGGCGTGACCCACAGGTAGATCGCGCCATCCACACCGCGCTCCTTGTTTGGCTCTTCGATCACGGCGGACACGATCGCGAATTTTTCCGGCAGCACGCGCGGCGTCGGCCAGCCGAGCATGTCTTCAAACGTGTGGTTGGCAATGAAATAGGTGATCGAGACCACCACCACCATCGAGATTTTTATCCAGCGCTTCCACGAGGTCGCCAGGCAGAGCACCAGCAGCAGCAGCGCAACGGCCACGTAGAGGAAAGTCAGCATCAGGGAGGAATTCGTCATGATTGCGGAACGAGTGTTTTTGGAAGAGTGTTAATGTCGCGCACGCTGCCGTCGGGTTCGACGGAAAAGCGCACTGCTGTTTTTTCGTCGCCCTTGCGTTCGAGCTTGACGGTACCGTAATAGACGACGTCGGCTTTCGGATTGACCTTCACCACCGAGATCGTGGCCTCGACCGGATCGCCGTTTTTGCTTTCGTAGTAATTCACGTTGACGGTGTATTCGCCGGGCGCGAAGCCGCGGATGGTCACCACTTCCTGGTTCAGCGGGTTGACCACATCCTTGCCGTTGACGTTGATGGTGTCGCCGGCCAGGCCGCGGTCGTCGCGGTCCAGGTGCATCAGCCCCGCCTCGCGCTGGCGGAACCAGGCCATCACGCCGGACGAATCCTCGACGTAGGTATCGATGTCGTTCGGGTTCATGTCCGGCCAGGAGATGGTGATGATGAATTCCGCCTTGGCCGGTATGTCGCCTTCCTTTTTCGATTTCGGGTTCATCGCGAGCAGCGCGATGATGAAGCAGAACACGAAGGCGATCAGGATGTTGAACAGCATGTCGTAGAAGGGGTCGACTTCCCCTTCGCGACGCTTCTGCCGCAGGCTCACGCGAGGTCCTGCCGGGTCAGCCTGGCAAGTCGGGTTTCGGCAAACTCGAGCGCATCGCCCAGCACGCCGTCACCGCAGCGGTCCATGCGCACCAACTGCGCGCCGAGCAGCATGTTGGCCACCAGGCCCACTGCCGTCGCGAGCAGCGCGATGCCGAGGCCGCCGGTCAGCGTCTTCAGCAGGGACGCTGACTGCGATGCATCGAAGGCCTGCATGTTGGAGATGTCGAGCGCGAGGATGGAGAAGCCGATCACCTTGCCCAGCAGGCCCAGCTTGATCTGTATGCCGTTCACCCACCATGCGGCCTCGCTCGGGCCGTGCAGCCTTTCGGCCAGCACCTCGGTCAGCTGGGAGTTTTCGTAGTCGTGCCGGCGGCTCTTTTCGAGCAGTGCAGTGAAATAATCATGCACCGCGCCCGCGACGCCGGCCGGTGCCTGCGCCGGGCCGAATTGCGGGCGGCTGGCCAGCACCCATGCGTCGAGCGCCTGCCGCTCGCGCATCAGGCGCCATGCGCGCAGGCCCACCCACAGCGTGGAGAAAATGAAGACGGCAATGATCGACATCGTGATGCCGGTCGGGTCGGCATCCACCAGCGTGCCCCAGACGTTCGCGCGCCACGCGAGGAAGGCGGCGAAAATCAGCACGCCGCAGAAGCACAGCCATTGGAGGAAGAAGCCGTCGGCGGCTGGCGCCAGCGGATTGGCCGGTGCAGGGGAACCTGAAAAATTGCCGGCGGCTGGGGTGGCACGCGATTGAAAAATTCTTGAAAGCGGTATCAACCGGCGTGCCACTGCATTCATGCTACGTAACCTTGTCTCGTTCTTGTCGTGCCGATTCCGCAGCGAAACGCAGTGAATTGGCGTCGTTGCGGAAAACCAGCGGCTTTTCTTCCACCGGGCGATTCCTGCCCTGAAGCACGATTTTCTTCACGTCTTCGTGCTGCGGCGACTTGCCGCAAACCGGATCCGCATTTTCCGGGTCTCCGGTGAGCGCATACGCCTGGCAGCGGCAACCGCCGAAATCCTTTTCCTTGTCAGGACAGGTACGGCAGGGTTCTTTCATCCACCCATAGCCGCGGAACCGGTTGAAAGCCTCGCTGTTATACCAGATATCACGCAAAGTTTCCTCAGTTACATTCGGAAATTTGAGTCCTGGCAAGCTTTGCGCCGCATGGCATGGCAGGGCAGCGCCGTCTGCCGCGACCGCGAGGAACACCGACCCCCAGCCGTTCATGCAGGCCTTGGGCTTGTCCTCGAAATAATCGGGCACCACGAACAGCAGCCTGAGCTTGTTGCCGAGCTTGGCGCGATATTCATTGACGATGGCCTCGGCACGCTCGAGCTGCTCGCGGGTCGGCATCAGCTGCTCGCGATTGACCATGCCCCAGCCGTAGTACTGGGTATTGGCCAGTTCCAGGTATTCGACGCCCATCTCGACCGCCATTTCGATGATGCGGCCGACATGGTCGAGGTTGTACCGGTGCAAAACCACGTTCAGCACCATCGGATAGTCGTATTTCTTGATCAGCTTCGCGACCCGGCTCTTGAGGTCGAAGGTCTTGGTGCTGGAGAGGAAGTCGTTCATCTCCTTGGTCGAATCCTGGAACGACAGCTGGATGTGGTCCAGCCCCAGTTCCTTCATCCGCGCAATGCGCTCCTCGGTCAGGCCGATGCCGGAAGTGATCAGGTTGGTATAGAAGCCCAGCTGGTGCGCCTCGCCGATCAGCTCTTCGAGATCGTCGCGCAGGAGCGGCTCGCCGCCGGAAAATCCCAGCTGCGCGGCGCCCAGCTTGCGCGCTTCGCGCAGCACATCCTTCCACTGCTCGGTCGACAGCTCTTTCTTGTTGCCGGCGTAGTTCAGCGGGTTGTAGCAGAACACGCAGTGCAGCGGACAGCGATAAGTGACTTCAGCCAGCAGCCACAGGGGTGGCGCTATGTTTGATTGTTCAGACAATCCAGCCTCGCTCGGTGGCAATTTCAAGGAATCCCGTCACGTCCTTCTCCAGCCCGGTGGTATTGAAGGTCTGCTCGAGGTCAGCGACGATCGCATGCACGTCGCGCTCGCCGTCACAGCGTTTGAGGATTTCGGACGCGGGCTGGTTCAGTTTCACCATGCCCTCCGGGTACAGCAGCACGTAGCAGCCCTGGGCTTCTTCATACTGCATGCGGAACAGCCGGGCCAGCTTCGGCCGGGCCGACAGGTCGATCATGGGCGCGCTCATGGGTAGGCCTTTTCGATGGCATCCGAAATCTGCCACAGCACGTCCAGCTTGAACTGCAGGATCTCGAGTGCACGTTCCTGCTGCTCGCGCGTGGTGAAATAATCCAGCGTGACCTGCAGGCCGTGCTCGACGTCGCGCTGCGCGAGCGGCACGCGGCTGCGGAAATAGGTCAGGCCTTCTTCCTTCACCCACGGATAGTGGATCGGCCAGTTGGCCAGCCGGTCCTTGTGGATCTTCGGCGCGAACATCTCGGTCAGCGACGAGCAGACGGCTTCCTGCCACGGGCGCTGGCGCGCAAAATTCACATACGCGTCCACCGCGAACTTCACGCCCG
Organism: Oxalobacteraceae bacterium; assembly: GCA_027484285.1. Classification (GTDB taxonomy): domain Bacteria; phylum Pseudomonadota; class Gammaproteobacteria; order Burkholderiales; family Burkholderiaceae_D; genus Pernthalerella. The sequence goes on along the minus strand of JAIXTG010000365.1, from coordinate 7,208 downwards.
GCACCACCTTCTTCAGCGACCACAGTTCGTCGCGCGGAATGCCGACCGCGTCGCCCAGCCGCGACCAGGCTTCGATGCCGCCCTGCTTCTCGCCATAGCCGTCATGGTCGATGATGCGCTCGATCCACTTGCGGCGCACTTCCCGGTCCGGCATGTTCGACATGATCGCCGCGTCTTTAATGGGGATCATCATCTGATAGTAGAAGCGGTTGATCACCCAGCCGCGGATCTGGTCGGGTGTCAGCTTGCCTTCGTTCATGCGGACATTGAACGAATGGTTGATGTGATAGTTGTCGCCCTTCGCGCGCAGCCTCGCCTCGAACTCTTCGCGGCTCCAGGGCATCTGCTCTTCAATCTTGGTCGGTGCGTTCATAGTGAAATCTCCATGCCGTCAAAAGCGACTTCGATGCCGTGCTTCGCCAGCGTGGCGCGCTCGGCCGAGTCTTCGTTCAAGATGGGGTTGGTGTTGTTGATGTGGATGAGCACTTTGCGGCGCTCGCCGACGCCGTCGAGCACCTCGATCATGCCGCCCGCGCCGGACAGTTGCAGGTGGCCCATGTCGGCCGCGGTTTTCTGCGTCAGGCCGAGCGTGATCATTTCGTCGCCGGTCCAGACGGTGCCATCAACCAGCACGCAGTCGGCCGTCTTCATCGCTTCCAGCACATGCGGCTCGATCTCGCCGAGGCCCGGTGCATAGAACAGCTTCTTGCCGGTGTCGAGGTTCTCGATCATCAGCCCGTTGTTGTCGCCCGGGCCCGGGTTCTCGCGGTGCGGCGAGTACGGCGGCGCCTTGCTCTTCAGGGGCAGCGGATGGAAGCGGATGCCGGCAATGCCCGGCACCTCGATCGGCTCGAAGCGCGTCGCGTCAGCCGCCAGGCCGTCGATCGCATGCCGCTCGACGCCGCAATAATGCGACAGCACCTTCGCCAGCGGCAGTCCGTGGTTCAGGTCGTCCCATACCGACTCGGTGCAGTAAAGGTTCAGCTTCTTTTTCCCCTCGCGCAGCATCAGCAGGCCGGTGATGTGGTCGATCTGCGCGTCCATCACCATCACCGCGGCGATGCCGGAATCGCGAATCGCGCGCGCCGGCTGCAGCGCGGGATTGGAGCGGATCTGCTGCAGGATGTCGGGCGACGCATTGATCAGCACCCAGTCGGTGCCGTTGGCCGATACCGCAATCGATGATTGGGTGCGCGGCCGCGCATTGATGCTGCCGCTGCGCACGCCGGCGCAGTTCGGGCAGTTGCAGTTCCATTGGGGGAAGCCGCCGCCGGCAGCGGAACCGAGTACCAGTATTTTCATGATTTTCAGGAGAAGGTTTTAATTCCGGTGCTTAGGCCGGGCTGCGCGATTCCGGTAGCACGATGCCTGCTTGCGCCCCTGCCGGGGCTTGCTCGCGCACTGCCGGGAAGCGGCGGCGCTCGGGTTTGCATGCATAATCGTCTCCTGTCGCTCCGCCCCGGAAACCGCGTTTTCCCTCGGCAGAGGGCGGCATCACGCGATCATTTCCGGCCCGGTCGACCTTGTATTGTTGATAGAGGGCGTCGCTCATTCTAGTCCTGTAAAGCCACCAGAAAAACATGCCCCCAACCCCCTTCGACCAGCAGGAACTCGACGTCGGCGACGGTCATCGCCTGTACGTTGCGCAATACGGGCGGCCGGACGGCCCGGCAGCCGTCGTGCTGCACGGCGGTCCCGGCAGCGGCACGCAGCCATCGGTGCTCGACTGGTTCGACCTGTCGGTCCAGCGCGTGGTGCTGTTCGACCAGCGCGGCGCCGGCCGCTCGCAGCCGCAGGGAATGCTGATGCACAACGACAGCGCCCATCTGGTGGACGACATCGAACGCATCCGTGCGCGGCTCGGCATTGCACGCTGGATGGTGGTCGGCGGTTCGTGGGGTGCGACGCTGGCGCTGCTGTATGCGGGCCGCCATGCAGAGCGCATCAGCGGCTTGCTCCTGCGCGGCAGTTTCCTCGCCAGCGAGCGCGAGCTGCACTGGTTCTTCCAGTCACTGCGCGCCATGGTGCCGGCCGGCTGGGCGCGAATGACGGCGGGCTGGGACGCAGCGCGACGGGAGGACGCCTGCCGCAGCCTGTGCGATGCGCTGCTCGGCGGGGACACGGCGCAGCAGGAAGATGCCGCGCGCCGCTGGCACGACTACGAGAACGCCGTCATGCTCGCGATGTCGGGCAGGGACGAAGCGCCCGCGCTGCAGGAGCTGCCGGCGCGCGTGCTGCACAAATACCGGATCCAGGCGCATTACCTGGCGAACCACTGCTTCTGCAGCGAGGAGGAGTTACTGCGGGCAGCCGCCAGCCTCAAAACCGTGCCGATGACGATCGTGCATGGCACGCACGACCTTGTCTGTCCTCCGGAGAACGCCGTCCGGCTGCAGGCAGCCAATCCGGCTGCACGCATGGTGTGGGTCGGTCGCGGCACGCACACGCCGGCTGATCCGGCGATCGCGGCCGCGCTGAAAGATGCGGTGAAAGCGCTGCTGGCGGCGGGCTGAGCCGCCGCTTATTTCTGCAGCTTGCGGTAGATGGTATTGCGCGACACGCCGAGCGCACGTGCGGCGGCCGACACATTGCCGCGATGCTCGTCGAGGGCGCGCTGAATCGTCAGCAGCTCGACATCCTCGAGCCGGGTGCTCGGCAGCAGTGCCGGTGCGGCCGGGCTGCCGGCCCCGCCTGAATGCAGCACCGCTGCGCCGGCATCCTCGAGGAAATCCTCGGGCAAGTGTTCGACCTGCACGATGCGCTCCGGTCCGGCCATCACCATCGCCGTGCGCAGCAGGTTGGTCAGCTGGCGGAAGTTGCCCGGCCAGCCGTGCCGCTTGAACAGCGACATCACTTCCGGCGATACCCGGTAAGGTTCGCCGTCCGACTCCGAAATCAGCAGCCGTCCGATCACGACCTCGAGGTCGCTGCGTTCGCGCAGCGGCGGCAGGCGGACCACCAGGCCATTCAGCCGGTAATACAAGTCTTCGCGGAACTGCCCGTTGCCGATCATCTCGCGCAGGTTGCGGTTGGTGGCGCAGATCAGCGCGACATTGACAGGAATCGACTTGTTGCTGCCCAGGGGCATGACCAGCCTTTCCTGCAGCACGCGCAGCAGCCGCGCCTGCAGCGGCAGCGGCATGTCGCCGATCTCGTCGAGGAACAGCGTGCCGCCGTTCGCCTGCAGGATCTTGCCGGTGCTGCCCTTCTTGCGCGCGCCGGTGAATGCGCCATCCTCGTAGCCGAACAGTTCGGATTCGATCAGGGTCTCGGGAATCGACGCGCAGTTGACGGCAACGAAGGGGCCGCCGGAGCGCGGAGAATCATTGTGGATGGCCTGTGCCAGCAATTCCTTGCCGGTGCCGGTCTCGCCGGTGATCAGGATCGGAATGTCGCGCCCCATCACAAGGTTCACCTTGCGAATCAGCGCCGACACTTTCTCGTCCCCGGTATCGAGGTAATGCAGGCTGGACAGCCGGCGGCTGGCCGCGCCGTCATCCTGCGGCTGCCCCCGCCGCTGGGCCGGCTCGACGCGCGGACGCTCCTCGACGGTGGCCGACTGGAACACCAGGTTGGGGGCGCGCAGTTCGGCGCGTGCCGACACCCGAACGCCGTTGTGCAGGCAGAGGTCGAGCAGGGTCGGCGCCGCTGTCCGGTAATGGTCGAACAGCGCCGACACCGGCATGCCAAACAGCGAGCTGAACGTATGGGTCTGCAGGGCAGCCAGCGGCAGGCCGAGCTGGAACAGGCCGCTGCGGTTGGCCGACAGGAAGCGGCCGGACATCGAGAACGATGCAATCCCTTCCATCAGGGTGCCGATGAATTCCGGACGGCTGTGGAAATGCAGGGTGATTGCATCATCGAACGCCGCCGAGAACAGCTGGTTCTCGATCATCTGCGCGGACATGCGCACCAGCGCCATCGTGTGCTTGTGGAAGCTGCGGTGGTCGCCGGTCACGTCGAGCACGCCGATCAGCCGGCCCTGGTGGTCAATGATCGGGGCGGCCGAGCAGGTCAGGAAGTGATTGATGGTCAGGAAATGCTGTTCGGCGTGGACCAGGGTCGGCGCCTGTTCTGCGATCGCGGTGCCAATGGCGTTCGTGCCCTTGCTCTGCTCGGACCAGGCTACGCCCGGGCACAGTGCGACGCGGTCGGCCTTCTCGACGAAGTCGTCGTCGCCCAGCGTATGCAGGATCGTCCCCTGTGCATCGGTGAGAATCACCATGCTGTGGGTATTGACGATCTGTTCGTACAGGGTCTCCATCACCGGCAGCGCATAGGTCGACAGCCCGCGGTTGCGGTCCATCTTGCACGCCAGATCGCTGGTCAGGATGGGCGAATAGTCGGGCTTGGTGTCCGGCGTGAGGCCGTAGTCGGCAGAGCGGCGATGGGATTCCTGGATCATGGCGGCCTGTTCGGACGCATGAAACATGCCGGGAGAGGTGAACTGCCGCTCCGGCAATGCCAATCTTGAAATCCTGTGCTGCTCGTCTGAACCCGCGATCGCGGGCGGTAGTACCTGCGCCATCTGTCTTCCCCAACTGTCTCGGTGTCTCTTTTTTTATCGCTCTTGTCGACGGGAATGTAACACTTGTACCGTTCTGGCGCAAAAGGAGAATAAAGGCCTGACTTTGCCTGCGATTAAGGCTTGGCACGGCTATTGCGGTTGATAAGCAGCTTTGGCCGGGCAAAAGGCTTTGCGATATAGCAAGTCCCGCGCTGCAAACCCGATTCGGGCCCCGACCGCCGATTTTTTCAACCTTCCGGAGTTATTCAATGAGCATGTTCACCCGTCTGGCCGCACGCAGCCTCGCCGGCGCCGCCGCCCTTCTTCTTTCCACCGCCGTCCTCGCGCATGGCGACGTGACTCCGCAGGCAGTCGACACCAGCAGCCTCAAGAAACTGGGCGACACCTGGTCGGCATCGAACCCGTACCGCGGCGACAAGCCGGCGATCAAAGTCGGCGAGTCGGCCTACACCCAGAACTGCGCACGCTGCCACGGCATCGACGCCATTTCGGGCGGCATCGCGCCGGACCTGCGCATGCTGGACCGCGACTGCATGAGCATGGCCAACAAGGATGCCTGCCTCGCCGAGATCGACGAGTACTACGCCAACACCGTCCGCAAGGGCCGCGTGCGCAATGGCGCCGTCTACATGCCGCCGTTCGAAGGCATCCTGCAGCAGGAAGCCGTGTGGGCAATCAAGGCCTACCTGGAAACCCGTCGCGCCGACAAGTAATCCGGCCGACCTCCCGGGCGCTGCCGATGGCGGCGCCCGGACCGGCCAAGCTGTCCCCGGCCGTGTATCATCCCCACCCAGACAAAAGCGCGAGAACCCCCCATTCCCCATAACGCGCCTTGGAGACAAGCATGCCCCGCCTCACCCGTCGCAGTCTGCTGGCCGCATTGCTCGCCAGCCTCACCCTGTCCCTGACCGCCCCGGCCCTGGCCGACTTCGACAAGATCCGCAGCAGCGGCAGACTGTCGGTGGCCGTCTATGACGATTTCCCCCCGTATTCCGGCAAGCAGGGCGGCATCGACCATGACATCGCCGCCGCCATCGCCGGCAAACTCGGCCTGAAGCTGTCGCTGATCCCTTTCCCGGCCGGCGAGGACATCTCTGACGACCTGCGCAACATGGTCTGGAAAGGCCACTACCTCGGCATCGGCCCGGCCGACCTGCTGATGCACGTGCCAGTCGACCGCAGCGTGATGGTGAAGAACGACAACGTCGAGATCTTCGCGCCCTATTACCGCGACACCGTGCAGCTGGTGCGCAACCTGAAAGCCATTCCCGACCTGCAAGGCGTCGAATCGCTCGAGGGCAAGAAAATCGGCGCGGAAAAAGTGTCGATCTCGGCCATGGTGCTGCTCGGCGAATCCAGCCTGCGCGACCGCGTCAGCATCTACCCCACCGGCGTGGAAGCCCTGCAGAAGCTGAAGGCCGGCGAGCTTGATGCCGTGGTCGCCACCCGCGCCGAAATCGAGTCGGTGATGCGCAATGACCCGGCCTTCGAAGTGACCGACGCACCGTTCCAGCGCCTGCCGCGCAAGGGCTGGGTGATCGGCATGGCAGTCAAGAAAGACAGCACCGAACTCGCGCAGGCAGTACAGAAGGCCGTCAATGAACTGTTCGAGTCGGGCGAGATGGCCAAGCTGTTCGAGAAGCACGGCGTACGATCGGTCAAGCCCTGACCCGACCGGACTGACCATGCGCCGCCTGCTGGCGTCCCTGCTCCTGTTGTGCGCGGCACTGGCCGCGCAGGCAGGCGTGATGACGCAGCAGGCTCTGTCGCAGAAATTCCCGTCGCCGCTGATCATCGGCGACAAAGATGCCGAACTGCCGGTCTGGCCCGTCTTCAAGCAGGAGATGACGTCGACCGAGCTGGTCGGCTACGTCTTTGAATCGATCGACTTCGTCTCCCTGCCCGGTTTCGCGGGCGCACCCATCAACCTGCTGGTGGCCATCGATCCGAAGGGCACCTTCATCGACGTGCAGGTGATCTCCCACCACGAGCCGGTCTTCCTCGAAGGTTACGGCCCGCAACCGCTGTTCAACTTCGTCAGCCAGTACCAGGGACTGTCGCTGACGCAGAACATCGGCATCGAGACCGGCACCCGCAAGAGCGCGAAAATGGACGGCAACAACGTCCGCATCGACGGCGTGTCCAAGGCGACCGCCTCGGTCCGCATCATCAACCAGACCCTGCTCTCGTCCTCGCTGGCCGTCGCCCGCAAGAAGCTGGGCTTCTCGGGCAGCCACGACCCGGACCAGATTGCGCGCCTGAAGCCGGATTATTTCGAGCGCCACACGCCGGCCGAACTGTTCGGGCGCAACCTCGTCAGCCACCTGTCGCTGACCAACCGCGATATCGAGAAAGCCTTTGCCGGCACTGCGGGCGAAGGCCTCGATACCGAGGGCAGTGCCGCGCCGGACGGCCTGTTCATCGACATGTATGCCGCGCTGGTATCGGCGCCCAGCATCGGCAAAAACCTGCTTGACGCCGCCAGCTGGGAACGACTGAGCGGCCGCCTCGAGAAAGGCGACCATGCGATCCTCGTGATGTGGGGCGGCCGCTTCACGATCACGCCGGAGGAATTCACGCGCGGCACTTCGCCCGAGCGGCTGACACTGGCCCAGGGCGGCCTGCCGATCGAAGTACGCGACCTCGACCTCGATTTGCGGCTGGCCGACGGCTCGCCGGT
>JAIXTG010000165.1 GCA_027484285.1 Oxalobacteraceae bacterium | reverse complement strand
CAGCGATCGACATGCGCCCAGCATTGTTCGAACGATGCAGCAATTTCATCGGCGGCAGTCGCGCCGGTGGCGATCGCCAGGTGCAGCTTGTCGCGCAAGGCGCGCAGCAAGGCAAGGCTAGTCTTGCCCAGCGCCTCGATTTCTTCCAGCAGCGCATCGGCTTCGTGCGTAAAGCGACGAAGGGCGGGAATGACGAAAACTTCCATTTTCCGCTGCCGGCAGTACTGCTCGAACTGGCTCAACCGGCCAAGCAGCGCGTCGGTATCGATGCCGCGGGCCTGCCTGAGATTGCGGAGGCAATTCAAAATCGTTTGCCTGAGGGATGAGAGTGTCCAGCGTGCCCGGTTCTGCTCGACCTTCAGGGCGATGATGGAATACGTCGCTGTCAGCATGTTCTTTCCTGTTATTCAAACAAACAAACTCCCTCGCGATCTGACGCGTACCGATTCGGTGCAAGGGGAAGAAATGCGGGGGGATCCGCATCGAGATGCCAGTTTATTAAACCGGCAAGAATGTCTGTTTGAGGGGTCGCAAAGCCTGGTAGGCGAGGCAGGAAACGAGTGCTACAAAGACGGGATTTGACGGCAGGCATGAGGTCTTCATGCCGGCCGTCCGGCCGGTTGATCAGCCGACCTTTACTGCATGCTCGCGAGTCGCATGGAAAGTGACGCCGGGCCAGCGCTCCTGCACCAGCTTGAGATTGACCCCGGAGCTCGCCAGATAAGCGAGGTTGCCTGCCGCGTCATGTGCGAGATGTGCGCCCGCTGACGACTTCTCGAAGTCCGCCAGCATTTTCTTGTCGTCGCACGAGACCCAGCGCGCGGTATTCACGCTGGCCCCCTCGAACACGGCATCCACGCCGTACTCGTTCATCAGGCGGCTGGCGACCACTTCGAACTGCAGCACGCCGACGGCACCCAGAATGAGGTCGCCGCCGCTGACGGGCTTGAACACCTGCACTGCGCCCTCTTCGCCGAGCTGCTGCAGTCCCTTGTGCAGCTGCTTGATCTTCAGCGGATTGCGAATGCGCACCGTGCGGAAGAAGTCCGGCGCGAAATACGGAATGCCGGTGAACTGCAGCAGGTCGCCCTCGGAAAAGCTGTCGCCGATCTGCATGTTGCCGTGGTTGGGCAAACCGATGATGTCACCGGCGTACGCTTCCTCCACTTGCTCGCGCGTCGAGGCCATGAAGGTCACCACCGAGGACACCTTGATCTCGCGGTTCAGCCTCAGATGGCGGATTTTCATGCCGCGCTCGAAGCGACCCGAGCAGACGCGCAGGAACGCAATCCGGTCACGGTGCGCCGGATCCATGTTCGCCTGTATCTTGAAAACGAAACCGGAGAACGCAGGCTCTTCCGGCTGCACGTTGCGGATGCTGGCATCGCGCTCGCGCGGCGGCCGCGCCCAGTCGAGCAGCGCGTCGAGGATCTCGCGCACGCCGAAGTTGTTGATCGCCGAGCCGAAGAACACCGGCGTCTGCTTGCCCGACAGGAAAGCATCGAGGTCGAATGGATGGGACGCCCCATGCACCAGTTCCACCTCATTCTTCAGTTGCTCGATCTCGAGTGGGAACATCTCGGCAAGACGCGGATTGTCGATGCCCTTGATGACTTCGAATGACTGGTCGGCACGCTCGTTGCCGGGGGCGAACAGCATGATTTCATCACGCAGCAGGTGATACACGCCTCGGAAGGTCTTGCCCATGCCGATCGGCCAGGTGACTGGCGCACACTGGATCTGCAGCACCGATTCGACTTCATCGAGCAGTTCGAGCGGATCGCGGGTTTCGCGGTCCATCTTGTTCATGAACGTGATGATGGGCGTATCGCGCATCCGGCAGACGTTCAGCAGCTTGATCGTCTGTGCTTCCACGCCCTTCGCCGCATCGATCACCATTAGCGCGGAGTCGACAGCGGTCAGCACCCGGTAGGTGTCTTCGGAAAAGTCCTGGTGGCCCGGTGTATCCAGCAGGTTGACCACGTGATCGCGGTACTCGAACTGCATCACCGAGCTGGCCACGGAAATGCCGCGCTGCTTCTCGATTTCCATCCAGTCCGAGGTCGCATGGCGGCCGCTCTTGCGCGCCTTGACCGTGCCTGCCAGCTGGATCGCGCCCGAGAACAACAGCAGCTTCTCGGTCAGCGTGGTCTTGCCGGCGTCGGGGTGGGAAATGATGCCGAAGGTGCGGCGGCGCGCAACCTCGCGAGCAATCTGTTCGCGCGGCACCGAGCGCGTCGGCTCGGAGTGGGCATCGTCAATGCCGTCGCCGCTCAGGGATTCGGGGTGGCTGGCCATGTCGGGCTGGGAAAAAGTCCAAGAGTCTATAGCGTTTGAGGGGGCAAGTCTAACTGCAATCCCCGGCGAACCGAATGTTTGTTCGCGCGCTTTCCCGGGGTTCAGGGCACTTGAGGTGCATGCAGCCGACGTCAGGCTGGCTGAACTTACACCTCCCCTGCGGATTCCATTTTTTACGCAAACAGTTTGGAGCCCTGCTTGGAAAGCCCAGAACACGATGACGCCCACATTGAACGGGTGTACACCGGATCCATTCCCGGATTTGCCGAGCGTGCAATCGACGAGCTGTACGGCAGTCTGTATGCGTCGCTGCCGCAATTGCGCCTGTCGCCGATGGAAGGCGCCCACACCTATGCCGCATGGCAGGAGCAGCGGCTGTGCGCATTATTCCTCTACGTGTGCAGCGGCCGGGTACTGCGGGTGCTGAACGAGGGAATGCTGCTGAATCCGGCGACCGCTGCACGGTTTGCAAGACGGATGTTCCGCGAGTATCCAGACATCCGGCGCGTGCATTTCCACGCAGTACAGCTGCATGGCTGGCCAGCGGAACTGCCGGCAGCGCGCTTTACGCTCACCGAGGACATGGTGATCAACTTGCCCGAGACGGAAAATACCTATCTGTCATCCCTTGGCAAAGCGACTCGAAAATCGCTGCGCCAGAACATGTCGCGCGCTCCGGGGCTCGTCCATACCGTGACCCCGGGCGCAGAAACAGCGCCCTCGGTGGTGGATGCCATCGTGCGTTTCAATCATGCGCGAATGCGCAGAAAGCAGCGCGATTCGGCACTGGACGACGCAGCCACTGCCAAGCTGCGCACGCTGCTCCTGGCGCGTGGCGTGGTCGGAACGGTCTGGCTGCAGGGACGACTGTGTGCAGGCACGCTCGCATGCCGCTTCGGCGAGGACTTGTACTCGCTGGTAAACGCACACGATCCTGTGTTCGATTCGCTTGGGATGGGAAACATCGGCCGGCATTTGATGATCACTGCGGCAATCCGCTCGGGCGTTCGGCGTTTCCACCTGCTGGGCGGACAGCTGGCAAGCAAGCAGGCTGCGCTCGCCCGGCGTGTGCCGCTGGATGACCTGCTGGTCTACCCAAACCGTCTGGCGCAGCTGCAGGATGCTCCGACACTGTCGCAACTGCATCTGGCGAGCTTTCTGCACCAGCTGCGGACTGCCATGGAGGACAGGGAGTTTGCCAGCCGGGCCGGCCCTGCGACCCGCGCCATGCTGGCCGTGCTGCGGACGCTGAAGCCCTGGGCACGCGCCGGTCGGCAGTGGCTGCGCGCGCCGGTGCGCACTTCTGCTCAATCCGACTGAAGCGCCTCGGAGGCCACCAGCAGGCTGCAGCGCAGCTTTTCGACTAGCAGGGTATCCGTACTGCCCCGCCACCAGCGCAATGCGAGCGGCTTGTGGCGCGAATGGCCGACGATTACCAGGTCAGCCTTCAGCTCTTTTGCCAGTTCCTCGATCACGTTGACGGGCTCTCCGACCTCGAGATGGGGAACGACGGTCAGCCCGCCGTCGCGCAGCTGTACCGCACCCGCGTCCAGCTCGTGCGCCATTTTTTCGCGCTCGGCCGCCAGTCCGTCTTCAACGCTGAGCACCGCCGCTGCTGCGAACTCACCGACGAGCAGGTAAGGCGGCGGACTGACGACGGCCAGCAGATGAACTACGGTCGACGCCGGCGGCATCAGCCGCAGGCACTCGCGCAACGCAACCCTGCTTTCGGGGGTGCCGTTGTAGGCGACCAGTATCTTTTTGTACATGGACGTCTCCCTAGTTATCCCGGCCAGTATACGGCGAGTACCGGTTCGCACGCCGCCTCGCTGACTGACTTGTCCACAGCCGGCGTGGACAGGCTTGTGGACAAGCACCGGGATAAGTCGGCAAGTCACTGATTTTCAGGGGTATTTTTCAATTGACCAAAATCAGGCGGCCGGTGGACAAGCGCAGGGGGCAGCGTCGCTGCAGGCGAAAAAAAACCCGACGAGGCTTGCGCCTGTCGGGTTTAAATCCATCCTTTTTGGAAGGCTGGAGGAGACGGGTTGAACTATATCAATCCGACCTCCGAGCGTCCGCTTTTGATTCGTGATGCCAGATATTAGCTAGGCTTATTGCACTTCTCCAAAAGCTTTCTTTTCGGAATGACTAGCATCCTTTGCAAGCCAGCAGGCCTCGGAAAAAAACAAACCCGCCGTACTTTCATACGGCGGGTCCGTGTCTCCTCTCGCTCTTCCGGCGACAGATTTTTTATGAAGCCCGCGCATGATGCACTTGATAATCGAGGAAGTCACCTTGCGCTGCAACATTAATGCAAGTTACTGATAAAAAACATTTTTTTCAGAGCCTACAAATAACTTTCGAGTCATTTTCTCCGGAAAAACAGCCAGCGCTGATTCGACAGGCCAATTTCCGAACAACAAGACTAACGCCCCCAATACTGCGCCGTCAGACTCAATAAGTCTCCACGTGGAAGCGCCCCTCGGCGACCATGCGCGCATGCAAGGCCGGCCAGTCCATGCCGGCAGCAATGCAGACATCGCGCAGCGCATCCATCACCCCTGCTTCCATTCCCTTCAGGCCGCAGACGTAAAGGAAGGTGTCGCCCTTGAGCAGTTCGGCCACCGCCGGGCCTGCCTCGCGCAACTTGTCCTGCACATAGGTTTTCGGCTCACCGTCGACTCGCGAAAACGCCAGGTGCATGTCGATGAAGCTAGCCGGCAGTTTCAGCAGCGGGCCGAAGTACGGCAGTTCGCCCGGACGGCGCGCGCCGAAGAAAAGCATCAGTTTGCCGTCGACCGGCTTGCCGCCGGCCGCCAGACGGCGCCGGTACTCCGTCATCGCGCGCATCGGCGCTGCACCGGTGCCGGTACAGATCATCAGCAGGTTCGAGCCCGGATGATTCGGCATCAGGTAGTGGCTGCCGAACGGGCCGGTGACCTGCACGCGATCGCCCTTCTGCAGGTCGCACAGGTAGTTCGATGCCACACCCAGTGCCGGCTTGCCCTCGTGGTCGGCCACCACGCGTTTGACGGTCAAAGCGAGATTGTTATACCCGGGCCGCTCGCCATCGCGCGGACTGGCCACCGAATACATCCGCAGGAAATGCGGCTTTCCGGAGGCATCCGTGCCTGGCGGGAGGATGCCGATGCTCTGGCCCTCGAGTACCGGGAAGAACTCGGTGCCGAAATCCAGCACGATGTGCCGGATGTCGCTGTCGGCATCTGTATCGGTCAGCCGGTAATTGCCGGCCACCGTCGCAGTCACCGGCTTGCGGTTGTCGTGCAGGTTGAGGTAGGGATGCGCGGCTGACCACGGCGCGCGCGTCGAGCTTGCCGATAGCGCGGCGTTGTGCTGCAGCCCGTCGTCCGTGGCGGGCTCTGCCACCACGGGCGCAGCGTCCCCGGCGATTTCCTGCTGGGCCGGCAATTCGTCCCAGCCGAACTGCTCGACCACACTGTAAGCGGCCTGCTTCGGCACCGTGCGCCAGTTGTCGATTGAGCCGGTCGGACAGGGCGGCACACAGGCGCCGCAGCCGTTGCAGATGTCCGGATCGACCACATAATTGCGGTCATCATGCGTGATCGCGTCGATCGGACACGTATCCTCACAGGTATTGCAGCGTATGCAAACCTCGGGGTCGATCAGGTGCTGACGAATCAGCACTGCAGCTTCCGGCGCGCCCATGTCCCGTCCCGATTAGTTAAAACGCACGTAATCGAAATCGACCGGCTGGCGATTGATCCCGACCGCGGGAGGCGCGATCCAGTTCGCCATCTTGCCCGGCTCGATCACGCGACCCATCAGCGAAGCGACATACGCCCGATCTTCCTCGGTCGGCAGCCAGCTGCGCACATTCGCCTGCCATTCGGCCTCGGAAATCACGCGGCCGTCCGGCGCCACGCGAATGCCCGAGAAGCTGCCGATGTGGCGATTGAAGGCCTTGTGCGGCGCCTGCAGGCGGAACGACAGGCCCGCCTTTTCGATCACCTTGTTCCAGCGGCCGATGCCGGCGATCGAATCCTTGAT
>JAIXTG010000359.1 GCA_027484285.1 Oxalobacteraceae bacterium | reverse complement strand
TCGACCCGCGCCACCGGCTCTTCCGGCCGCTTGCCCAGCAGGTAGTAATCGATCGCGAGGCGTGCAATCGGCGCGGCGGCGGCCGCACCGAAGCCGGCGTTTTCGACGATTACGGCGAGCGCAATCTTCGGCTTGTCGGCCGGCGCGAATGAAATGTACAGCGAGTGGTCACGCAGCCGCTCGGCGATCTTGCTGGCATCGTATTTCACGGTCTTGCTCATGGCGGCGGCCTGTGCAGTACCGGTCTTGCCGCCGGATGTATAGGGCGCGTTCGCAAACGAGCGGGCCGACGTGCCTTCCTTGGTCACGCCGATCATTGCATTCTTCACTGTCTCGATGTGCTCCGGCTTGAGGGGTATCCGGTAGCTTTCCTTGGGCACCGTCAGCTTGCGCGCGCGGCTGACCGGATCCTCGACCGATTTCACCAGGTGGGGCTTCATCACCACGCCGTCATTGGCCAGGTTGGCCATCGCATGCGCAAGCTGCAACGGCGTGAACGAGTTGTATCCCTGTCCGATGCCGACCGAGATGGTTTCGCCGGCATACCATTTCTGCAGTTCGGGCCGCTTGAACGCGCCTTTTTTCCACGCAGTGGACGGCAGCACGCCGCGCCTTTCGTTCTCGAGATCGATGCCGGTCAGCTGGCCGAAGCCGAACGGCTTCATGAAGTCATGGATGGTATCGATCCCGAGGTCGTTGGCCAGCACGTAATAGTAGGTGTTGCAGGACTGGACGATGGAACGGTACATGTCGACCCGGCCATGGCCGCCCTCTTTGTCGTCCCGGAACTTGTTGTTGCCGAACCAGAAGAAGCCGGGATCCGAGATGGCCTGCTCCGGCGAGCGCTTGCCATTCTCCAGCGCCGCCAATGCCATGTAGGGCTTGAAGGTTGAGCCGGGCGGATAGGTTCCGATCAGCGGGCGGTTCAGCAGCGGCTTGTCGAGCGAGGTGTTCAGCTCTTCCCAGCTCTTCGAATCGATGCCTTCGACGAACAGGTTGGGATCGAAGGTCGGCATCGACACATAGGCGAGGATGTCACCCGTCTCGGGCTCGATCGCGACCAGCGCACCGCGGCGATCGCCGAAAGCCTTCTCGACGATTTTCTGCAGCTCGATGTCGACCGACAGGATCAGGTTCTTGCCCGGCGTCGGCGCATGACGCGACAGCGTGCGCACCGCGCGGCCGCCGGCCGACACCTCGATCTCGTCATAGCCGGTGATGCCGTGCAGCTCGCGCTCGTAGCTTTTCTCGAGGCCTTCCTTGCCAATGTATTCGGTGCCCCGGTAGTTCGCCGCATCCTCGGCCTGCTCGAGGCGCTCGGCCTCGCGTTTGTTGACGCGGCCGATGTAGCCGATCATGTGCGAAGCGGTCGGCCCGAGCGGATACTGGCGGAACAGGCGGGCCTGGATGTCGACGCCGGGAAAGCGGTAGCGCTGCGCAACGAAGCGCGCGACTTCCTCGTCGGTCAGGCGGGTGCGGATCGGCAGGCTCTCGAAAGACTTCGATTCTTCCAGCAAGCGCCGGAAGCGCTTGCGGTCGCGCGGCTGGATGTCGATGATCTGGGCCAGCTCGTCGATCACGGTCTCAAGCGGCTTGCCGATCTTGGACGGCGTGATCTCGAGGGTGTAGGCCGAGTAGTTCCGGGCCAGCACCACGCCGTTGCGGTCGAGGATCAGGCCGCGGTTGGGAACGGCCGGCACCACGGAAATGCGGTTGCTCTCGGCACGCTCGTGATACTCGCTGTAGCGGACCGCCTGCAGCCAGACGAAGCGCAAGGCCAGCAGGCCGAAGCAGAACAGCACCACCAGACCGGCGACCGACAGGCGCAGCCGGAACAGCTGTATTTCGCGTTCAGTGTCTTTTATTTCGGTCACGGGGACAGTTCTTCGACAAGCCGGCGTACGGCGCCAGGCAAGATCATATCGGGCGCGTTTCGTCGCGATCGACCGCACGCCGCTGCGGCGCCAGCAGCACCCAGCAGACCAGCGGCCAGAGCGCGGTGGAAACGATGCTCTGGGCGAAGTACATCCAGCCGGGCAGCTTGCCGCTGACGGCCAGTTGCACCAGCACCTGCACGACCTGCATCAGCATCAGCAGCGGCAGTACATGCAGCGCCTGCACGCCCGGCCGGAACCAGAGCACGCGCCGGTGAATGGTGATGGCGAAATAGGACAGCAGCGTATAGGCCAGCGCGTTCTCGCCGAGCAGGGACGCGCTGTGCACGTCCATCACCAGGCCCATCAGGAAGGCAATCCCGATGCCCACTTTGCGCGGCTGGTAGATGCTCCAGAAAACCAGGGTCATTGCGACGAAGTCGGGCATCCATGCCCAGTCTCCCCACGGGAACAGGTTCAGCAGGAAAGCGGCGATCAGGCTGAATGCGATGAATGCCGGACTGACAGGCAGCAGGATGTGTTCGCGATCGATCATGGCTCGCCCTTTTCACTGGTGGCACGCCTTGCACGCGGATCGACGACCGGCGCTTCCGGCGGCGGTGGAGGCAGCTGCACAGCCGGGTCGCCCAGCAGCACCAGCAATTGCCGGTGGCGCGATACGCCGGCTGCCGGCTCGCACAGGATGCGCGCAAACGCATCCGAGGTCTTGCTGTCGACCGACGCGACGGTTGCCACTGCCAGCCCGGCGGGGTAGACGCCGTCGATGCCGGAGGTGATCAGCACGTCGCCCTTGCGGATGTCGGCATTCGAGGCCATGAAGCGCAGCTCCAGTTCGCCGGTCTGGCCGCGCCCGTAGGCAACGCTGCGCACGCCGCTGCGCAGCACCTGCACAGGTATTGCATGATCCTTGTCGGTCAGCAGCGTCACTTCGGCCGTGAACGGGAAGGTGCGCGTTACCTGTCCGACCACGCCGAGGTCGTCGATCACGGGCTGGCCGGGCTTGAGCCCATGCCGCTCGCCGCGATCAAGGATGATCTTGCGCGAAAACGGATCGCGCGCGTCGTACAGGATCTCGCTCATCACCGTGCGCATCTGCAGGCGCTCGGAAGCTTCCAGCAGCTTGCGCAGGTAGGCGTTCTCCGCCAGCAGCTGGTGGCTCTGCTGCAGCTGCTGAGCGTTCAGCACCCGCTGCTCGCGCATCTGGCGGTTCTCTTCCTTCAGCGTGGCGAGGGTAGTGAAATAGTCGGTGGTCGCAAAGAACGCATCGCGCGGCATCATCGCGATGACTTGCAGCGGATAGAGCGCGACGCCCACTACCTGGCGGATGGCCGCCAGCGCATTCAGGCGGGCATCGGCCATCAGCAGGACGACGGCGATCAATGCGAACAACAGCATCTTGGCGCGCGCCGACGCGCCTTGCTTGAAGAGTGGCGGCGGACTGTATTCCATCAAACGCTACTGCCAGGGAGAGTGGCGGCGGCTGCCTTGGCTGCACGCACCGCCGGAGAAGCGATCGGTGACGGGGGCCGCTGCAGCCTCACGGTTGCGCGGCATCCTGCCTTATTCGTAGGAGAACAGCGACCCGAGCTTGTCCATACGCTCGAGCGCCATGCCGGAACCGCGCACCACGCAGGTCAGCGGATCCTCGGCCACCAGTACGGGCAGGCCGGTTTCTTCCATCAGCAGTCGGTCGAGGTCGCGCAGCAACGCGCCGCCACCGGTCAGCATCATGCCTTTCTCGGCGATGTCGGCGCCCAGCTCGGGCGGGGTCTGCTCGAGTGCATTCTTGACTGCGGACACGATATTGTTCAGCGGATCGGTCAGTGCCTCCAGCACTTCATTGCTGGAGATGGTGAACGAACGCGGAATGCCTTCCGACAGGTTGCGTCCCTTGACTTCCATCTCGCGCACCTCGGTGCCCGGGAAGGCGGAGCCGATCTGCTTCTTGATGGTCTCGGCGGTCTGCTCGCCGATCAGCATGCCGTAGTTGCGGCGGATGTAGTTGACGATCGCCTCGTCGAACTTGTCGCCGCCGACGCGGACCGAACCCTTGTAGACCATGCCGCCGAGCGAAATGATCCCGACCTCGGTCGTGCCGCCGCCGATGTCGACCACCATCGAGCCGGTCGCCTCGGATACCGGCAGGCCGGCGCCGATCGCGGCCGCCATCGGCTCCTCGATCAGGAACACCTGCGATGCGCCGGCGCCGAGCGCGGACTCGCGGATCGCGCGACGCTCAACCTGGGTCGAACCGCAAGGGACGCAGATGATGATGCGCGGCGAAGGCTTGAACAGCTTGGTGTCGTGCACCATGCGGATGAACTGCTTGAGCATCTGCTCGGTCACGGTGAAGTCGGCAATCACGCCGTCTTTCATCGGGCGGATGGCTTCGATATTGCCCGGCACCTTGCCCAGCATCTGCTTGGCTTCCTTGCCCACGGCCTGGATGTTTTTCTTCGCGTTCGGACCACCCTGCTGGCGGATGGCGACGACCGACGGCTCGTCAAGCACGATGCCGAGGCCGCGAACATAGATCAGCGTGTTTGCGGTACCGAGGTCGATCGCAAGGTCGTTGGAAAAATAGCTGCGAAGGAATGAAAACATGAAATCCTGTCCTAGAAGCACCGGAGCGACGCTCGCTCCGGGTGAAAAATTCGAAATTGGGGGCGAAAAACAGCGGGGCGCCCAAGGCGCCGTCAGCAGCCATTAACCTGACATTCTACCTTATAATCCCCGGGTAATTGGCTGTCAGAAACGCCAAAAACGCTGCGTTTACCCACTTTTCTCCGGCGAAAAAGGCAGCTTCTTCGACGTTTGCCATTTTTGGAATCCTTGACCCGGGCCCATCGCCCTCCATCCCCATGTCCCTGACCCTTGACGACATTGCGCGACTGTCCCGCCTCGCGCAGCTGGACCTGTCCGAACAACAAGCTTCGGATGCCCTGGCCAAGCTCAACGATATTTTTGCGCTGGTCGAACAAATGAAAGCCGTCGATACCGCCGGCATCGAGCCGCTCGCCCATCCGGTCGCTGCGTGGCGCAATGACCTCGCCATGCCGCTGCGCGAAGACAAGGCGACCGAACCGAACCGCCGCGACGACTACCAGCAGCCGGCACCGCTGGTGCAGGATGGCCTGTACCTCGTACCGAAAGTCATCGAGTAAGCGCCGCTTCCGCCAGACCACCGTCCACGCCGACGAACGACAGCCTACGCTTTACCTAACATGCAAACACTCAAGCAACTGTCAGCCCAGCTGAAGAACAAGCAAGTGTCGGCCACCGAGCTGGCACGCCACTACCTCGAACGCATTGCCGCCAGCGACCTGAACGCGTACACCGGCGTGAACCCGGAACTCACGCTCGCGCAGGCGAAGGAAGCCGATGACAGGATCGCTCGCGGCGAAGCAGGCGAACTGACCGGACTGCCAATCGCGCACAAGGACATTTTTGTCACGCGCGGCTGGCCTTCCACCGCGGGTTCAAAGATGCTCTCAGGCTACAACAGCCCCTTTGATGCAAGTGTGGTGGAACAGTTCCGTGCGGCAGGCCTCGTCACACTCGGAAAACTGAACTGTGATGAATTCGCCATGGGCTCGTCGAACGAAAACTCGTTCTTCGGCGCCGTGAAAAATCCCTGGGACAAATCAGCCGTGCCCGGCGGCTCTTCCGGCGGTTCGGCAGCGGCAGTCGCGGGCGGGCTGGCGCCGGCAGCAACCGGCACCGACACCGGCGGGTCGATCCGCCAGCCGGCGGCGCTGTGCGGCATCACCGGCATCAAGCCGACCTATGGCCGCGTGTCGCGCTACGGGATGATTGCTTTCGCGTCCTCGCTCGACCAGGGCGGCCCGATGGCCTGGACGGCGGAAGACTGCGCCATGCTGCTCAATGCCATGACGCAGCACGATCCGCGCGACGCCACCAGCATCCAGCGCGAACCGGAAGACTTCACGCGCCACCTCGGTGACTCGCTCGCGGGGCTCCGGATCGGCGTGCCGAAAGAATACTTTGGTGACGGGCTGGCGGCAGACGTGCAGGCCGCGATCCAGGCCGCATTGAAAACTTATGAGCAGCTCGGCGCAACGCTGGTCGAAGTATCGCTGCCGAAAACCGCAATGGCGATCCCGGCCTACTACGTGATCGCCCCGGCCGAGGCATCGAGCAACCTGTCGCGCTTCGACGGCGTGCGCTACGGCCACCGCGCACAGGATTACACCGATCTCGCCGACATGTACCGCAAGTCGCGCGCCGAAGGTTTCGGCAACGAGGTCAAGCGCCGCATCCTGGTGGGCGCCTATGTGCTGTCACATGGCTATTACGACGCGTATTACCTGCAGGCGCAGAAGATCCGCCGGCTGATCGCCGACGATTTCCAGCGCGCGTTCCAGTCCTGCGACGTGATCATGGGGCCGGTCACGCCGACCGTCGCCTGGGATCTGGGCTCGAAAGCGAATGATCCGGTCGCCAACTACCTGGCCGACATCTACACGCTGTCGACCAGCCTCGCCGGCCTGCCCGGCATGTCGATCCCGTGCGGCTTCGGCCAGGGCGAAAAGAACGCCCGACGTCCGGTCGGGCTGCAACTGATCGGCAACTATTTCAATGAAGCGAAGCTGCTGAACGTGGCACACCAGTTCCAGCTCGCGACCGACTGGCACAACCGCCGTCCGGCAGTCTGAAAAGGATAGAGACCATGCAATGGGAAGTCGTGATCGGTCTTGAGACCCATGCCCAGCTCACCACCGAATCGAAAATCTTCAGCGGCGCGCCGACCACCTTCGGCGCCGAGCCCAATACCCAGGCCTGTCCGGTCGACCTGGCGCTGCCGGGCGTGCTGCCGGTACTGAACAGGGGCGCGGTCGAGCGCGCGATCCAGTTCGGCCTGGCGATTGGCGCAACGATTGCGCCGCGCTCGATTTTCGCGCGCAAGAATTACTTCTATCCGGACCTGCCGAAGGGTTACCAGATCAGCCAGTACGAGATACCGGTGGTGCAGGGCGGCACGATCTCGTTCGTCGTCGAGAAGGACGGCAAGCCGGAAATGAAAACCGTGCAGCTGACCCGCGCCCACCTCGAGGAAGACGCCGGCAAGTCGCTGCACGAGGACTACCACGGCATGACCGGCATCGACCTGAACCGCGCCGGCACGCCGCTGCTGGAAATCGTCACCGAGCCCGACATGCGCAGCGCCGCCGAAGCAGTCGCGTATGCAAAGGCACTGCACGCGCTGGTGGTCTGGCTCGGCGTCTGCGACGGCAACATGCAGGAAGGCTCGTTCCGCTGCGATGCGAACGTCTCCGTGCGTCCGGTCGGCCAGCAGGAATACGGCACCCGCTGCGAGATCAAGAACCTGAACTCCTTCCGTTTTCTTGAGGAAGCAATCAACTACGAAGTACGGCGCCAGATCGAGCTGATCGACGATGGCGGCAAGGTGGTCCAGGAAACGCGGCTGTACGACCCGGACCGGAAGGAAACGCGCTCGATGCGCAGCAAGGAAGACGCGATGGACTATCGCTACTTCCCCGACCCCGACCTGCCGCCGCTGGTCATCGCGCAGGACTGGAT
>JAIXTG010000405.1 GCA_027484285.1 Oxalobacteraceae bacterium | reverse complement strand
TGATACGCAATTCGAGGCGCCGCGCCAGTCTTGACAGCGGCTCAGTTCGCGGCAAGTCGTGCACCCGACACCCGTTCGATGCCGGCCAGGTCTTGCCAGCTTTGCACTTGCAGCCAGCCAGCCTGTGCCAGCAGGCCGCGCACGGCCGCTGCCTGATCGTAGCCGTGCTCGACTAGCAGCCAGCCGCCGGCACGCAGGTGTGCAGGCGCGCCGGCAATGATGGCGGCAAGGTCGCTCAATCCGTTGCCACCGTCGGTCAGTGCGCTGCGCGGTTCGAAGCGCAAGTCACCTTCGGACAAGTGCGGATCGTGCTCGGCAATGTATGGCGGATTGCTGACAATCAGGTCGAACTGCCCGCTGACGCCGGCATACCAGTCGCTGTGCAGGAAATCGACCTGCGCCGCATGCCGGGCCGCATTGCGGCGCGCGACCGCGAGCGCCGCCTCGCTGACGTCTGCGGCGGAAACGCCGGCATCACCGCGCGCATGCGCAACCGACACGGCAATGGCGCCGGAGCCGGTGCCGAGATCCAGCATCTTGCCGCCGGTCGGCAGCTTTTCGATGGCCAGTTCCACCAGCAACTCGGTGTCCGGCCGCGGGATCAGCACGTCCGGCGTGAGTTCGAACGCCAGTCCGTAGAACTCGCGCTCGCCGGTCAGGTAAGCGACCGGTTCGCCGTGGCGGCGCCGCTCCAGCAGTGCCAGCGCGGCACGGGCCTGTTGCGGCGACAGTTCGTCTCTGGATCGGGTCACCAGCTGCACGCGGGAATAGCCGAGTGCATGCGCGATCAGGACGCGGGCATCGAGCGGATCGATGCCGGGCTGCCGCAGCAGCTCTTCAATCGTCATGCCCGGCGCCGCTTGCCAAGCGCGACAGCTGCCGTGACGATCGCCATCAGCCCGAACCAGACCAGCGCCCATTGCGGAATCGACAGGCCGAGGATGGGATCGTAGTCCGTGGTGCACAGCCCGTCCGCCTGGAACAGCGTGGGCAGCCAGCGGGCAATGAAGAATTCATTCAGCGAGGTCTCGAGCGGATCGATGCCGCAGGAGACCGTCGGATGCGCCTTGATCCACAGGTGGCGAATCGCGATGCCGGCGCCGCTCAGGGCGGCGAGGCAGGCGAGCGCGGCACCGATCCGCGTGGCCGCGGACGGCAGCAGCAGGGTGATCACGCAAATCAGCGCGACCGCGGCGAACGCATAGCGCTGCAGCACGCACAGCGGGCAGGGCAGCATCTCCAGCACCAGCTGCAGGTAGAGCCCGACGCCGAGCAGCGCGAGGCAGGCGACGGCGGTGAGGAGGAGCAGGGGTTTGCCGAGTCGGGTCATGTCGTTTGCCTGAATAGTGAGCCGGTTTGCGAATCCGGTATCTTTCATTTCCAGCGGTTGCCAGTCACTCGGCCAGTGCCGCCAGCTGTTCCGCCTGATGCTCTGCCATCAGCGCGTCGGTCAGTTCCTGCAGGTCGCCTTCCATCACCGCCTCCAGCTTGTACAGCGTCAGGTTGATCCGGTGGTCCGTCACCCGGCCCTGCGGAAAATTGTAGGTGCGGATGCGTTCGCTGCGGTCGCCGGAGCCGACCAGCGACTTGCGGGTCGCCGCCTCTTTCGCCTGCTGCTCACGCAGCTGCACGTCCTTGATGCGGGTGGCGAGCACTTTCATCGCCTGCGCCTTGTTCTTGTGCTGGCTGCGGTCGTCCTGGCATTCGACCACGATGCCGGTCGGCAGGTGGGTGATGCGCACGGCGGAATCCGTCTTGTTGATGTGCTGGCCGCCGGCGCCGGAGGCGCGGAATGTGTCGATCCGCAACTCCGCCGGATTGATGGCCACATCCTCGATTTCATCGGCTTCCGGCATCACCGCCACCGTGCAGGCCGAGGTATGGATCCGGCCCTGGGCCTCGGTAGCCGGCACCCGCTGCACGCGGTGTCCGCCGGATTCGAACTTCAGCCGCGAATACGCGCCCTGGCCGACGATGCGCACGATCACTTCCTTGTAGCCGCCCAGCTCCGATGCCGACTCCGACACCATCTCGACCTGCCAGCGCTGACGCTCGGCATAGCGGGTGTACATGCGCAGCAGATCGCCGGCAAAGAGTGCCGATTCATCGCCGCCGGTGCCGGCGCGGATTTCGAGAAAGATGTTGCGCTCATCATTCGGGTCCTTCGGCAGCATCATCCGCTGCAGTGCCAGCTCGAGTTCGGCGATGCGCGATTGCGCTGCCGCCAGCTCTTCCTGGGCGAAGGCCTTCATTTCCGGATCGGGCAGCAGCTCTTCAGCCGCACGGATGTCGTCCTGCGCCTGCAGCCACTGGGCGTGCGCACCGACCACCGGCTCGAGTTCCGCATGCTCGCGCGTGAGCTTGCGGTACTGCTCCATGTCGGCAGTCGCGTCCTCCTGGTTCAGCAGCGCGCCGACCTCTTCTAGCCGTTGGGCGAGCTGGTCAAGCTTGGCAAGCAGTGAGGGTTTCATCGGGAAAATGACGCAGGAAAAAGGGAGGTGTGCGGCCGTTGGCCCGGCCACGGGCAGTCGCGGCGCAGCCGGCCGCTAGCGCTTGGTGCGGAACAGCTGGGGCAGCAGTTGGGCAAGCCGGGCACGCTCGTCGGCATCTGCGTGGTGCAGCGCCTGTTGCGGGCCGTGCAGGAACTTGGCGGTCAGTCCTCTCGACAGTGCTTCCAGCACGGCCTCGATGTCCTCGCCGCGGGCGAGCAGTTTGTGTGCGCGCTCGAGCTCGGCACGCCGCATCTGTTCGCCGCTTTCCTGCAAATCCTGGATCAGCGGCACGACGGCACGGCTGTCCAGCCAGTTCATGAAAGCCTGCACGCGGGTCTCGATGATGGCCTCGGCCTGTGCGACCGCCGACTGGCGGTTCTCGACACCGATCTGCACTGCGGCACCGAGGTCATCCACGGTGTACAGGAACACATCGTCGAGGCGGCCGATCTCTGATTCGATATCGCGCGGCACTGCCAGGTCTACCATGAAGATGGGTTTGTGGCGGCGTACCTTGATGGCACGTTCGACCATGCCCAGCCCGATGATGGGCAGCGACGAGGCGGTGCAGGAAACCACCACATCGAAGTGCGCCAGCTGGTCCGGCAGTTCACCCAGCCGCATCGCCTGGCCGCCGAAGCGGTGGGCCAGCGCCTCGGCTCGCTCCAGCGTGCGGTTGGCCACCGTCAGGCTCTTCGGATGCTGGGCGGCGAAGTGGGTAATGCACAGGTCGATCATTTCGCCCGCGCCGATGAACAGCACATGCTGGTCGGCCAGGCTGTCAAAAATGCGCTGCGACAGCCGCACCGCGGCCGCGGCCATCGATACGCTGTGGGCGCCGATTTCCGTGGTCGAGCGGACTTCCTTCGCGACTGCAAAGGTGCGCTGGAACATTTGATGCAGGTATGTCCCAAGGCCACCGGCGGCTTCTGCCTGCCGCACGGCATCTTTCATCTGGCCGAGGATTTGCGGCTCGCCCAGCACCATGGAGTCCAGCCCGGATGCCACGCGGAAGGCATGGCGCACGGCTTCGTCTTGCGGCAAGGCATAGAGATAGGGGCGCAGTTCCGAGAAAGGCAGCTTGTGGTACTCGGCAACGAAATGAGCCGTCTGGTCCAGGGCTGCTTCGATATTGCCGTCGTTGGCGCTGGCACCGTAGATTTCGGTGCGGTTGCAGGTCGACAGAATGGCAGTCTCCTGCGCTTTCTGGCTGACATTGCCGAACCACGCGCAGGCGGACGCCACAGCCTGACCAAGCTGGTCAGCCGGAAAGGCCACTTTCTCGCGAAGCGAGACGGGAGCCGTGGTGTGATT
>JAIXTG010000047.1 GCA_027484285.1 Oxalobacteraceae bacterium | reverse complement strand
GCGCGAATATCGAGTTTCATGGGAATTATTCTAGCGGTGCGCCGCCGGAGATTCCAGACGGCATGGCAATTATGGTCTAATCGGGCGCATGCCGACTTCCGCTGCCGCCGCTGATTTTTTCACCATCGCCATCATTGGAAAGCATGGGGACACCTCCGCTGCCGATGCGTTGCGCGAACTGGCCACCTTCCTGGAAGCACGCGGACACCGCGTCGTGTTCGAGTCGGATACTGCGCGCGAACTCGGCTGTCCGCCGGCCCAGTCCATGACGCCGGACGAAATCGGTGCCCAAGCCCAACTTGCGATCGTGGTAGGCGGCGACGGAACCATGCTGGGCATCGCGCGCCGGCTCGCGCCCTTTCGCGTTCCACTGATTGGAGTCAATCAGGGCCGGCTCGGTTTCATGACCGACATTGCTTACGACAGCATGCTGCCGGTGATTGCCGACATGCTGGACGGCAATCGCGTGTCCGAGCACCGCAGCCTGCTCGAGGGGACGGTTTACCGGGAAGGCAGCGCAACGTTCCACGGTTTTGCATTCAATGACGTGGTGGTTTCCCGCGGTTCCGGTTCCGGGATGGTCGAGCTGCGGGTCACTGTCGATGGCCATTTCATGTACAACCAGCGCTCAGATGGCCTGATCGTTGCCACGCCGACCGGATCGACCGCCTACGCGCTGTCGGCCGGCGGTCCCATCCTCCAGCCCCAGATCGGCGGCATCGTCATGGTGCCGATCGCACCCCATGCACTCTCGAACCGACCGATTGTCCTCAGCGACAGCGGCGTGATCGAGATCGAGATGGCGAGCGGCCGCGACTGCAGTGTCAACTTCGACATGCAGTCCTTGGCCGCACTGCAGGTTCATGACCGGGTCGTCGTCCGCCGTTCCGTGCACACCGTGACCTTCCTGCACCCGCAGGGCTGGAGCTATTACGACACGTTGCGCGAGAAGCTGCACTGGAACGAGTACCCGTCAGCGTCCGGTCAACTAAAATAGACCCTTTTTCAACGCCGACCTTTCCATGCTGCGCACGCTGGCCATTCGTGACTTCGTAATCGTCGACGCGATCGAGCTCGACCTGTCGCAAGGCTTTACCGTCTTTACCGGCGAAACAGGGGCCGGCAAATCCATCCTGATCGATGCGCTGACGCTTGCGCTCGGCGGCCGCGCCGATGCCAGCGTGGTGCGCGAGGGCGCATCGCGCGCCGACATCAGTGCCGAGTTTGCGGGCGAATTTTCGCCGGCGCTTCTGGCGTGGCTGGACGAGCATGCCGTTGCATCCGACGAAGGCTCGGTGCTTTTGCGGCGCGTGGTCGATAACGGCGGTCGCTCGAAGGCCTTCATCAACGGCGTAGCCGCGACCATGACCCAGCTGCGCGATTTGGGCGAGATGCTGGTCGATATCCATGGCCAGCATGCCCATCAGTCCCTGCTGAAAGCGGACGCACAGCGTCAGCTGCTCGACGACCATGCCGGCCTGCAGGAGGACGCGAAGGCGGTGGCTGCTGCCTGGCGCCAGTGGCGTGCGCTTGCGCGGCAGCGCGAGGAATTCGAACGCGACGCAAGAAACGTGCTGCTTGAACGCGAGCGCCTGGAATGGCAGGTGGGCGAGCTGGAGAAGCTGTCCCCGCGGCCGGGCGAATGGGCCGAAGTCAGCAACGAGCACAGCCGGCTGTCCCACGCCGCCAGCCTGATCGAGGGCGCGCAGCAGGCACTGAACCTGCTCTCCGAGGACGATGCAGCGCCGATGCTGTCCCAGTTGACGTCGATCGAGCAGAAGCTGGCCAAGCTGGCCGACATCGACGACAAGCTCAAGCCGGTGCTGGACGCGCTGGAGCCGGCGCGCATACAGCTGCAGGAAGCGGTGTACGGTCTCAACGACTACCTGGGGCGCATAGAGCTCGACCCCGATCGGCTGCGCACGGTCGAGGCACGACTGGAGGCGCTGCATTCGGCGGCGCGCAAGTTCCATGTCAGCCCGGACGAGTTGCATGAAGAACATCTGCGGCTGTCCTCGCAGCTGCGCCAGCTGTCCGATGCGACGGACCTCGATGCGCTGCGCGTCCACGAACAGCAGTTGGCCGACGCTTTCCATGCGCTGGCGGCCAGGCTGACCAAGGCACGCACGAAAGCGGCGAAGTCCCTGTCGTCCGCGGTCACCGCGGCGATGCAGGAGCTGTCGATGGCCGGCGGGCGTTTCGAGATTGCGCTCAACCGCGGCGAGCCGTCAGCGCATGGCGTGGAGCAGGTCGAGTTCCTGGTGGCCGGCCACGCGGGCACCACGCCACGCCCGCTGGCGCGGGTGGCCTCCGGCGGCGAGCTGGCACGCATCTCGCTGGCGATCTCGGTCATTGCCTCGAGCGCCACTGCCACCCCGACCTTGATTTTCGACGAGGTCGACAGTGGCATCGGCGGCGGCGTGGCAGAAGTCGTCGGCCGGCTGCTGAAAAAGCTGGGCCGCGATCGGCAGGTGTTATGCGTGACGCATTTGCCGCAGGTTGCAAGCCAGGCCGGTCAGCATTTCCAGGTCAGCAAAGGCTCGGTGGCGGATGGCCGGACAGTGTCGCGCATCGCGCCCCTGGGCAGCGCCGAGCGCATCGAGGAAATTGCGCGTATGCTCGGCGGCCTCGAGATTACGGCGACCACGCGCAAGCATGCGCGCGAGTTGCTGGCTTCCTGAGGCTCGGCCGTGCAGGCCGTGCGACGGGAGGCGCCGGTTGCAGGCCGCGCCGGCACCAGATAGCCCGGGCCGACGCGATTGCGGGAGTCATCGCTGCGCGATCCGGAGTTCGTCTGGTGATATTCGCGGCTGGCGGATCCCGGCCGTCAAAGCTACCCCATTCAAGTACAGAAAGGCATATTTTCATGGGCTTCAACCCTGAACCCTCTTACCGCCATGGTTCGGAGGCGCGCGTTGGCGTCGTGCTGGCTAACCTTGGTACGCCCGATGCGCCGACCCCGGCCGCCGTGCGTGTCTACCTGAAGCAGTTCCTGTCCGATCCGCGCGTGGTGGAGATACCGCGCGCGATCTGGTGGTTCATCCTCAACGGCATCATCCTGCCATTCCGGTCGCGCCAGTCCGCGCACAAGTACGCCTCCATCTGGACGAACGAAGGCTCGCCGCTGAAGCTGCACACCGAGCGCCAGGCCCGGCTGTTGCAGCAGGCACTGGTTCAGCGCGGACACGCGGTACGCGTCGATTACGCAATGCGTTACGGAAGCCCCGGCGTTCCGGCAGTTCTGGACCGGCTGAAGACCGAGGGTTGCGACCGCATCCTCATGCTGCCTGCCTATCCGCAGTACTCGGGCACGACCACGGCCTCGATTTTCGACGAGCTGTTCTCGCATTACATCCGGGTGCGCAATGCGCCGGAACTGCGCCTGGTCAAGCATTACCACGACGACGATGGCTACATCGAGGCGCTGGCCGCCAGCGTGCGCGCCCACTGGGCGCAGCATGGCCGTCCGGACAAGCTCGTCATGAGTTTCCATGGCGTGCCCAAGCGTACGCTCCTGCTCGGCGATCCCTATCATTGCGAGTGTCACAAGACTGCTCGCCTGATGGCGGAGAAGCTGGGGCTGTCGAAGGAGGACTATCTGGTCACCTTCCAGTCGCGCTTCGGCAAGGCAGAGTGGCTGCAGCCCTACACCGCACCGACGCTGGAAAAGCTGGCAAAGGAGGGCGTGGGCCGGGTGGACGTGATGTGCCCCGGTTTTACCAGCGATTGCCTCGAAACACTCGAAGAAATTGCGATGGAAGCGCGCGAGGACTTCCTGGCAGCCGGTGGCAAGGCATTCCACTACATCCCCTGCCTGAACGAGGACGCACGCTGGATTGAAGCGATGGCAGCACTGGTCGAAGGCCATGTGGCTGGCTGGCCTACCACGGCTGATCCGGCGGCAGTGCAGGCAAGGCAGGCCGAGGCGGACACCAGCCGGCGTGAGGCGCTGGCTCTGGGGGCGGCGGACTGAAGCTGGCCAGATACGGGGCAGCGACGGGGGCCGGCAGGCCCCCGATTTTTTTTGGAAATCCCTCGCCGGCATGACTTGAAAACGGTGCGGACAACCCCATATCTCCGTCATTGTTTTGCAAGTCATTGAATTTATTGGAGATCTTATGACCCAAGGCGAACAGCG
>JAIXTG010000110.1 GCA_027484285.1 Oxalobacteraceae bacterium | reverse complement strand
TCATGCACCACCCCGGCTTCGTCGACATGCTGCTGGCGCACACCGAAGGCATCCGGCACGATCAGGATCGCGGACAAGTCGTCGTACAGCGCAAGTTCGAGGTTGAGCACCAGCACGCAGGCCTGTGCGGCGACCAGCACCGCGATTTCGTCGCTGATCTCGAAACCGCGTGCACCGGATACCGGCTTGCGGTCGAGCAGTGCCTCGCAGAGTGATTTCAGCCGCCCCAGCTCGTGCCGGTCCAGGCGCGACAGGAAAGGCAGGCTTGCCAGCGTCTGTTGCCACAGCGGCTCCGGAATGTGTGCCGGTTCGCGAACGAAAGCCGATCTGAGGCGCGCCAGCCAGCGCATGCTCAGTGTGCGCCCCAGAGAGCGTTCAGGGAGGCGATGGCAGCCAGCCCGGCGGTTTCGGTGCGCAGCACGCGCTCCCCCATCGACAGGCACAGCGCGCCACTGGCAATTGCGGCACGTTCTTCCTCGTCGGTAAAACCGCCCTCGGGGCCGATCATCAGGGTCAGCGCTTGCGGCGCATGATGGCGCCCCCAGTCCGACAGCGACTGCGTGGCACGAGGCGAGAGCAGGATGCGCGGGTGCAGGTCGTGCTGCGCCAGCCACGGCAGCACCGGCATCGGCGCCGACAGCGCCGGCAGGCGGTTTCGACCGCATTGCTCGGCCGCTGCAATGATCACGCTCTGCCAGTGCGCCAAACGCTTTGCGGCGCGCTCTTCGGAAAGGCGGACCACCGAACGCGCTGCCAGCAGCGGCTGGATCGCAGTTACCCCGAGTTCGACCGACTTCTCGATGATCCAGTCCATTTTCGAGCCCTCGGGCAGCGCCTGGGCAATCGTCAGCGCGTGGGCGGGTTCGGCTTCCCGCGGCGAGAAAGCTTTCACCTCCGCACTCGCTCGCCGCTTGTCGATTGCGGTCAGCGTCGCGCTGAACTCGCCACCGCTGCCATTGAACAAGGTGATCCGGTCCCCGACAGCCAGCCTGAGCACGAAAACGTGGTGGGCGACGGTGTCCGGCAGGTCGATCAGCTGCCCGACGTCGAGAGGCTGTTGGCAATGGAAACGGGGCATGCGGCAGATGGGCAGGGATGTCAGTTTGGCTATCGGTTCCGATTGTAAGCGCGCTTGGGCACTCTGGTAAAATATCGGGCTTTTCGGTCGGCGCCGGTGTGCCGCGCGCCGGTGCCCGCTTACCTCCGTTTTATGTTGGCAAAATGACCTCATCCCCCGACACCCGCAAGATGGCCAATGCGATTCGCGCGCTGGCAATGGACGCTGTGCAAAAGGCGAATTCCGGCCACCCAGGCATGCCGATGGGCATGGCCGAAATTGCAGTCGCGCTCTGGGGCCGCCACTTGCGCCACAATCCGGCCGATCCGAAATGGGCCAACCGCGACCGTTTCGTGGTGTCCAATGGCCACGGCTCGATGCTGCTGTACGCGTTGCTGCACCTGACAGGCTACGACCTGTCGATGGACGAGATCCGCAATTTCCGCCAGCTGCACTCGAAGACGCCGGGCCATCCGGAAGTCGATATCACGCCGGGCGTCGAAACGACCACCGGTCCGCTGGGCCAGGGCATCGCGAATGCGGTCGGCATGGCGCTGGCTGAATGGCTGCTGGCTGCGCAGTTCAACAAGCCCGGTTTCGACATCATCGACCACTACACTTATGTGTTCCTCGGCGACGGCTGCCTGATGGAAGGCATCAGCCATGAAGTCTGCTCGCTGGCCGGCACGCTGGGTCTGTCGAAGCTGATCGTGATGTATGACGACAATGGCATTTCGATCGATGGCAAAGTCGACGGCTGGTTCCGCGATAACACGCCGCAGCGCTTCGCGGCCTACGGCTGGCACGTGATCCCGAATGTCGACGGCCATGACGTCGCTGCGGTCGATGCAGCCATTGAAGCGGCAAAGGCCGCGGGCAAGCCGACCCTGATCTGCTGCAAGAGCGTGATCGGCAAGGGTTCGCCGAACATGCAGGGCACGGACAAGGTGCACGGTGCCGCGCTGGGCGATGCTGAAATCGCCGCCACTCGCAAGGAAATCGACTGGGCCCCGGTGCCGTTCGAGATTCCGTCCGATGTCTACGCCGCCTGGGATGCAAAGGCGAAGGGCGCCGAGCAGCAGTCCTCGTGGAGCAAGAAATTTGCCGCTTACCGTGAGCAGTTCCCGGCCGAGGCGGCCGAGCTCGAGCGGCGCATGAAAGGTGATCTGCCGGCAGATTTCGACACTGCGCTGGCTGCGCTGGTTGCCGCCTGCATCGACAAGAAGGAAACGATTGCCACCCGCAAGGCCAGCCAGAACGCCATCCAGGCACTGGCGCAGGTGCTGCCAGAATTCCTCGGCGGTTCGGCCGACCTGACCGGTTCGAACCTGACCAACTGGAAAGAGTGCGTTGCAGTGCGTTCCGGCCAGCCGGGCAACCACGTCAACTACGGCGTGCGCGAGTTCGGCATGAGCGCAATCATGAACGGCATTGCGCTGCATGGCGGCTTCATTCCGTTCGGCGCCACTTTCCTGACCTTCTCCGACTACAGCCGCAACGCGCTGCGCATGGCGGCGCTGATGAAGCAGCGCTCGATTTTCGTGTTCACGCATGATTCTATCGGCCTCGGCGAAGACGGCCCGACCCACCAGTCGGTCGAGCATATTTCGAGCATGAGGTTGATACCCCAGCTCGACAACTGGCGCCCGTGCGACACCGTCGAATCGGCAGTCGCGTGGGGCGAGGCGGTCAAGCGCCGCAACGGACCGAGCACGCTGATCTTCTCGCGCCAGAACCTGCCGTACGTCGAGCGCGATGCTGCCCAGGTGGCTGACATTGCACGCGGCGCCTATGTGCTGCGCGATGCCGCCGACGCGAAGGCGGTGATCATCGCTACCGGCTCCGAGGTGGAACTCGCGCTGAAGTCTGCCGATGCGCTGGCTGCCGAGGGCGTGGCCGTGCGCGTGGTGTCGATGCCGAGCACCGACGTGTTCGATCGCCAGGATGCTGCGTACAAGGCCAGCGTGCTGCCGAAGTCGCTGCCGCGCGTCGCTGTCGAAGCCGGCGTCACCGACTTCTGGTTCAAGTACGTCGGACTCGACGGCAAGGTCATCGGCATCGACAGCTTCGGCGAATCCGCCCCGGCTGGCGCCCTGTTCAAGCATTTCGGCTTCACGACCGAGCGTGTCGTGGCCGCAGTCAAATCAGTGCTGAACTGATCTGACACGATTCGAATAACGCATACCACTCATCAGGAGATTCGCATGACCATCAAGGTTGCCATCAACGGATACGGCCGCATCGGCCGCAACATCCTGCGCGCGCATTACGAAGGCGGCAAGAAGCACGACATCCAGATCGTCGCGATCAACGACCTCGGCAATCCGGCGTCGAACGCGCACCTGACCCAGTACGACACTGCACATGGCAAGTTTCCGGGAACGGTGTCGGTCGATGGCGATTACATGATCGTCAACGGAGACAAGATCCGCGTGTTTGCTCAGCGCGACCCGGCCCAGATCCCGTGGGGCGAGCTCGGTGTCGATGTCGTGCTTGAGTGCACCGGCTTCTTCACTGCCAAGGAAAAGGCTGCAGCGCACCTGAAGGGCGGCGCCAAGAAAGTGATCATCTCCGCCCCGGGTGGCAAGGATGTCGACGCGACCGTCGTCTACGGCGTCAACCAGTCGGTCCTGAAGTCGTCGGATACGGTGATCTCGAACGCCTCCTGCACCACCAACTGCCTTGCGCCGCTGGTCAAGCCGCTGAACGACAAGATCGGTGTGCTCAACGGCCTGATGACGACCGTGCACGCGTACACCAACGACCAGGTGCTGACCGACGTCATGCACGAAGACCTGCGTCGCGCGCGTTCGGCCACCATGTCGATGATCCCGACCAAGACCGGTGCTGCAGCTGCAGTCGGCCTCGTGCTGCCGGAACTGAACGGCAAGCTCGACGGCTACGCAATCCGCGTCCCGACGATCAACGTGTCCGTCGTCGACCTGTCCTTCATCGCCGGGCGTGACACGACGGCTGATGAGGTCAACGCGATCATGAAGGAAGCCGCCGACGGTCCGCTGAAGGGCATCCTGACCTACAACACCGCGCCGCTGGTATCGATCGACTACAACCACAACCCCGCTTCGTCGAATTTCGACGCGACCCTGACCAAAGTGTCGGGCCGGCTGGTCAAGGTATCGTCGTGGTACGACAACGAGTGGGGCTTCAGCAACCGCATGCTGGATACGACCATCGCCTTGATGACGGCAAAGTAAGCTGCCGCGTTATAAAAAAAAGGGATCGCTGCGGCGATCCCTTTTTTCATTGCGGCGGTCAACCACCTACTTTTGCGACGTTCGGATGAAAATGGCGTCGCCGATCTTGTTGAACGCCGACTCGTAAATTTTCGGGTCGAGAATGGGATTCTCGCGGTTGGACTGCTGTCCGTATTCCCTCAGCGTCTTGTCTCGCTGCACGAAATTGAGCCGGACTTTCGTGGATCGTGGTCCGATCTCTTCAACGAAGGCAGTGACCGCAGTTTTGCCCTCGGACCGCATGTTGCTGATGTTTTCAAAAAAAGCCTGCAGGCCGTTAGCGCCTCTCAGGGGTGATTCCGCGGAGATGAAGCCTGTCTCAAGGCTTGCGGAGTTGACGACATAGCCCAAGTCCTGGAAGACGGACATCGTCGAATTGAAGGCTGTTTTCTTGTCGGCTTCGAATTGTTTCGACTGGAAGGCCTGGATCTCCAGCGAGGTTTTCTGTGCAGGCGGGCTGTCGAAGGCGCAGCCGGAAATCAGCAGCGGCAAGAAAAGCAGCACAGCAAAGGAGTGTTTCATCGCATTTTCTCCCTAGAACGAGGACGAGCGGGACGAGAAATCGACGACGGTCTTCACGCCGTTGATTTCCTTGAACTTGATGATCAGCGTGATCGTTCGGCTCGACTGCTCGAAACCGGAACTGCTTCTTCCGCCGCCCAGCAGGATGATCGTGGCGCTGAATCCGCTCGAGCTGGCATTCGATACCGTTGCATGCTTCTGGTACGTCCAGACTTCTTCCCCGTCGGCAGTCTGGGTCACGAGGTTGGGGGAGCCGAAGGCTTCGATGACCTGCTCCTGGGTGGTGGTGTTTTTCTTCAGCGTCAGGCTGACCTGACCCGCGGTCAGGTTGTTCTTGTCGATCGTTTCCTTTGGCGGGCTCGCACAGGCAGCCAGCAAGGCCAGACAAATCGTCGTAATCGGTAGGGAAATTCTCATGGCAATGGAGAGATGAATCCTGCCGGGCTTGCAACGTGAAACCCGGTCGGGTGTTTGCAAAATTGCAATGAGAATTGTCAGGCGTGGTTGCTTTAATGGCAATCCGGATGTCGCTCCCGCACTACGAAATGGAAGGAATTGGTACGCCTGCGAGCTAAGAGGCAGTAAAAATCTTTTTCCAGAGGGTAATGACGGCGGTTCGCATCGCTTCAACGCTGGCGGCATCGACGCGTGCCCGGTCTTCTCCCCGCAACCGGATCTGGTGCTGCAGCCGGCGGAATTCGCGATAGGCATCCGATACCTGCAGGGCCGGCGTGCTTTCGATCAGCCCGAGCTGCCCGGCCAGCTTCAGCAGGGCGATATTGCCGATGTCACCAGTCAGCGCGACATGGTCGCAGGAGTGTGCCAGCACCAGATACTGGACGATGAACTCGATGTCGATCATTCCGCCGGCATCGTGCTTCAGGTCGAACAGGCTTGAGCGGTTCGGATGGGCGTCATGCATGCGCTGGCGCATTGCCAGTACCTCTTTGCACAGTGCTTCCCGGTCGCGGGGCTGGCGCAGCAAGTCGACGCGCAATGCTTCGAAACGTCGCCCGATCGCCGCGTCGCCCGCACAGAAGCGCGCGCGCGTCAGCGCCTGATGTTCCCAGACCCATGCCGACTGCCGCTGGTATTTTTCAAATGCCGAGAACGATGACACCAGCAGTCCGCTCGCCCCGTCCGGCCGCAGCGCGATATCGATATCGAACAGGATGCCGGCCGATGTGTGACTCGTCATCCAGGTGATGAAGCGCTGGGCCAGCCGGGCGTACAGGGGCGGCGCATCCTGGTCTTCATCGTCGTACAGGAAGATCACGTCAAGGTCGGATGCATAGCCGAGCTCCTTGCCGCCCAGCTTGCCGTAGGCGATCACGGCAAAGGCCGGCTGTTCGCGATGGCGCCGCGGCAGGGCATGCCAGACCGCTTCGATGGTTGCGCCGACCAGCACATCGGCCAGCGCGGACAGGTGGTCGGCCAGCCGCTCGACGGTCTGCAGCCCGTCGAGGTCCTGGGCAAGCAGGCGAAATAATTGCGCATGATGCAGCTCGCGCAGCACATCCATCTGGCGCTCGGTGTCGCCCTCGAACGCGGCCAGCCGTTGCCGGCATTCGTTTGCGAACGCGCTCCAGTCGGGCTCTGCATGGCGGCTGGCGTCGTCCAGCAATTCATCCATCAATACCGGATGCTGGGTCAGGTAGGTGGCTGCCCAGCCGCTGGCTGCCATCATCCGCACCACCCGTCCCAGCGCATGCGGAAATTCTGTCAGCAGTTCGAGGTAGGCCGAGCGGCGCGCGATGGTATCGAAAAAGTCCAGCAGCCGGTTCAGCGTCACCACGGGCTTGTTGCCCTCGCGCGCCACCATTGGCAGCGCTGAACGCATCAGTGTCTGCAGCTGTGCCTTGCGCGGGTCCGGCAGCGACTGGATGCGCGTCGAGTTCCAGCTGCCGAGCAGGCGCTGGGCTGCTGCCGCCGCTTCATCAAATGCCAGCGACGCAAGATAGCCGGTCAGTTCTTCCTCGCCGATGTCTTCCAGCACCGGCACGGCAGGCAGTTGTTCTTCGCCCGAGCGCCCGCCGCGGTCCTCGAAAATCGCGTCAAACTGCGAGGCCACCCATTGGCTGCACTCTGTGAAAGCTGCCATCAACGCCGCCTCGTCGGCCAGTCCCATCATGCCGGCAATGATGGCGCGGTCCTCGGCCGATGCAGGCAGCACGTGCGTCTGTGCATCGTCGAGGTACTGCACGCGATGCTCGAGGTTGCGCAGGAAGCGGTAGCTCTCGCGCAGCCGGTCGACGACGTCCGGAGCCAGCAGTTTCTTCTTGCTGATCGTCTGCAGTGTGGCGCGGGTCGAGCGGTCGCGCAGCGCGGGGTCACGGCCGCCGCGGATCAGCTGGAATACCTGTGCAAGGAATTCGATTTCGCGGATGCCCCCGCGCCCGAGCTTCACGTTAGCATTGCGGCCCGGGTGCCGCGCCTCCTGCCGCACCACTTCCGCACGGATTTGCGCGTGCATGCTGCGCAGTGCGTTGATGGCGCCGAAATCGAGGTAGCGGCGGTAGACGAAGGGCTGCACCAGCAGTTCCAGCGCCGCGATATCGGCCGGATCGCCGGTCATTGCGCGCGCCTTCACCCACGCATAGCGTTCCCACTCCCTGCCCTGGACGAGCAGGTACTCCTCAAGCATTGCAAAGCTGGCCGCCAGCGGCCCGGACGCCCCGTTCGGGCGCAGCGCCATGTCGACCCGGAAGCTGAAGCCATCCTCGGTGATTTCGGCAATGTCGGCGATCAGCTTGCGTCCCAGTCGCGTGAAGAACTCGTGGTTCGACAGCGGGCGCTGCCCGTCCTGCGTGCAGACCGTCTCGCCGCCTTCGGGATACAGGAAAATCAGGTCAATGTCTGACGAGACATTCAGCTCATGCCCCCCGAGTTTGCCCATGCCGACCACGATCATCTGCTGCTTCAGGCCCGATTCCTCCCCGGTCGGCACCCCGTGGGCGTCGCACATTTGCCGGTACAGGTCATCGAGGTGGGTACGAACCGCGAAGTCCGCGAACTGCGAAATCGCCGCCAGCACTTCATCGAGATCGGCCTGTCCGGACAGGTCGCGCACCACGATCGCGCTGACCAGCAGGTTGCGCAGGCGCCGCATGGCTGCCGGCAAAGATGCCGATCGGCTGCGCTGTTCGTTCAACAACTGGTCAAAATCGAGGCGGGCAAGCGATAATCCCGACAGTCGCGCCAAGTCGGTTGCGCGCGCAGTATCGGCAGCCAGCCAGCGCTGCACGAACCGCGAGGGCACCGGCGAGGTCAAAGGCAGGTTTGAGTTCATGATGGGCGTCGGTTCGGACGTCCGGTAGTGGGCGCCCGCTAGCGGCTATGATAACGAGAAAGCGGGGAGCGGGATCCGCCGAAGCTGATGCGTACCACGCGGATCCAGAACCAATGCCGACTGATGTCGACCCATCCTGACCAAACCAGCTCTGTACGCTCACGCTTGTCGGCGGCCGGCCGCGCGCTCATGGGCACGCTAAAGGCTGCCAATCGTGCAACTCACCGCGCACTATCCTGGCTGCTGGCACTCGTGCTGGTCGCCTATTTTGCGTTCTCCGTAGCCTTCCTTGCGCTGCGCTATGTAGTGTTACCCAACATCGACCGCTATCAGGCCGAGGTGGCCGAACTGGCCAGCCTGATGCTGAACCGGCCGGTGACGATAGGCGGTATTTCAGCGACATGGAGCGGCCTGAACCCGCGGCTGCGAATTAACGAACTTGTCATCCACGATGACCGCGGCGAGCGCGCGCTGGTGCTTCCGGAAGTGAATGCGACCTTGTCCTGGTGGTCGGTGCTGGGGCAGCTGAGGCTGTATTCGCTCGAGATCCGGCGGCCGGACCTGGAAATCGAGCGCGATGCTGCCGGCCGCCTGTTCGTGGCCGGCATCCGCATCGATACCGAAAAGGCAGGCGACGGCCGCGGCCTCGACTGGCTGCTGGCACAGCGCGAGATCGTAATCCGCGAGGGCGCGCTGCGCTGGCGCGACGAGCTGCGCCGTGCACCCGAGCTCGCGTTGACCGACATCAGCTTCGTGCTGCGCAACCAGTGGCGCTCGCATCGCGCCGCCTTGCGTGCGACGCCGCCGGCCGCCCTGGCAGCACCGGTCGACCTGCGTGCCGACTTCACCCATCCCGCCTTTTCCCGCACCCCCTCCGACTACAGCCAGTGGTCGGGCGAGCTTTACATGGACTGGCGCAACACCCGTCTCGAGAACTGGAAGCCCTATGCGGATCTTCCGTGGGAGCTGGCCGGCGGCGATGGCGGCTTCCGGGCCTGGCTGACCGTCAGCCGCGGGGTGGTGCAAAATTTCACCGCCGACCTCGCCCTGCGCGACTTGTCGGCAAGGCTGGCCGAGGGACTGGAACCGCTGAAGCTGCTCGAGGCCAGCGGGCGCATTTCGGCCGGAGAATCCGCGACCGACCTCAAGCAGCGGCTGTTCTCTTTCGGCGAGCAGGGCCATTACCTTACGTTGTCGGATTTTTCGCTGCGCACCGAACAGGGCTCAGTGCTGCCGCGCACTACGGCCAGCCATCGCTATGTTGCCGGGCGCGGCGGCAAGCCGGAGCAGCATGAAGTCAAGATCCGGGCACTCGATCTGGAGGCGCTCGCACGGCTGGCGATGCACCTGCCATTGTCTGCCGACGAGCGCCGGATCCTGGACCAGTTTGCCCCCGGCGGCGAGCTGCGCGATTTTTCTGCCTCGTGGCAGGGTAGCGTGCCCGGCAGCGGGGATTTCCGGCTGGGCGGCGATTTCCGGCGGCTGGCAATCCGGCAGCAATTGCCGCGCCGGGAGGGCGGCACCGACCTCGCCGGCATTCCAGGCTTTGACGGCCTGTCGGGCCGCATCGAAGCCGACCAGAACGGCGGCCGGATTCAGCTCTATGGCGAGCGTGCAACGCTCTACTTGGCGAACTACCTGAACCGGCCGACGCTATTTTTTGACGAGCTCGCGC
Organism: Oxalobacteraceae bacterium; assembly: GCA_027484285.1. GTDB lineage: Bacteria > Pseudomonadota > Gammaproteobacteria > Burkholderiales > Burkholderiaceae_D > Pernthalerella. The sequence goes on along the minus strand of JAIXTG010000110.1, from coordinate 6,216 downwards.
TCGACGGCAGCTGGAGTTTCCGTAACGGCCGCCGGCAGCTTGCGGTGCAGGTGGCCAACCTGCGTTTCATGCAGTCCGGCCTGCGGGGCAGCGCCACCGGTTCCCACCTGCTGCCATGGCCGCTGGATCCCGAGCGGCCGGGGGAGATCGATCTCGATGCACGCTTTCCGGCCGTCGAGTTGACGCGGGTCGGCGGCTTTCTTCCCTCAACAGCTGGCAGCGATGTGCACGACTGGATGGCGAATGGCATCGTCGACGGGATGGCAAATGATGTTCGCATGACGGTCCGCGGGCCGCTCGACAAATTCCCGTTCAGTGCGCACTCGGCCGGCACGAAGCCGCAGGGCGTGTTCAAAGTCAGCGCAAAGCTGGCGAATGCGCGCCTCAATCCTGCGCCGGCCGAGCTGGCGCCCGATCGCCGCACGCCACTCTGGCCGCGGATCGAGAACATCCATGGCCATCTCACCCTCGATGGCAGCCGGCTGCATATCCATGCCGACAGCGCAAAGACCCTCGGGATCCCGCTGGCCGCCGTGGATGCAGTCATCCCCGATTTCATGGCGGACAGCCCGGTGCTGGACATTGCAGGCACTGCCAGCGGGCCGCTGCAGACGCTGGTCTCCTATGTGAATTCGACGCCGGTCGCGGGCTGGATCAGCGGCTTCACTGACGAAGTGCGCACGCAGGGCAATGCGCGGCTGGGGTTGAAAGTGCATATCCCGTTGCTGGCGTCAGCGCAGTCGTCGGTGCAGGGCAACCTGCGCTTCACGGGCAACGAGGTGCAACTCTGGCGCGCATTGCCTGCGCTTCAGCAAGTCAACGGCGAACTGAATTTTTCGGACCGCGGGTTCCAGCTCGTCAACCTGGCCGGGAATCTGCTGGGCACGCCTGTCGTGCTGTCCGGCGGGACCCAGCGTGACGGCAGCACGCAGGTGAAGCTCGATGGCGTGCTGACGGCCGACGCGCTGGCTCGCCATGCGCCGGGCGCGCAGGGCCGCCGCCTCGCCAAACGGCTGGCCGGCACGGCGCGCTATGCGGCCGTGGTCAAAGTCAGGAACCAGCGGCCGGAAATCACCTTCGATTCTTCGCTGGCGGGTCTCGCAATCGACTTGCCCGCGCCGCTGAACAAGGCAGCGGCAGACAGCCTGCCGCTGCGCGTGGCCCTGGTCCCGCTCGGGTCTCCCGAACAGCCGGTGCAGGGCGAGGAACTGCGGGTCACGCTGGGCCGGCTCGGGTCGGCGCGCTACCTGTTGCAACGGCCTGCCGGCAGGCAGGCAGGATGGCAACTGGTGCGCGGCGGCATCGGCATCAACAGCCCGGCGGCGCTGCCCGACAGCGGCGTGGCGGTCTCGGCCGTCTTTTCCTCGCTCGACCTCGATGCGTGGCGCAATACGCTGCCAGCCCTGACGGAGTCCGGCGACGATGGCGGAGCCGGCCTGCCGGGGCTGTCGGCCGCCGCTTTCCTGACCCCCGATTCGGTCAACCTGCGCAGCGGCGAGCTGAAGCTTGCCGGACGCGCGCTGGACAATGTCAGGGTAGCGGCATCCCGGGCGCGCAATGGCTGGCAGTTCAACATCGATGCCGACGAGATTGTCGGGCGGGCAACCTGGGAAGATCCGCTGTCGGAGCGGGGCGCGGGCAAGCTGAGCGCCCGCTTGTCCGTGCTGAAGATCGAGCAGCGCGCCGCAGCGGAAGTCACCGAATTGCTCGGCGGACGGAAGTCGTTCACCGAGCTGCCCGGCCTCGATGTCGTGGCCGAGAGTTTCGAGCTGCGCGGCCTGAATCTCGGCCGGCTCGAACTGGCGGCCACCAATGCGGGGCTTGCCATCGGCCCCGGGCGCGAATGGCGCATCAGCAGGCTCGCCATCAGCAACCCCGGCGCCACCATGCGCGCCAGCGGCCGCTGGCTGAGCACACTGACGGACAACCAGACCACCCTGAACTATGACCTCGAGATCGGCGATGCCGGCCAATTGCTCGACCGCCTCGGCTTCGAGCGCACGGTGCGGGGCGGAAAGGGCCGGATGGACGGCGAGCTCAGCTGGCGCGGCGATCCGACCGCCTTCGACCTGCCGTCGCTGTCCGGCGGCCTGACACTCAAGCTTGCCTCCGGCCAGTTCCTGCGCGCCGACCCCGGCGTGGCCAAGCTGCTGGGCGTCATGAGCCTGCAGGCGCTGCCGCGGCGGCTGACCTTCGATTTCCGCGACATCTTCTCGGAAGGTTTTGCATTCGACGCCGTGTCGGCCACCGCATCGATTGCGCGCGGCACGCTGAAAACCGACAGCTTCAAGATGAGCGGGCCGAACGGTGTCGTGCTGATGGATGGCACGGTGGAACTGGCCGACGAGACCCAGAACCTGAACGTGGTCGTCATACCCGAACTGAACACCGCGGGCGCGTCCGTGGTCTACGGGCTGGCAGTCAACCCGGTGATCGGGCTCGGTTCCTTCCTGGCCCAGTACTTCTTGAAGAACCCGCTGTCGCAGGCACTTGCGCAGGAATACCAGGTGAGCGGCCCGTGGCGGGATCCGGTCGTGAAAAAGCTGTCATCGCGACGCAGGGCAGCCGCCGAACAGCAGAGGAACATGCCATGAGCCTTGACCCCGGACAGCCTGACGAGCGCCCCGTGAAAGTTGCGGCGCTGCAGATGGTCTCCACGCCGGAGCCGGCGCAGAACATGGCCGTGGCTGCCCGGCTGGTGGGCGAGGCGGCGGCGGCCGGCGCCCGGCTGGTTGCCCTGCCCGAGTACTGGGGCATCCTGGGACAACGGGATACCGACAAGCTGGCGCACGCGGAAGCTGCCGGTGACGGGCCGCTGCAGTCATTCCTTGCCGGGCTGGCGCGCGAGCATGGCATCTGGCTGCTGGGTGGCACTTTGCCGCTGGTGTCGGAGGAATCCGGGAAGGTCCGCAATTCATTGCTTGCCTACGGGCCGGACGGTGCGCTGGCGGCACGCTATGACAAGATCCACCTGTTCGGATTCCGTCGCGGCACGGAGGAATACGATGAGTCGCGCACGATTGCGCCCGGCAGCGATGTGGCCGTGCTGGAAACGCCTTTCGCGCGGGTCGGCCTGTCGGTCTGCTATGACTTGCGCTTTCCCGAACTGTATCGGGCGATGGGTGACTGCGACCTGATCGTGGTGCCGGCCGCATTCACTTACACCACCGGTCGTGCACACTGGGAAATCCTGCTGCGCGCACGCGCCATCGAGAACCAGTGCCATGTACTGGCGCCTGCACAGGGTGGGCAGCATCCGAACGCGCGCCGCACCTGGGGCCACAGCATGCTGGTTGATCCATGGGGCGAGATCCGCAGCCAGCTTGCCGAAGGCGAAGGCATCGTGCTGGGCGAGCTGGATCACCGCCTGACCGACAGCGTGCGCAGCAGTTTGCCTGCACTCAAGCATCGCAAGCTGTGAGTGCTTGCCGGTGCGGAATCGGCTGACGCTGCCGGCGCCGCCCCGCGCGATCCATTAGAATCGGGTATCGCGTGTCACCTACCCACGGACTACATCCATGAAGATCATCGAACCCAACCTCCAGACCCAAGCGATCGCCAGCCAGCTGCTGCTTGTGCCAAACGGCCTCGACGAGGGCAAGCTGATGTCCGTGCTCGGTTCCATCTTCACGCACAAGGTGGACTACGCCGACCTGTACTTCCAGTTCACCAAGAGCGAGAGCTGGAGCCTGGAGGAAGGCATCGTCAAGACCGGCAGCTTCTCGATCGACCAGGGGGTCGGCGTGCGCGCCGTGTCGGGCGACAAGACCGCATTTTCCTATTCCGATGAAATTTCCGAGCGTGCGCTGCTGGAGGCGGCAGCGGCCACGCGCACCATTGCCCGCCAGGGGGCAGGCCGCGTGAAAGTGGCGTCGAGCACCCAGCCAGGCCCGGCGCGCTCGCTCTACCTGCCGAGGGACCCGGTGCTGTCGCTGGATGCCACCGCCAAGGTGAAGCTGCTCGAGCGCGTGGAGCGGATCGCGCGCGCGAAGGATCCCCGCATCGTGCAGGTGATGGCCGGCCTGTCGGGTGAACATGATGTCGTGCTGGTGGTGCGAAGCGACGGCGTGATTGCCGCAGATGTGCGTCCGCTGGTGCGCCTGTCACTGACGGTGATTGCCGAGCAGGACGGCCGGCGCGAAGTCGGCTCCGCCGGTGGCGGCGGCCGCTACGATTTCGGTTACTTCAGCGAGGAACTGCTGGAGAAATATGCGAGCGAGGCAGTCAATTCCGCGCTGACCAACCTCGACGCGCGTCCGGCACCTGCCGGCCCGATGACGGTCGTGCTCGGTCCGGGCTGGCCCGGCGTCCTGCTGCACGAGGCGATCGGTCACGGCCTCGAGGGAGACTTCAACCGCAAGGGCTCGAGTGCGTTCTCCGGGCGCATCGGCGAGCGCGTCGCGGCCAAGGGAGTCACGGTGGTCGACGACGGCACCATTGCAGACCGGCGCGGCTCGCTGAACGTCGATGACGAAGGCAATCCGACCCAGTGCACCACCCTGATCGAGGATGGCATCCTGACGGGCTACATCCAGGACACGCTGAATGCGCGCCTGATGAAGATGCCCGTCACCGGCAATGGCCGCCGCGAATCCTTTGCGCACCTGCCGATGCCGCGCATGACGAACACCTACATGCTGGCCGGCGATCGCGAGCCGGAAGAGATCATCGCATCGGTCAAGAAAGGCCTGTATGCGGTGAACTTCGGCGGCGGCCAGGTGGACATCACCAACGGCAAGTTCGTGTTCTCCGCCAGCGAAGCCTGGATGATCGAGGATGGCAAGCTGGCCTATCCGGTTCGGGGCGCCACACTGATCGGTAACGGGCCGGATGTCCTCAATCGCGTGTCCATGATCGGCAAGGACATGAAACTCGATCCGGGCGTCGGCGTCTGCGGCAAAGACGGGCAGAGCGTGCCGGTGGGCGTCGGCCAGCCGACATTGCGCATTGAAGACCTGACTGTCGGCGGTACCGGCTGAGAATGATGGGGCGGCGGCTTGCCAAAGCCGCCGATTTATAGCACCATCGAGCCCTGTTTCGCCCTGAAGTGTTGGAAAAAGATGCAAGTTCTGAACTTTTATTTTGACTACGGCTTTGGCTACCCCGGCCCCCGGGCGGTGGAGAAGCGGTAAGTTCACGTAAAGTCAGAACAGAAACCGAATCTTGAAAACCGCCAGGAATGGCGGTTTTTTGTTTTGTGCGCCCGATTACGCGAATCATTCCTGGAGATGCCATGCCCCGCACCGACGACCTGAGGATTAGAGAATTGAAGGAACTGACGCCGCCGTCGCACCTGATCCGGGAATTCCCCTGCACGGACAAGATCGCCAACGTCACCGCTGATGCGCGCACCGCGCTGCACCGTATCCTGCACGGCCAGGACGACCGGCTGATGGTCGTGATCGGCCCTTGTTCGATCCACGACACCAAGGCAGGCATGGAATACGCGCGCCGGCTGGTCGAGCAGCGCGAGCGTTTCAAGGGCGACCTCGAGATCGTGATGCGGGTGTACTTCGAGAAGCCGCGCACGACCGTCGGCTGGAAAGGCCTGATCAACGATCCCCACCTCGATGGCAGCTTCCGCATCAATGACGGCCTGCGGATCGCACGCGAGCTGCTGGTCGATATCAACCAGCTCGGGCTGCCGGCCGGCACCGAATTCCTCGACGTGATCAGCCCGCAGTACATTGCCGACCTGATCAGCTGGGGCGCAATCGGCGCCCGCACGACCGAATCGCAAGTTCACCGCGAACTGGCCTCTGGCCTGTCGTGCCCGGTCGGTTTCAAGAATGGCACCGATGGCAACATCAAGATTGCAGCCGATGCGATCAAGGCCGCTTCCCAGCCGCATCACTTCTTGTCGGTGACCAAGGGCGGCCATTCGGCGATCGTGTCGACCAGCGGCAACGAGGACTGCCACATCATCCTGCGCGGCGGCAAGGCGCCGAATTACGACGCCGCCAGTGTCGAAGAGGCGGGCAAGGCGCTTGCGGCCAACGGCCTGTCGCAGAAGGTGATGATCGACGCATCGCATGCGAACAGCTCGAAGAAGCCGGAAAACCAGGTGCCGGTTTGCGCAGACATCGGCGAGCAGATCGCCCGCGGCGATGACCGCATCATCGGCGTGATGGTGGAATCGCATCTGGTCGGCGGTCGCCAGGACCTGGTGCCGGGCAAGGAGCTGACTTACGGCCAGTCGATCACCGATGGCTGCAT
>JAIXTG010000342.1 GCA_027484285.1 Oxalobacteraceae bacterium | reverse complement strand
GCGGTGCGCCGAAGGTGGAAACATTCACCGTCAAGTCGGTGGATGGCACTACCAAAGACATCAGCTTCACGATCACCGGCGCCAATGATGCGGCCGTGATCGGCGATCCTACCGTCAGCAACGTCATCGAAGACCAGAATGTCGTTAATGGCAACCTGAGCGCGCCCGGTATATTAAGCATCAGCGATGCCGACAGCGGACAGACGTTGTTCCAGACCAGCGTAGTGTCGGCCGAAGGGAATCTGGGCAGCCTCGCACTGCAGGCCAATGGCAGCTACATCTACAGCGTCAGCAATGCGAGCGTGCAGTCGCTGGGCGGCGGTGCGCCGAAGGTGGAAACATTCACCGTCAAGTCGGTGGATGGCACTACCAAAGACATCAGCTTCACGATCACTACCGCCAACGAAGCGGCCGTCATCGGTGACCCTGATATCGGCAGCGTGACCGAAGACGAGAACGTCAACGGGTTTTCCCGGCTAACCGCCATCGGCAATCTGAGCATCAGCGACACCGACAGTGGAGAAGCTTCGTTCGTGCCTCTCACCCAGGCGCCAGCCACCGGCGGGGCAAAATACGGCACGCTAACCCTGGCGGCCAATGGTGCCTATACCTACAGCGTCAGCAATGACGCCGTGCAGTGGCTCGGCGCGGGCGAAACTTCAGTCGATATCTTCACCGTCAAATCCCTGGATGGCACCACGAAAGACATCAGCTTCACGATCAATGGCGCCAACGATCCGGCACAAATTTTCCCCGGGTTCGACCGCGTAATTGAAGACACCAACGTCAACGGTGCCGGTCTGCTGACCGCGACTGGCGTGCTAGATATTTTCGACCCTGACAGCGGCGAGGCATCGTTTCAGACACAAGTGCTGTCGAACCTTACAAACCTTGGAACGCTATTGCTGGGAGCAGATGGCAGCTACGTCTACTCCGTAGACAACGCCAAGGTGCAATTCCTTGGGTCGTCATCTCAACCGTCTGCCGTCGATACGTTTACCGTTTACTCCAAAGACGGAACAGCAAAAGACGTCAATTTCCTTGTCCAAGGCATAAGAGAGCCAGCAATCATCGGCGGGCCTGACAACAATACGGTCACAGAAGACCAGAACATCGTCGGTGGCTTTCTGACCGCCATAGGCAAGATTTCGATCTCTGATCCTGACGGTAATGGACTGTTTAATGCCATCCAACCGACCGTGAGGTTAGGCATATTCAAGATGGATATATACGGGAATTACGAGTATCAGGTCAGCAATGACGTGGTTCAATCTGCCGGCACAACGGTCCCCCTCATAGACAGATTTACTGTAACTGCAAGCGATGGCACATCCAAAGAGATTGAATTCAAAATCAATGGCAGCAATGATGCCCCGCTTATCAGGGATTACCCCCTCAGCAAAACTACGGCCGATGTTTTTGAACTTGCAGACAATGACCCAAATGCGAACAATACAAACGTACAGGCAGTCAGCGGTAGTTTCCGCATAGGGGATATCGATTTTGGTGACACGCTAAGCTTTGTCAATGCGAGCCAAAGCATTAAAGGCACATACGGTACGCTGAGTTTCAACTTCGGAGGCTACGATTCGGGTGCTGGTGCACAGATTGTCAATTGGACCTATTCATACACTGACCGGTCGCTCAACCCATTGCCGCAGACCGACAATGCTCATGAATTGTTCAACATTATTCTGAAAGATGGTAGTGGAGCCTCCGTGTCGCAACAAGTAGATATTACTTTGCATGGGAAAGATGAATTTTTTGATACTGCACCCAGCTCCCTCAGCGTTGTCGAGTACCCCCTTTTCGTATCTGGAGCAGGTAAAGTGATGCGGAGCCTTGATGGCGTCCTCAATGCGGTAAACGTCAGCAAGATTTATGTCACAGAAGGTTTGGGAAATCTTCCCAATTTAGGGAATTTCCATGCCACTCTCGATAAATCATCTGGCGTGGTCGATTGGGGATTTGATATAAGCGAAAAATATATTGATTATCTTTTGAATGGAGAGAAAGTCACTCAGAATTATGCATTAATCATGGAACTAACCAATGGAAACTTAATACAAAAATCCTTTTCCATTGACCTCATTGGCGCCTCTGACGGCCGCGTCGAATTCACAAGGTCCAACGGAAGCGACTTTGTACGTTTCTTTGCAGACGAGTTTGATCCATATATCGTCCGTGGATTGGATGGAGATGACACGCTCTGGTTCAATATGAGTCACGGAAAATTGTATGGCGATGGCGGCAACGATACTTTAATAGTCGAGACACGAGATCCGATTGGGGAAGACCTATTAATTAGAGGCGGAGAGGGCAACGATTCTTTTAAGATATCCGGACCATATCCTGGATCAAGCAACCTCAGCCAATACTCGATACTTATATACGGCGATAATGGCAACGATCGCTTCGACATCTCAGACTCGCTTGCTGTTCAAAATTATTGGGGCGGCCCCGGGTCGGATACCTATGTACTGAATGTCATGTCCTCGGCTGTCAAGATCTACGATTTCGACATCACCCCCGTATCGTTGGGCGGTGATGTGGTCAAGATATCCGCCGACATACTGGCGCAGGTAGACAACAGCAAGATCACGGTTCGGCCCAGTGACAGCGGGGGTTCCTGGGTGCTCGATATCGATGGATCTATTGCACTTGAATTCATCGGAAGCAATTTCAAGGAAGCCGATTTCATCGGACATTACGGCCCTTGACCGGTGTCGCGGACGATTTCCGTCCGCGAGTCCGCCAGCACGTCAGTCGAAATGACCTGCAGGCGGTCGGTTTACGCTCACACCTGCATATTCATGATCTCGTGATAAGCGCTCACCAGCTTGTTCCTGACCTGCACCGTCGCCTGCAGGGACAAGCTGGCTTTCTGCCGCTCGATCATCACGTCTGACAGATTGACGCTGTCATCTCCCAGCGCAAAGCGCTGACCGAGCCGGTCGGCTGACTGCTGCTGCAGGTTCACCTTGTCCAGCATCGCTCGCAATTCGCCGGAGAAGCTCACTTTCGTGCCCTCCACCGTCGCCCTGGC
>JAIXTG010000040.1 GCA_027484285.1 Oxalobacteraceae bacterium | reverse complement strand
GTCGCCGGCTGCCCCTACCCGTTTGCCAACCCGGCCACCGGCAAGCCGTATGTGGCGATCTTCTACCCTTGGGACACTGCGCGGCGGCGGGCAGGATTGGCGGACGTGCGTCTGCACGATTTGCGGCACAGCTTTGCCAGCCTGCTGATCAACCAGGGACGCACGTTGTACGAAGTGCAGCACCTGCTGGGCCACACCCAGGCACGCACCACGCAGCGCTATGCGCACCTGAGCCACGATACGCTGTTGGAAGCGGCTAATGTCGCCACGCAACGGATCGGACATCTAGTGTTGCCGGCGCTGCCTCAGTGACACGGAAGAGGGTGCGATTGCTGCCGCACGGACGCCGCTCGCAGTCGCGCGAAGGTTTTTCAATCACGGGTGGGGTACCCCCCCCCACCTACCGTACCCCCCGGGGGGACCCCAGTTGACGCCGATGGGACCCGCCGGTACCCCAACTCAAATGAAGACGAACGACGACCGGCTTTTGCCGCCTGCGCTTGAAAAAAATTTTTTCAAAAAAAATACCGAGCCTTGTCAGTGTGAAGCAGGCTACCGATTCGGTGGGCGCCATGCGTGCGTGGCGCAGTTTGGGCACGGGACTAACATTCATTTCTGCGTTGTGACGTCACACCATTTCTTGCCGTCACAGCAGAACCCGCATGAATCCTTGCTTGTGACGGATGTGACGTCTGTGACGGCAGATGGAGGAGGCGGCCACCACTGCAGTAAGCGAACCTAAGCTTGCCATCGCGACGACTCCCCTGCCGCCCTGCGCATGCTTTGCGCCTTACGAGTCCGACGAGCCGTTCGGCTTTCTCCCGCGGGTGCGGGGCAGGGTGGTCATACCCAGCGCGTGCATTTGGTCTTCCAACCGTCGGCATTCAAGTAGCTCGTGGCTGCGGACTGACTTCTGCTGTTGCGTTTCCTCTCCGTGCCGGTAATTCGGGTGATCGGCCCCGCGTTTCACGGTAGACGCAGGGCGTGCGCCATGCATACGGCACACAGGCATCCCGTGAGCGGCGACATTCCAGCATTGCTGGCGGGAGTGTTTGGCCATCGCGCGACAACGGCGGGCCCGGCCGGTGGTGATGGTTACGAGGGGCATGATGGGCCTCCTGTCTACGGTGAAATCAAGCGTCCAACGGACGCAGTACGCCTTTTGCGCGCGGACCCCATGCATGGCCGTGCGCTGTCGGTTTTTGCCGTCACAACCGTCACACCGTCACACCCCGCATGAAGACACGGTTCTGGTGTGACGGCATGGCCCGGCGACGGCGGCTTTCCTCGCGTGTTACCCGTCACACGCATCTTGCCAGTCGGCCCAAAGATCATTCACGCTGGACCTTGCGTGTCCCGCTGTGACGATGCTGACCGTGACGCCCGTTGACACCAGACCCTGCATCGGCGCTGCAGCAAGGAAGCTGCCTTGGAACGCCTCCGGCAAGTAGCGGGCAAACGCATCGATGAACTCAGCACGCAAGTACCCCTTCGCGGTCGGCGGGCCGAAACCGTCTGTTGTCCGAACCGTGCGGGGAATAATGCCGAACTCCCGTAGCCGTAACGCGACTTGTTTGGGCGTGATCGGCGCACCGCGGTTGTAGGTCGACCAGCGTAACGTATCGTCGGCGCAGAGTTGTCGGATCAGTTCACCACTAGTGATCGTCTTGGCCGGCAGACCTTGCAGCAGGTCGTGGATATCCTGCAGCAGTTCAACGGCCAGGCTCTGCAATTGCTCTGTATGTCCGGACAGCGCAATGGCAGCGTCTCGCGCTTGCTGCCTCCAGACTGGTCCAGCCAAGTCGGCGATCGCAATCAACGGCTCCCACAAGTCTTGCGCCCGGTCGTTCAGCTCGGTCGGAAGGTGGGGGCGGGCCTCACGAACCGCCGCAAGCGAGTCGATCGCAAAGCGGGCCAGTTGTCGCTGCAGCGTCGGAAACAACAATTCCTCCCGGGCGTCCCGCAGTCGGTCGACATGCTCATCCGGGAGCTTGCGCCGCAGCTTCAACTGAACGCCGCGATCCATGATCGTGTCAGGCAGCGTCCCGATCCCTGCCAAGGCTTTGGGGCAGAACACATTGAATTGGGTCGGCACATGATCGTCGCCGACCGTGCGCAGCACCGATCCCTTGTGGGTGTATCCGGCGTTGATGATGCCGCGTAGCTCTTCATTCTCCTTCAAAAAGGTGTCGACTTCGTCCATCAGCAATGTCGGCTGCCAAAGCTCGATCGACCGGAATAGTGCCGCAGTCGTCGAATTCGCCACCTCCAACGGCTTGCGTACCAGTTCTCCCATCAAAAACAACAGCTGCGATTTTCCGCAGCGCTTTTCCGGCGCGGTGATGATCGCCAGCGGCGCAATCTCGATACCCTCAATGCACCACGTCATCGCAATCCACAATGCGCTGGCTGTCGCCGTTTCCGGCTCGCAGACGATGAACCGGTGTACGGTCGCCTTCAGGGTGTCGAGCAGCTCGCTGACCTCAACCGGTGACTCCCACGGCACGATGTCTTCGCCCCAGGTTTGCTGCTGCTGCTTTTCTAGCGCCTCGCGTTGCTCCGCAACCAGCTTGTCGAGTACCGCCGTGCGAATCTGGAGCCGCTCCGCCTGGGTCTTGCGCGCGATTTCGTATTGCAGTTTCGTCATCTGCGCTAATTGATGAATGATCTGCTCGGCACTGGGTGGTGTGTCCGCAGCCGTGGCGTCGGGATCGATGTCGGTGTCCTCTGGTGCTCGCGCGGACAACAGCGACAGGAGGGCTTCGTGCTTCATCCCGCCTCGCGCATCGCCCTCGCTGCCGTCAGCCATGGTCGGTGGGGGTAGCGCCTGCCATGGAACCGCCAGTTGGATGGGGGACGTGATGGTGCCGCGGTGCACACAGTGAGCGCAGCCCTCGGGACGGTGGCTTTCAATCGTCACACACTTGGCAGGCCCGGACTGCCGCTGGGCTTTGTTAATTGCCTCATCCGGGTCATACCGGGGATCCCCCTGCGATAGCCGCTCGACCGCTTGCTCTTTCTCTTCACAGGCCCAGGCAATCGACAGACCGTTGAACCACAATGGCTCGCGCACCTGGGTTGGGTGGCGCAGCATGAACGCCACTTGCTCACAGCCATAGCCGGCCATACTGCGGTCGGCCAGATCGTTGAAGCGCTTCGTGGGATACGGCAGCAGTGCCTGCGTCGCCGCGTCGATGGGCCGTCCCTTCAGGTGGTCCGGCAGCGGTACACCGAGACCAGGAACCGCATATGGTGTGCGCGGCACTGTCGCGGCTGATGGGCTGGGGCTGGTCGACGGACAGTCGGGCAAGAAGCTTTCGACATCCAATGGGGCGTTCCGGAATCGATGGATAGTGCCCCCCCTCAGTGGAACGTACACAGGCTGCACCCCCCGATAGACGCTGGCATCAAGCTGGATGTTGGCTGGGCCGAGTGCCGCCTCAAGAAAGCGCTGTACGGCAGTACCAAGGCGGATACCCTCATCGTAGTCGACTTCGCGGCTCAACTCGATGATGGCCCTTGCCCGAGGTTTATCGGCCGTGTGGCTGGCGGTGGTGTAGACCAAGACATTCCACTGGGCGATGTGTTGCTGGAATTCTTCGAAGTACTCGGGTGCTGCGAAGCCATCCACATCCAGTGCCAGGAATCGGCGGGGCAAGACCAGTTCGCGGATGCGCCAATGTGCCTTCCAGCGGTATCTTGCGGGGTCGTTGTGTGAGCCCTCTGCGAGGGGGGCGCAAATATATTTCTGCCCTTTTTTCGTGCTGTCGGTACTACTGATCTGCGCGACGAAATCGTCGAAGTCCGCCGCACTGCATTGCTTGGGTTCGTTGTCGTAGGTGTCAGCGCCCAAGGAGAAAGT
>JAIXTG010000009.1 GCA_027484285.1 Oxalobacteraceae bacterium | reverse complement strand
CTTGGCGAACTGTGGGAAGCCGACCTGATCAATTTTTCGCAAGTGACGCTCTGCCTGTGGCGGATGCAGAGCCTGCTGTACGACCTGAGCCCCTCGTTCCGGGCGGCTCCGCCCGGCGCGCCGCGCGCATCGGCCGAGCGGCGCATCCTGCTGGGCACCCTGCCCAACCAGCAGCACACCTTCGGCCTGTCGATCCTGTCGGAATTTTTCCGGCGCGACGGCTGGGTGGTGCTCTCGGTGCCGGCGCCGGAACCGGGCGAGATCCAGGCCATGCTGTCGACCCACTGGTTCGACGTGCTGGCGCTGTCGGCCAGCATGGATGGCGAAGCGGGCGACCTCGGCAAGACGATCAGGGCAGCGCGCAGGACCTCGCAAAACCCGCGGCTGGCCGTCATGGTGGGCGGCCCGCTGTTCCTGCGCCAGCCGGAACTGGCAAGAATCGTGGGCGCCGATGGCATGTCTGCGGACGCGCCACAGGCCGTGGCATTGGCGACCCGGTTAATGGACGCGCAGCAGGAAGTCAGGATGAACTGAGATTAAACGAAGCTGTTTCCCCGTTTTTGTTGAAAATGCTGTGCTTTGCCGCCACAATCTGACCCGACGGTAATTTAGTTCCGGCGCGCTCGGCGTGGCCGGCCACTTTACAAGCATGCGAATACTAGCCGGCTCCCCTTCTGTGACCCCATTTGATTCTCCGAAACAATCGCTGTCAGGCCTCGGCACTGAAGCGGTCGGGGCGCTGCTGTCCGCGTCGGCCGACATCGTGCTCGTGCTCGATGCCGACGGCACGATCGTCGATGTCTCGTCCGGCACCAGCGTGCTGGCGGTCACCGGCGGACAAAAGGCCTGGGTCGGCAAGTCATGGGCAGACATCGTCACCGTCGAGACCCGCCCCAAGGTCGGGCGCCTGCTCAAGGATGCGGGCAGCAATACGCGCCTGACCTGGCGCCAGCTGAATTTCGCCGGCAGCAACGGCACCGACGTGCCGCTGTCGTTCTGCGCGATCGAGGTCGGTCCGAAAGGCCGCATGATCGCGCTGGGCCGCGACCTGCGCGCACAGGCCGAGCTGCAGCAGCAGCTGGTCGACGCGCAGCAGGCGCTGGAGCGCGACTACCTGCGCCTGCGCCACCTCGAATCGCGCTACCGGCTGCTGTTCGAGCTGACCAGCGAAGGCGTGCTGGTGGTGGATGGCAAGAACCTGAAGATCATCGAGGCCAATCCGGCGGCCGCCCAGGCGTTCAACGCCAGCGTGCCGAAACTGGTCGGCCGCAGCGTGCTTGACTGCATCGACACGAGCGCCCGCCAGCCGGTCGCCAAGCTGCTCGACACCGTGCAGGCCAACGGCAAGCCGGACCAGCTGGCCACCCGGATCGCCGGCCAGCGGATGATGCTGTCGGTATCGCTGATGCATGAAGAGGCCGGCGACCTGTTCCTGGTCCGCCTCGGCGGCAACGCACCGCCCGCCGTGGCCGCCAACGACGGCCGTGCCGAGATCGTGCTGCGCGCGCTCGAGCAGTCACCCGACGCTTTTGTGGTCACCAACAATGACGGCGAGATCATCGCCGCCAACCGCTCGTTCGGCGAGATCGTCAAGCTCAGCCGGCCGGAACAGGCGCTGGGCGAATCGCTCGATCGCTGGCTCGGGCGTGCGGGCGTCGACCTCAACGTGCTGCTTGCCAACCTGCGGCAGCGCGGCTCGGTCCGCCTGTTTGCCACCACGCTGCGCGACGAGAACGATGCCACCATCCCGGTCGAAATCTCGGCCGTGTCGGTGCCGCACGGCGAGATCAGCGGGCTGGGCTTCACCATCCGCGACATCGGCCGCCGGCTGGGCAGCACCGACGCCCGCCATGAACTGCCGCATTCGGTCGAGCAGCTGACCGAGCTGGTCGGCCGCGTGCCGCTGCGCGAAATCGTCGGCGAGACCACCGAACTGATCGAGCGGCTCTGCATCGAGGCTGCGCTGCAGCTGACCCAGGACAACCGCGCCACCGCCGCCGAGATCCTCGGGCTGTCGCGGCAGAGCCTGTACGTCAAGCTGCGCCAGTACGGAATGGGCAACCTCGGCAGCGACGACCGCTGATCCGCCAGCCAACCCGTAACAACCCGCTTACTCCACGATTCGTCAACTTTAGTTGACGCACTCGGGGCCGGCATGCACAATCGGCTGCATGTCCCGCCCCTCCCTGTCCGCCGTCACCGAACTGCTGAAGCCGATCACCTGGTTTCCGCCGATGTGGGCTTTCGCCTGCGGCGTGATCGCGTCCGGCGTCGCGCCCGAGGGTCGCTGGCCGCTGATCATCGTCGGCATCGTGCTGGCCGGCCCGCTGGTGTGCGCCGCGAGCCAGGCCGTCAACGACTGGTTTGACCGGCATGTCGACGCCATCAACGAGCCGCAACGACCGATACCGTCGGGCCGCATGCCGGGCCGCTGGGGCCTGTACATCGCCTGCCTGTGGACCGGACTGTCACTGCTGGCCGCGACCGCGCTCGGCCCCTGGGGGCTGGGGGCCGCGGTGGCCGGCCTGCTGCTGGCCTGGGCCTACAGCGCGCCGCCGCTGCGGCTGAAAAGCAATGGCTGGTGGGGCAATGCCGCCTGCGGGCTGTCGTATGAAGGCCTGGCGTGGCTGACCGGCGCCGCAGTCATGGCCGGCGGCGCCATGCCGGACAGCCGCTCGCTGCTGCTGGCGCTGCTCTACAGCATCGCCGCGCACGGGATCATGACACTCAACGATTTCAAGTCGGTCGAGGGTGACCGCCAGATGGGCGTGGCTTCGCTGCCGGTGCAGCTGGGCGTGGTGCGCGCGGCGCGCACGGCATGCTGGGTGATGGTGCTGCCGCAGCTGGCTGTCGTCGGCCTGCTGTTCGGCTGGCAGCAGCCGCTGCATGCGCTGGCCATCGTCGCCCTGGTATTCGGGCAGCTGAAAATGATGCAGGCCTTCGTCGCGGCACCGGTCGAGCGCGCACTGAAGCTGTCCGCTTTCGGCGTGCCGCTACTGGTGACGGGAATGATGGTCGCGGCATTTGCGCTGCGGGGCATGGAGGGCTAGCGATGGGCAAACCGTTCGGATGGCTGCAAGTGGTGCGACTGGGCCTGGTGCAAGCCTCGCTCGGCGCTATCGTGGTGCTGATGACATCGACGCTGAACCGCGTGATGGTGGTCGAGCTGATGCTGCCGGCGCTGCTGCCGGGCGCACTGGTCGCGCTGCACTACCTGGTGCAGGTATCGCGGCCGCGCATGGGACATGGCTCCGACCAGGGCAAGCGGCGCACGCCGTGGATTATCGGCGGCATGGCGACGCTGGCCGCCGGCGCACTGTGCGCGACACTGGCCACGCTGTGGATCGGCGATTCGCCGGCACTCGGGCTGCTGATGGCGGTCGGCGGCTTCGTGATGATCGGGCTCGGCGTCGGCGCGGCCGGCACCTCGCTGCTGGTACTGCTGGCGATGCGCGTGCCCGAAGAGCGGCGCGCGGCCGCCGCCACCATCGTCTGGCTGATGATGATCGTCGGCTTCGCGGTGACCGCCGGAGTCGCCGGCAAGCTGCTCGACCCGTATTCGCCGCCGCGGCTGCTGGCCGTCACCGCCGGCACCTGCGTGCTCGCGCTGGCCGTCACCCTGCTCGCGCTGGCCGGCGTCGAAGGACGCAGCGCCGGCGCTGCCGGGCCGGCCGCTGCAGCACGCGCCGTGTCATTCCGCAGCGCGCTGGCCGACGTCTGGCAGGAAAGCGCGGCGCGCCAGTTCACGGTGTTCATCTTCCTGTCGATGCTGGCCTACAGCGCGCAAGACCTGATTCTCGAGCCCTTCGCCGGCAGTTTGTTCGGCTTCACGCCCGGCGAATCCACCAGCCTGTCCGGCGTGCAGCATGGCGGCGTGCTGGCCGGCATGCTGCTGGTCGCGCTGGTCGGCAGCCGGTTTGCAAAAGGTCGGGCCGGCTCGCTGCGGCTGTGGTGCGTCGGCGGCTGCCTGGCATCGGCGGTGGCGCTGGCCGGGCTGGCGGTCGCCGGCCACCTCGGCCCGCCGTGGCCGCTGAAGGCCAACGTCTTCCTGATGGGCGCAGCCAACGGCGCATTCTCGATCGCCGCCATCGGGCAGATGATGCGGCTCGCCACCCGGGGCCGCGCCGCCCGCGAAGGCGTGCGCATGGGACTGTGGGGCGCGGCGCAGGCGATCGCCTTCGGCTTCGGCGGCCTGATCGGCACCGCTGCCAGCGACCTGACCCACTGGCTGATTGCCTCGTCCGGTGCAGCCTATGGCACCGTATTCGCGCTGGAAGCGCTGCTGTTCGTCGGTTCTGCATGGCTGGCCGCGCGCATCCCGATGGGTGCGACGCGCGACGCGCAGGCGCCGGACGGCGTGCAGCCATCATTCACCTGAAGCAAGGCCGTCCGGGGAGACTGCAATGAATGAAACCTATGATGTGGTGATCGTCGGCGGCGGGCCGGCCGGTGCGACCGCTGCCCACGACCTCGCGCGCCGCGGCCGCCGCGTACTGCTGCTCGACCGCGCCGGCCGCATCAAGCCCTGCGGCGGCGCCATTCCGCCGCGGGCGATCAAGGACTTCGACCTCCCCGACCACCTGCTTGTGGCAAAGGCGCGCAAGGCACGCATGATTGCGCCGTCCGGCATGCAGGTCGACATACCGATCGAGGGCGGCTTCGTCGGGCTGGTCGACCGCGAGCATTTCGACGAATGGCTGCGCGAGCGCGCGGCCGGCGCCGGTGCGGTGCGGGCCAGCGGCAAATTCGAGCTGCTCGCGCGCGACGCCGATGGCATCAGCACGGTGGCATGGAGCGAGGACGACCACGGCGAGCGCCGCGAGCGGCAGGTCCGCGCCCGGGCCGTGATCGGCGCGGACGGCGCGAAGTCCGCGGTCGCGCAGCAGTCGGTACCGGGCGCCGACAGGACGAAATACGTGTTCGCGTACCACGAGATCGTGCGTGCGCCGGCCGACAAGCCGCGCGACTATGACGGCTCCCGCTGCGACGTTTTCTACCAGGGCCACCTGTCGCCGGACTTCTACGGCTGGGTGTTCCCGCATGGCGACACCCTGTCGATCGGTACCGGCAGCGCGGACAAGGGTTTCTCCCTGCGCAATGCGACCACCGCGCTGCGCGAGGCGGTCGGCCTGGCAGGCGCCGAGACCGTGCGCCGCGAGGGCGCACCGCTGCCGATGAAGCCGCTGCCGCGCTGGGACAATGGGCGCGATGTCGTGCTGGCCGGCGATGCGGCCGGCGTGGTCGCGCCGTCGTCGGGCGAAGGCATTTATTACGCGATGGCCGGCGGACGACTGGCGGCCGATGCAGTGGAAGCCCTGCTGGTGACCGGTAATGCGCGCTGCCTCGCCAATGCACGCCGCCAGTTTATGCGAGCGCATGGGAAGGTTTTCTGGGTTCTGGGTATCATGCAGCACTTCTGGTATTCCAGTGACAAGCGGCGCGAACGCTTCGTTGCGATGTGCAGGGACAAGGACGTGCAGAAGCTGACCTTCGATGCGTACATGAACAAGGAACTGGTGCGCGCGAAACCGCT
>JAIXTG010000298.1 GCA_027484285.1 Oxalobacteraceae bacterium | reverse complement strand
GTCTGGCGCGCTGCCCGTGAAATGGTGATGTGTCCGGATTCGAGCGGTTCGCGCAGTACTTCCAGCACCTTGCGGTCAAATTCCGGCAGTTCATCAAGGAACAGCACCCCGTGGTGAGCGAGCGAGACCTCGCCTGGCCGCGGCACGCTGCTGCCCCCGACCAGCGCGACTGCTGACGCCGTATGGTGCGGAGCCCGGAAGGCCCGCTGCCGCCAGCGGTCGGCGGAAAAGCCGCCGGCGATCGATTGCAAAGCAGCGGCCTCCAGTGCCTCCTGCTCGGTCATGGGCGGCAGGATGCCTGGCATCCGGCTGGCCAGCATCGACTTGCCTGCGCCGGGCGGACCGACCATCAGCAGACTGTGCGAACCGGCGGCCGCAATCTCGACCGCGCGCCGCGCCTCGGCCTGGCCGCGAACGTCAGAGAAATCCGGATAGGCGAAAGATCGTGCGCCGGTCAGCGGCTGCATGCGCGTCAGCCGCGCCGCCGGATCGTCGGTCGCCGAAAAATGCGCGACGACCTGCAGCAGGGTGTCGGCCGGATAGACCTCGGCGTCCGGCACGAAGGCGGCCTCCGCCGCATTCGCGCGGGGCAGGATGAAACCGCGCCGGCGGCTGTCATCGGCCCGGCGCATAGCGACGCTCATCGCCAGCGCTGCGCGGATCGGGCGCAGCTCGCCGGACAGCGACAGCTCTCCGGCAAATTCGTAGTCATCCAGCGCTGCCGACGGCAGCTGTCCTGAGGCGGCGAGTATGCCGAGTGCGATCGGCAGGTCGAAGCGCCCGGATTCCTTGGGCAGATCGGCCGGAGCGAGATTGACCGTGATGTGGCCGGGAGGGAATTCGAAGCCGCCGTTGTGGAGGGCTGCTCGAACGCGATCGCGCGACTCGCGGACTTCGGTATCGGCAAGTCCGACTATCGTAAATGAAGGTACGATAGACCCCATACAGGAGAACCGTGACTATGACCGCCAAGCCCAAAGCCTATTCGTATCTTCGCTTCTCGACCCTTGCTCAACAGACTGGCGACAGCTTTCGCCGCCAGATCACACTTGCACAGCAGTATGCCGTGCGCTACGACCTTGAGCTCGATGAAACTCTGACTTTCCATGATCTGGGGGTATCGGCATATCGCGGCTTGAACGCTGAGGCCGGACGGCTGGCCGAGTTCAGGGAAGCAGTCCAGACAGGGCTGGTTCCAGCGGGGTCGTTCTTACTGGTCGAGGCACTTGATCGCATCTCACGCCTCACGCCGCGGAAGGCTATGAGGGTGCTCGAGGAAATTGTCGAGCTCGGTGTGACTGTGGTTACCCTGAACGACGAGAAGCAGTACACAGCGGACAACTTGGACAACAACCACATCGATCTCATCATGGCAATCCTGTATTTCACAAGAGCCAATGAAGAATCGGCGACAAAGGGCCGGCGGTTGAGGGCTGCGTGGGAAGGGAAGCGAGAAGCTGCCGGCAAGAAGCCACTCACTGCGAATACCCCTGCTTGGGTTGTTCTCGACAAAGTAACTGGAACCCTCAAGCTGATCGAGGAGAAGGCTCAGGTTGTGAGAAGCATTTTCGATCAGCTTGCCGCTGGAGTTGGCTTGGAAACAATCGCACGGACGTTCAACCAGCAGGGTGTTCCCCCAATTGGGAAGGCAGGAATGTGGAGGCGGACGTACATCAAACGCATCCGCGACAATCCAGCCGTTATAGGTACGTTCATTCCCCATATGGTGGAGTACACCAGCCAAGGGAAGCGGCGTGTACCGCAACAACCCATCCCAAACTACTTCCCTCCCATCGTCGCAGAGGAGTTGTATTACTCAGTCCAAGCGATGGCACAGAACAGAGCCCCAGTGGCTCGACCGAACAAAGGCGTGCAATCGGCACTGGCGGGGCTGGCGAAATGCCCACTGTGCGGCGGTTCAATGACAAGAATCAGCAAGAAAAAGGGGGGGGTGGCGTACCTAGTGTGTGCGGCTGCAAAGACCGGTGCAGGGTGTGAGTACCGCTCGGTGAGACTCGATCAAGTCGAATACGCACTTGCGCTGAACCTCGAAGCAATCGTCAGCGACCCTCCGCTACCTGAAGAAGATGATGAGGCCGAGCGCCAGAACACCGTGGCAGCAATCATGGGAATCGACGATGCAATTGACAACATCGTGGACGCGATAAGAAAGCGTCCCCTCCCTCGGCTCTTGAAGGAGTTGGAGGAGCTGCAAGAAGAGCGGCAAGGATTAAGCGAAAAGCTGAAACAGATTGATGAGCTTGCATTGATGGGCAATTTCAAGCTCGTTATGAACCGCGTTAACTCTCTCCGCGAAGCCTTGAGCGAAGACCCTGACAACACCCCGCGATTGAACGCGGCAATGAGGCAGCTGTTCTCGAAGGTGATCGTTGACTACCCCAATGGAACCCTTGAGTTTCATTGGCAGCACGGCGGGATGTCAGACCTGATGTTCGCTTGGGTAGATTAAACCCCTTGTCCAAAAGGGAATCAACCCAACGCCATGCCAATCGACCCTCCGGTTGTCACCATCTGTATTTTTCGGTCATGTAGGTTTTGTAGGGCGGGCGAAAGTGGCCGTGCCCTGAAACCTCAGTTGATGTTGGAAGTACCATACTTGGGAAAGGGGAGTGAGCACAGGCTTGCTCAACCCCTGAAGTCCTGAGTATTTGGTATGTTCCACGCCCTCCCGAATAAACCAGTGCAGCTGACGCTGCCCCAAACCATGAGAGAAGAACTCGAACAGCTTGAGCGGGACTGGCGTAAGCCGGATGTCTCCGCCCTACCGAAGCACCTCGATCCCGAAGAAATCACTGTGATGCCTGAGTTATACCAAGCGCGTGGTAGTCAGGGTGAGCAAGGGGGCGTGACTGACCCGCTGCATTCACTGAAGCTCAGCAAAACCCTTGAGCGTACCGAGCTCGATCCCATCGTTGTCCTTCGAGTAGGTTCAAAGAACATCGTGATCGATGGTCATCATCGCCTTGAGGCATACCGGAGAGCGAACCGATCGGTTCCAGTGACTTACTTCGAGGGTAGTCCCTCGGAAGCCCTTGTCGAAGCAGGCAGAGAGAACGCGAAGGATCGGCTGCCAATGCTCCCTGCGGAGAAAAGTCAGAGGGCTTGGAGTCTTGTGCGGGAAGAGGTCAAACTGAGCAAAGCCCAAATCATGGTTGCAGCCTCAGTCAGTGATGGCTCGGTCGCCAATATGCGTCGAGTACTGAAAGAGTTTCTGGAGGCTGGCAAGGAGCCTCCTCTGGAGTGGCGAGAGGCCCTCAGAGGAGTTAACCCCCCTCCTCGTACCTTCGATGAGGACTGGGTGGAGAAACAGGCTGCAGAGTGGGCTGAGAGACTCCGTAAAGCCCTTCCTGTCATAGATTCAACTGGCAAGGTGGCTGTACTCGCAAGGGCTCTCATAGCCTTCTCTCCAGGCCGGGCAGAAGATGTGGCGAGAGCACTCGTACAGGAGCTGGGAGTTGAAGACATCCATGCAGAGGACTTCGAGGATAGTGCCCCTGACTTCTGAAAACAGTTGGGCGGGACTATGCAACCCTTGGTGAAGGTTTTTGCACAAAAATGGGAAGCCTGTTCCTGTGCATTTGCATAGGCTGTACTCCCCCCTGCCCCTACATGACTTGTAAATAAGTAGCCATTGAAGGCCGTGCGTTCTGTTCCGAAGAGGTAAATGTAGCTCGGAGATGCAGGCGCACACTCCTCGCTATGTCAGGACTTTTCCTTTAAACGGAACCGAAGCTTTGGCGGTAGGGATTTCGAGCGGGGCACGGGGTCTTTGCCCGCCAAAAAAAACTGTATCGCTTCCTCAACGCTCAGTCCACGGGCCTGCAAAGCCGAGCAATCTGCAATCGCGGCGGTGCTGAGGACAGAGGTCGGCACCGTTTCCCCTTGCTGACGCAGCAAAAGAAGCGCGGTTACCAAATCCACATTGTCCATATCCCACTCCCCCGTTATCGATTTTCCCAAACATAACATTCTCCTGAGGAAACGCAAGTTCCCTCAAGGAAACATAATTAACAATTGGGGTCTACTCGACACAATATGGTAAATGTGGGCAGTCCATTGGCCAGATGGACCTCGACCGTCACCTCGGGCGCCTGCACGCCCGCAATCGCACGGCTGCGAAGGACGGCCAGCCCCACGCGGGAATCAGCCTTTCAGCTGTTCTTCAAGCTCGGTCACGCGCTTTTCAAGCGCCTCCAGCCGGGCGCGGGTGCGCGCCAGCACGTCGGCTTGCACGTCGAATTCCTCGCGGGTCAGCAAGTCCAGCTTGGAAAAGCCCTGATTCAGCATCGCCCGCATGTTCTTTTCGAGGTCTTTTGCCGGGGACTGCTGCAGTACTTGCTGGATTTTGTCTTGCAATTCAGAAAGAAAACTGGGTTTGGCATTCATGGTCGTGTCCTCAAGGTGCACCAATTTGAGGCAAACGCCCTCAGGTGGTGCGGTTGGCCGGGATCATTCCGGAGTAGTGACCCAGATGCTAGCGAAATTGGCTGAATTGGCAAGTTTTTCCCGAGATTGTAGTTGGCACACGTCCTGCTTAGTTGCTCTCCGCCTACACGCAATGCGTGAGCCGATTGCATTACCTACGCTAACCAGACCAAGGAAAGACAATGAAAAAACTGATTCTTGCCAGCGCCATCATGGCGGCATTCTCCGGCGCTGTCGCTCATGCTGAAGAGGCTGCAGCAGAACACCAGGTCGCGTTCAATGTCGGGGCGACGTCGGACTACCGTTTCCGCGGAATTTCGCAGTCGCGCCGCGAACCCGCCGTGTTCGCCGGTGCCGACTACACGCACACGCCGACCGGTTTCTATGCAGGCGCATGGACTTCGACGATCAAGTGGGTCAAGGACAGTGGCGGTGACTCCAGCGCCGAAATCGACATCTACGGCGGCAAGCGCGGTGCATTCGGTGCCGCCAGCTACGACGTCGGCCTGATCCGCTATTACTTCCCGTCGAACTCTCTGCCGGTCAGCGCCAACACCACCGAGGCTTACGCGCAATTGGGTTACGCCGACTTCACGCTGAAGTACTCGTATGCACTGACGAACTTCGTCGCGTGGGCAAACAACTCGGATGGCAGTAACTATATCGATCTCAGCTACAACCCGGAAATCCGTGACGGCTACATCCTCAACCTGCACGTTGGCAAGCAGGTAGTGAAAGGTATCGCCGATGCCGATTACACCGACTGGAAAGTCGGCGTGACCAAAGACTTCGGCTTCGTGGTCGGCTCGCTCGCCGTGGTCGGCACCGATGCGGACAAGACCGCTTATAACTTCGGCGGTCGCGGTTACCTGGGCAAGACGGGCGCCCTAGTGACTGTCACCAAGAATTTCTGACCCACTACCAAGAGGCTGAAATGAAACTCATCACTGCCATCATCAAGCCGTTCAAGCTCGATGAAGTGCGCGAGGCCCTGTCGGCGATCGGGGTGCAGGGCATCACGGTCACCGAAGTCAAGGGT
>JAIXTG010000070.1 GCA_027484285.1 Oxalobacteraceae bacterium | reverse complement strand
GGCAATGAGAGCCTGCTCGCTGGCATTCGCGCGGGCGCCGCCCGGGCTGAGTTGGCGGTATGTGTGCCGGCACCTTATCTGGCCCAGGTGCAGTCACTGCTGTCGGGCTCGGTCGTTGGTTGGGGTGCGCAGGATCTGTCCGAGCATCAGGGCGGTGCCTATACGGGTGAAGTGTCGGCAACCATGCTCGGCGATTTCGGCTGCAAGTATGTGATCGTCGGACATTCCGAGCGCCGTAGCTACCACGGCGAGACCGACGAACTGGTCGCTCGCAAGGCAGCCGTGGCGCTTGCTGCCGGGCTGGTCCCGATTGTGTGCGTTGGCGAGACGCTGGAGCAGCGCGAGCGGGGCGAGACCGATGCTGTAGTCGAGCGGCAGTTGTCGCCCGTGCTCGATGCTGCTGGCGCACAGCTCGGCAAGCTTGTGATTGCCTACGAACCGGTCTGGGCAATCGGCACCGGCAAGACGGCGACACCGGAAATGGCGCAGCAGGTGCATCGCCATATACGGTCGCTGCTGGCAGCGCGCGATGCTGCAGCCGCAGGACTGGTGAAGATCCTGTACGGTGGCAGCATGAAGCCGGACAATGCGAAAGATTTGCTGTCGATGGAAGACATCGACGGAGGCTTGATCGGCGGCGCATCGCTGAAGGCCGAAGATTTCCTGGCGATCGCGCAAGCTGCGTGATCCCCAGATCCTTAATTACCAATACGGAAAAACCGATTTCATGAATTCTTTGTTTGCGATCATCATCGTCATCCAGGTCGTCACGGCGCTGATCATCATTGGCCTCGTACTGCTTCAGCATGGCAAAGGCGCCGACATGGGCGCCGCTTTTGGTTCGGGTGCGTCGGGCAGCCTGTTCGGCGCCACCGGTTCCTCGAATTTCCTCTCGCGTGCAACCGCTGCAGCGGCGGCCGTATTCTTTGTCGCCACACTAGTGCTGAGCTTCCTCGGCAGCCGCCCGCAGGCAGGTGGTGCCGGCGTGATGGATCAGATCCCTGCGCCGACCGCAACCCAGCCTGCGCCTGCAGCACCGGCACAAGCGCCGGCGAAGACCCCGGGACAGGCGAACGAGATTCCAAAATAATCTGCCAGCAATGCATCCCGATGTGAAAACTGCATTGAAGGGATGAACCAAAACAGGTTAAAATAGCCTGCTTGGCCGACGTGGTGAAATTGGTAGACACGCTATCTTGAGGGGGTAGTGGCGAAAGCTGTGCGAGTTCGAGTCTCGCCGTCGGCACCAGTTAACAAAACAGTACGAAGATCCTGTCTGAAAGCGGCAGGCGCTCCGAAAGCCCAAAGAAGTACGTGGGCATTCGACCCGGAGCTCTCTCTTGTTGTTATGATCGTGCGCGCTGATGGCAGCAGGTCATGCAGCAGGCTTTCAAACAGGTTCTTGGGAGGCCAGCCCGGGGGTGCCCTGCGCTGGCTTTTTGACGAAATGGCAGAAGTTGCCGTTTTGGGCTCCGCTTGGTTCGATCCATGGCCAGGCACTTTGTACTGATTGCATCGTGGACCTCCAAAACTACCTCCCGATACTGCTCTTCATTGGTGTCGGTATCGCCGTAGGTGTCGCGCCCCAGATCCTGGGTCGCATTCTTGCTCCTTACCGGCCGGACGCAGAAAAAACTTCCGCATACGAGTGTGGCTTCGAAGCCTTCGAAGACGCCCGCATGAAGTTCGACGTTCGCTACTACCTCGTCGCCATTCTTTTCATCCTGTTCGATCTCGAAGTCGCCTTCCTGGTGCCTTGGGCGGTTTCCATGTCCGATGTCGGCATGGTCGGTTTCTGGGCCATGATGATCTTCCTCGGCGTGTTGGTCGTCGGCCTGATCTTCGAATGGAAGAAGGGCGCTCTTGACTGGGAATGAGCCATGGCTATTGAAGGCATCCTCAATGAAGGCTTCGTCACCACGACGGCCGACAAACTGATCAACTGGACCCGTACAGGTTCGATGTGGCCGATGACTTTCGGCCTGGCCTGCTGCGCAGTCGAGATGATGCACGCTGGCGCATCGCGCTACGACCTCGACCGCTTCGGCGTGGTGTTCCGGCCGTCGCCCCGCCAGTCGGACGTGATGATCGTGGCCGGCACGCTGTGCAACAAAATGGCGCCGGCCCTGCGCAAGGTTTATGACCAGATGGCCGAGCCGCGCTGGGTGATCTCGATGGGTTCCTGCGCCAACGGCGGGGGCTACTACCATTACTCGTATTCTGTCGTGCGCGGCTGTGACCGCATCGTTCCGGTCGATATCTACGTGCCGGGTTGCCCGCCGACTGCCGAGGCCCTGCTGTACGGGATCATGCAGCTGCAGAACAAGATCAGGCGCACCAACACCATCGCACGCTAATTTCCGACGCCCGACATGACTACGAAACTCGAATCCCTGGCGACCGCCATGCAGCAAGTGTTGGGTGACAAGATGCAGAGCGTCGTCACCGAACTGGGCGAAGTGACCATAGTGCTGAAGGCGGCCGACTACGCTGAGGCAATGCAGGCGTTGCGTGACCATGAATCAACGCGCTTCGAGCAACTCATCGACCTTTGCGGCGTGGATTACGCCCAATACGGCGACGGCGTATGGGAAGGCCCCCGCTTTGCGGTGGTTTCCCACCTGCTGTCGATCCGGCATAACTGGCGCCTGCGCGTACGCACGTTCGCTCCGGACGACGACCTGCCTGTCGTGCCGTCAGTTTGCTCCGTGTGGAATGCCGCCAACTGGTACGAACGGGAAGCCTTCGACCTGTTCGGCATCCTTTTCGAGGGCCATGACGACCTGCGTCGCATCCTCACTGATTACGGCTTCATCGGCCATCCGTTCCGCAAGGATTTCCCGGTCAGCGGCTACGTTGAAATGCGCTACGACCCGGAGCAGAAGCGGGTGATTTACCAGCCGGTGACCATCGAACCTCGCGAGAACGTGCCGCGCGTTATCCGCGAAGAAAATTACGGGATGCGCTAAATGGCGGAAATCAAGAATTACACCCTGAACTTCGGTCCCCAGCATCCGGCGGCGCACGGTGTCTTGCGACTGGTGCTGGAACTCGACGGTGAGGTCATCCAGCGCGCGGATCCGCATATCGGCCTGCTGCACCGGGCGACCGAAAAGCTGGCTGAGACCCGCACTTTCCTGCAATCGGTGCCTTACATGGACCGCCTCGACTATGTGTCGATGATGTGCAACGAACATGCGTACGTCATGGCGATCGAGAAGCTGCTGGGCGTCGAGGTGCCGCTGCGCGCGCAATACATCCGGGTGATGTTCGATGAGATCACGCGCCTGCTGAATCACCTTCTCTGGCTGGGTGCGCACGCGCTGGACGTGGGCGCGATGGGTGTGTTCCTGTATGCGTTCCGCGAACGCGAGGACCTGATGGACTGCTACGAGGCTGTCTCCGGCGCGCGCCTGCATGCGGCTTACTACCGTCCCGGCGGCGTGTACCGGGATCTGCCGGACAGCATGCCGCAGTACCAGGCTTCGCTCATCAGGAATGACAAGGCCATATCGAGGCTGAACGAGAACCGCCAGGGCTCCCTGCTCGATTTCATCGAAGACTTCACCAACCGCTTCCCGACGTACGTGGATGAATACGAGACCCTGCTGACGGACAACCGGATCTGGAAGCAGCGGCTGGTCGGCATCGGCGTGGTGTCGCCGGAGCGTGCGCTGGCGATGGGTTTCACCGGTCCGATGCTGCGCGGATCGGGCATCGCATGGGACCTGCGCAAGAAGCAGCCGTACGAGGTCTATGACCTGCTCGACTTCGACATTCCGCTGGGCGTCAATGGCGATTGCTACGACCGCTATCTGGTACGCATCGAAGAGATGCGGCAGTCGAACCGGATCATCAAGCAGTGCGTCGAGTGGCTGCGCAACAATCCGGGCCCGGTGATGACGGACAACCACAAAGTGGCACCGCCGTCGCGCGTGGACATGAAGTCCAACATGGAAGAGCTCATTCATCACTTCAAGCTGTTCACCGAAGGCTTCCACGTGCCTGCCGGCGAGGCCTATGCTGCGGTAGAGCATCCGAAAGGCGAGTTCGGCATCTACATGGTGTCGGATGGTGCGAACAAGCCCTACCGGCTGAAGATTCGCGCACCGGGTTTCGCGCATCTGCAGGGCCTCAACGAGATGGCAAAAGGCCACATGATCGCCGACGCGGTCACGATCATTGGCACCCAGGACATCGTGTTCGGCGAAATCGATCGCTGATCCGGAAAAACAAACGGACGACAGAAAGCAGGACATGCTGTTATCACAGGACGCGTACAGAAAAATCGATCGTGAGCTGGCCAAGTTCCCGGCCGACCAGAAGCAGTCGGCGGTGATGGCTGCGCTCGCGATTGCACAGGACGAGCAAGGCTGGCTGTCTGCCGAAGTGATTCGGGACGTTGCCGCTTACCTCGACATGCCGGCAATCGCGGTGCAGGAAGTTGCCACCTTCTACACGATGTACAACCTCAAGCCGGTGGGCAAGTACAAGCTGACCATCTGCACCAACCTGCCTTGCCAGCTGACGCATGGCGACCGAGCCGCGCAGTACCTGAAGCAGAAACTCGGCATTGGCTTCAACGAAACCACGCCGGACGGGCGGTTCACGCTGAAGGAAGGCGAGTGCATGGGCGCCTGCGGCGATTCGCCTGTGGTCCTGGTGAACAACAAGCGCATGTGCAGCTTCATGTCGAACGAGAAAATCGACGCGCTGATCGAGGAACTGAGCAAATGACCTGCTTGCACGATCGTCATATCAAGCCGCTGATCCTTGCGGGTCTGGACGGCAGCAACTGGCGCCTGGCCGATTATGTGAAGCGCGGTGGCTATTCCGCGCTGCGCCGCATCCTGACCGAAGGCCTCACGCCCGACCAGGTGATCGCCGAGCTAAAGAATTCCGCCTTGCGCGGCCGCGGGGGCGCCGGCTTCCCGACAGGCCTGAAGTGGAGCTTCATGCCGCGTACCTTCCCGGGACAGAAATATTTGGTGTGCAACTCCGACGAGGGAGAGCCGGGCACATTCAAGGACCGCGACATCCTTCGTTACAACCCGCATGCGGTCATCGAAGGCATGGCGATCGGTGCCTATGCAATGGGAATCACGCAGGGCTACAACTACATCCACGGCGAGGTCTGGGATGTGTATGAACGCTTCGAGCAGGCGCTCGAGGAAGCACGCGCAGCCGGCTTTTTGGGCGACAACCTGCTCGGCAGCGCCTTCAGCTTCCAGCTGCATGCGTTCCACGGCTATGGAGCCTATATCTGCGGGGAAGAAACCGCACTGCTGGAATCGATCGAGGGCAAAAAGGGACAGCCGCGCTTCAAGCCGCCATTCCCTGCCAGCTTTGGCCTGTATGGCAAACCGACGACGATCAACAATACCGAAACCTTTGCCTCCGTGCCGTTCATCATGAATGTCGGAGCAGAAGCTTATCTGGCGCTGGGCAAGCCGAACAACGGCGGCACCAAAATCTTTTCCGTGTCAGGCGACGTCGCGTTGCCCGGGAATTATGAGGTTCCGCTGGGCACGCCGTTCTCGACCCTGCTGGATCTGGCGGGCGGCATGCGGGACGGGAAGAAGATCAAGGCGGTCATCCCTGGCGGCTCGTCGATGCCGGTCATCAAAGGCGATCTCATGATGCAGACCGACATGGACTACGATTCGATCGCGAAGGCCGGATCCATGCTGGGCTCCGGCGCGGTCATCGTGATGAACGAAGAGCGCTGCATGGTCAAGTCGCTGCTGCGGCTGTCTTACTTCTACTACGAAGAATCCTGCGGGCAGTGCACGCCGTGCCGCGAAGGCACCGGCTGGCTTTACCGGATGGTGCACCGGATCGAACACGGCGAAGGACGTCCTGACGATCTCGACACGCTGCTGTCCGTCTGCGACGGTATCCAGGGGCGCACGATCTGTGCGCTCGGCGACGCTGCAGCGATGCCGGTGCGCGCAATGATCAAGAACTTTACCGACGAATTCGCATACCACATCGAGCACAAGCGGTGCCTGGTGCCTGCGTATATCTGACCGGAACAATCATGGTTGAGATCGAGATAGACGGCAAAAAAGTCGAGGTGCAGGAGGGCAGCATGGTGATGGATGCTGCCAATCGCCTCGGCACCTACATTCCGCACTTCTGCTATCACAAGAAACTGTCGATCGCAGCGAACTGTCGCATGTGCCTGGTCGAAGTCGAGAAGGCGCCGAAGCCGCTGCCTGCATGCGCGACCCCGGTCACTCAGGGCATGATCGTGCGCACCCACAGCGACAAGGCGGTGAAGGCGCAGAAGGATGTGATGCAGTTCCTGCTGATCAATCATCCGCTGGACTGTCCCATCTGCGACCAGGGCGGCGAGTGCCAGTTGCAGGACCTCGCGGTCGGCTATGGGGCTTCCGCATCGCGCTACCATGAAGAGAAGCGCGTTGTAGCGCCCAAGGATGCCGGCCCGCTGATCTCGATGAAGGAGATGAGTCGCTGCATCCACTGCACGCGCTGCGTGCGTTTCGGGCAGGAGATCGCCGGCATGATGGAATTCGGCATGGTCGGCCGCGGCGAGCACTCCGAGATCACCAGTTTCGTCAACGGCGCCGTGAGCTCCGAGCTGTCCGGCAACATGATCGACCTGTGCCCGGTTGGTGCGCTGACCTCGAAACCTTTCCGTTACAGTGCCCGGACCTGGGAGCTGTCGCGGCGCAAGTCGGTGAGCCCGCACGACAGCCTCGGCTCGAACCTGATCGTGCAGGTCAAGGGCGCGAAGGTAATGCGCGTGCTGCCGCTGGAGAACGAGGCAATCAACGAGTGCTGGCTGTCGGATCGCGACCGCTTTTCCTATGAAGGCCTGAACAGCGAAGACAGGCTGACCGCCCCAATGCTCAAGCAGGGCGGCGAGTGGAAAGAAGTCGACTGGCAGACCGCGCTCGAATACGTCGCCCATGGTTTGCGCAATATTCGTCACGAGCATGGCGCTGATTCAATTGCATCGGTTGCCGCTCCTTATGCGACGCTGGAAGAACTGGCATTGCTGGGCAAGCTCACGCGCGGCATCGGCTCCGACAACGTGGACTTCCGACTGCGCCAGTCGGCGGCGCTGCCCGACAAGGGTGTCCTGCCGTGGCTGGGCATGAGCATCGCCGACATCGGCAAGATGAAGCGCCTGTTCATCATCGGTTCGCACCTGCGCAAGGACCATCCGCTGCTCACGGCCCGGCTGCGGGCAGCGGCGAAGCGTGGCGCCCAGCTGTCCCTCCTGAATGCCAGTGAAGGCAATCCGCTGATGCCGATCGCAAACAAGCTGATCGCGGCACCTGCGGAGTGGCTCGCGCATCTGGCCGAGGTCGCTGTTGCTGTTGCCCACGCCAAGGGCATTGACGCGCCGGGCGGCTATGCCCACCTCCAGCCGTCGCCGGTGGCAAAGCAAATTGCAACCAGCCTGCTGTCGGGCGAGCCGCGTGCCATCCTGCTCGGCAATGCAGCTGCACAGCATCCGCAGAGCGCCGGACTGCATGCGATTGCGCAGTGGATCGCGCAATCCACCGGGGCCAACTTCGGCTACCTGACCGAAGGCGCGAACACTGTCGGCGGCTATCTGGCAAAAGCGGTACCGGACAGCGGTGCTGTTGCCCAGCAATTTTTTGCGAATCCGAAGCGGGCCTACCTGCTGCTGCATGCGGAACCGGAGCTCGACAGCGCGAATCCCCAGCAGGCCCGGGCAGCGCTGGACCAGGCAGACATGGTGGTCGTCCTCTCGCCGTACCGGCACGGAATGGACTATGCGGACGTGCTGCTGCCGGTAGCGCCGTTCTCGGAAACTTCCGGCACCTTTGTCAACGCCGAGGGGCGTGCGCAGAGTTTCAATGGCAGCACCCGTCCGCTGGGCGAGACCCGCCCGGCGTGGAAAGTGCTGCGCGTTCTTGGCAACCTGCTCGACATCGATGGCTTCAACTACGACACCTCGGAAGCGGTGCGTGCCGAGGTGCTCGGGGCTGCCAGCCTCGACGGACTCGACCTGTCCGGCCGCCTGAACAATGTGGGCCGTCTCGCGCTGCCCGCGCTGCCTGAGGCCGCAACTGGCTTGCAGCGGAGCGCCGATGTGCCGCCTTACTCCAGTGACGCTATCGTGCGCCGCGCCGAATCCCTGCAGCAGACTGACGACGCGAAAGTGCCGCGCGCGATCATTTCGGCTGCACTGGCCGCCACGCTCGACGTGTCCGGAGGCGCCACTGTACGCGTAAAGCAGGGCAGCGGTTCGGTGGTGCTGGCCTGCGAAATCGATGAAAGCCTTCCGGCCAATGTCGTGCGTGTCGCGGCCGGCCACCCGTCAACCGCTGCCCTTGGTGCGATGTTCGGTGCCATCTCGGTGGAGAAAGCCTGATGGACCTGCTGACCCAAGTGACCACAACCGGCGAGGGACTGCTCGGCCCGGCCTGGCCTGTCGTCTGGAACCTCGCCAAGATCGTCGCCGTCGTCTTGCCCCTGATGGGCTGCGTGGCCTACCTGACGCTCTGGGAGCGCAAGATGATCGGCTGGATGCATGTGCGTCTCGGTCCGAATCGCGTCGGACCAGCAGGCTTGCTGCAGCCGATAGCGGATGCGCTGAAGCTGCTGCTGAAGGAAATCGTGGTGCCGGCCAAGGCCAGCAAAGGGCTGTTCGTGCTGGCGCCGGTAATGACCATCATGCCGGCACTGGCTGCCTGGGCCGTGGTGCCGTTTGGTCCCGACCTCGCGCTGGCCAACATCAATGCCGGCCTGCTGTTCATCATGGCGATCACGTCGCTCGAGGTGTACGGCGTGATCGTCGCCGGCTGGGCGTCGAACTCGAAATACGCGTTTCTGGGCGCAATGCGCGCATCCGCGCAGATGGTGTCGTACGAGATCGCGATGGGTTTCGTGCTGGTGATCGTGCTGATGGTATCCGGCAGTCTGAACCTGTCGGCGATCGTGGGTGGCCAGCTGAAGGGAACGGGCGCCGACATGGGCCTGAACTTCCTGTCATGGAACTGGCTGCCGCTGCTGCCGATGTTCGGCGTGTACATCATTTCCGGTATCGCCGAAACCGCACGCCATCCGTTCGACGTGGTCGAAGGCGAGTCCGAGATCGTGGCTGGCCACATGGTCGAGTATTCCGGCATGTCGTTCGCGATGTTCTTCCTCGCGGAATACGCGAACATGATCCTGATCTCGATGCTGGCCACGCTGATGTTTCTCGGCGGCTGGGGCGCGCCGCTCGCGATCCTCGATTTCATTCCCGGCTGGATATGGCTGGGCATCAAGACCTTCCTGGTCGTCTCGATCTTCATCTGGGTGCGCGCGTCATTCCCGCGCTACCGATATGACCAGATCATGCGGCTGGGCTGGAAAGTGTTCATCCCGTTGACTGTCATCTACCTGGTGATTGTCGCGGTCTGGATGCAGACCTCGTGGAACATCTGGAAGTAAGAGGGCTGGAGCCATGGAAGCGATCAAGGATTTTCTCGGCAGTCTGATGTTGCGCGAACTTTTCAAGGGTCTCGCGCTGACCGGCCGTTACATGTTTGCGCGCAAGATCACCGTGCAATTCCCGGAAGAGAAGACGCCGATGTCGCCGCGCTTCCGCGGGCTGCACGCATTGCGCCGCTACCCGAATGGCGAAGAGCGCTGCATCGCCTGCAAGCTGTGCGAGGCAGTCTGCCCGGCGCTGGCGATCAGCATCGAGTCAGAACAGCGCGACGACGGTTCGCGCCGTACCACGCGCTACGACATCGACCTGACCAAGTGCATCTTCTGCGGTTTCTGCGAAGAGTCCTGCCCGGTCGACTCGATCGTCGAGACCCACATTCTCGAATACCACGGCGAGAAGCGCGGCGACCTGTACTACACGAAGGACATGCTGCTCGCAATCGGTGACAAATACGAAGCCGAGATTGCCGCCAACCGAGCTGCCGACGCCCGATACCGATAACGAGACCATGGACTTCACCACCTTCCTCTTCTACGCGTTTTCGCTGCTGCTGGTATTCGCTGCGTTACGCGTGGTCACTGACCGCAATCCGGTGCATGCGGCCCTCTACCTGATCCTGTCCTTTTTCTCGGCGTCCGCCATCTGGATGCTGCTCAAGGCCGAGTTCCTCGCGATCGTCCTCGTGCTGGTGTATGTCGGCGCGGTGATGGTGCTGTTCCTGTTCGTCGTGATGATGCTCGACATCGACATGGCGAAGCTGCGTGCCGGCATCTGGGGACACTTGCCGTTCGCCGCGACGATCGGCGCAGTGATCGCCGTCGAAATGGCCGCAGTGCTGATCAACGGATTCGTCAGCCAGAGCGAAGCGCCGGCCGGCAACATCGGCGACACGCGTGAACTTGGCAAGCTGATTTACACCGACTACCTGTATGCGTTCGAAATCGCCGCGGTGATCCTGCTGGCAGCCATGGTGGCTGCGGTGGCACTGACGCTGCGCCGTCGCAAGGACAGCAAATACTTCGATCCCGGCGTCGCAGTCAAAACCCGCCGCAATGACCGTGTTCGCATCGTCAGCATGGCTGCCGAATCAAACCGCGCCAGCGGCAAAGATGCGGATGCCCCGTCCGCCGACCAGGCATAAGGAGGCGCCGTGACCCTGACACTTGCACATTTCCTGACCCTGGGCGCGATCCTGTTCGCGATTTCGGTCGTCGGCATTTTCCTGAACCGCAAGAACGTGATCATCCTGCTGATGGCGATCGAGCTGATGCTGCTGGCGGTGAACATGAACTTCATCGCCTTTTCGCATTACCTCGGCGACGCAGCCGGCCAGGTCTTCGTGTTCTTCATCCTGACCGTTGCAGCAGCCGAGTCGGCGATCGGTCTGGCAATTCTCGTGGTGCTGTTCCGTAACCTGAATACGATCAATGTCGAAGACCTCGATCGTCTGAAGGGCTGACCCGAAAAACAAAACGCAAGGTTCCCATGGCAGTCCAACTGAATCCCGAGCTTCTCCTCGCTGTGCCGCTGGCGCCGCTGGCCGGCTCCATGATCGCCGGCCTGTTCGGCACGCGCTTCTTCGGCAATCTGATCGGCCGCACCGCATCGCACAGCGCGACCATCCTCGGCGTGCTGGTCGCCTTCCTGATCTCGGCACAGACGCTGCTGCAGGTGATGGATGGCGCGACCTTCAACGGCACGGTGTACACCTGGATGACACTCGGGGAACTGAAGCTTGAGATCGGCTTCCTCATCGACAGCCTGACCGCGATGATGATGTGCGTCGTCACCTTCGTTTCGCTGATGGTGCACATCTACACCATCGGTTACATGCAGGACGACGAGGGCTACAACCGCTTCTTCTCCTACATCTCGCTGTTCACCTTCGCGATGCTGATGCTCGTCATGAGCAACAACTTCCTGCAGCTGTTCTTCGGCTGGGAAGCGGTCGGCCTGGTGTCCTACCTGCTGATCGGCTTCTGGTTCAAGCGCCCGACGGCCATCTTCGCGAACATGAAAGCTTTCCTGGTGAACCGGGTCGGCGATTTCGGCTTCATCCTCGGCATCGGCCTGCTGCTAGCCTATGCCGGCTCGATGAACTATGCGGAGGTGTTCGCGCAGCGCGATGCGCTGGCAGCCCTGACCCTGCCGGGCACCGACTGGATGCTGCTGACCGTCGCCTGCATCTGCCTGTTCATCGGCGCGATGGGCAAGTCAGCGCAGTTTCCGCTGCACGTATGGCTTCCGGACTCGATGGAAGGCCCGACCCCGATCTCTGCGCTGATCCACGCAGCCACCATGGTTACTGCCGGCATCTTCATGGTGGCGCGCATGTCCCCGCTGTTCGAGTTGTCCGATACTGCGCTGTCTTTCGTGCTGGTGATCGGCTCGATCACTGCGCTCTTCATGGGTTTCCTCGGCATCATCCAGAACGACATCAAGCGCGTAGTCGCTTACTCGACGCTGTCCCAGCTGGGTTACATGACGGTGGCGCTCGGCGCGTCTGCCTACTCGGTGGCGGTATTCCACCTGATGACGCACGCGTTTTTCAAGGCACTGCTGTTCCTCGGCGCGGGCGCTGTCATCATCGGCATGCACCATGACCAGGACATTCGCAACATGGGCGGCCTGCGCAAGTACATGCCGATTACCTGGATCACCAGCCTGCTGGGTTCTCTGGCACTGATCGGTACGCCTTTCTTCTCGGGCTTCTACTCCAAAGACAGCATTATCGAAGCGGTCCATGCAACACAGATTGCGGGTGCCGGTTTTGCGAATTTTGCGGTCCTGGCCGGCGTGTTCGTGACGGCTTTCTATTCGTTCCGCATGTATTTCCTGGTCTTCCACGGGGAAGAGCGATTCGGCAAGGCGCACCACGGACATGACGACCACCATGGTGATGACCACCACGGCCTGGCGCCGGGCGAAAAGCCCCATGAGGCGCCGTGGGTCGTCACGCTGCCGCTGGTCCTGCTAGCGGTCCCGTCGGTCATCATTGGCTACGTCGCAATCGAAACTATGCTGTTCGGCGACTTTTTCCGCGGCGTGATCGTTGTCTCCGATGCCCATCCGGCGATGGCCGAGCTGGCCCAGGCCTTCCATGGTGCAGCCGCCATGGGCCTGCATGCATTCACGACCGCGCCATTCTGGCTTGCACTGGCCGGTGTAGTCAGCGCGTGGTACTGCTATTTGGTGAACCCGAAAGTCCCGGCCTGGTTCCACGACAAGTTCCGGGCAGTCCATGCGGTCCTCGACAACAAGTACTACATGGACAGCTTCAACCAGATCGTGTTTGCCGGCGGGGCGCGTCTGCTCGGGCGCGGCCTGTCGGTGGTCGGCGACCGCGGGCTAATCGATGGCGTGCTGGTGAACGGTAGTGCGCGTGCGGTCGGCTGGTTCTCCACCATCACCCGTACTTTCCAGACCGGCTACATCTATCACTACGCATTCACGATGATCGTCGCGATTGCAATTTATCTCGGCTACCTGCTGATGAAGTCCTGATACCTACGACAGTCCCGCAGCCAGACAACAATAAACGCCATGCAGTCAACTACTCCTCTCCTGAGCCTCGCGATCTGGCTTCCGATCGCGTTCGGCGCACTGGTACTGGCCACCGGCAGCGACAGTCGTGCCTCCTTCGTGCGTGGCCTGTCCCTGATTGCGTCGATCGCCAGCTTCCTCGTCACGCTGCCGCTGATCTCCGGCTTCGATGCCGCCGCACATGGCATGCAGTTCGTGGAAAAAGCGCCGTGGATCGAGCGCTTCAACGTCAGTTACCACCTCGGTATCGACGGCCTGTCGCTGTGGTTCATCCCGCTCACTGCGTTCATTACCGTGATGGTGGTGATTGCCGGCTGGGAGGTGATCGAGAAGCGCGTCGCGCAGTACATGGGCGCCTTCCTGATCCTCTCCGGGCTGATGATCGGCGTATTCTCCGCGCTCGATGGCCTGTTGTTCTATGTGTTTTTCGAGGCGACCCTGATCCCGATGTTCATCATCATCGGCGTCTGGGGCGGGCCGCGCCGCGTGTACGCCGCGATCAAGTTCTTCCTGTACACCTTCCTCGGTTCGCTGCTGATGCTGGTCGCACTGATCTGGCTGTACCTCCAGGCAGGCAGCTTCGATATCCAGGCATGGCACCAGCTGCCGATCGCGTTGCGTGCTCAGGTGCTGATCTTCCTGGCATTCCTGATTGCGTTCGCGGTCAAGGTGCCGATGTGGCCTGTCCACACATGGCTGCCGGATGCCCACGTCGAGGCACCGACCGGCGGTTCGGTGGTACTGGCAGCGATCATGCTGAAGCTCGGTGGCTATGGCTTCCTGCGCTTTTCGCTGCCGATTGCGCCTGATGCCAGCCATGCGCTGTCGGGCCTCATGATCGCGCTGTCGCTGATTGCCGTCATCTACATCGGCCTCGTCGCGCTGGTCCAGGCAGACATGAAGAAGCTGGTTGCCTATTCATCGATTGCGCACATGGGTTTCGTGACGCTGGGATTTTTCATGTTCGGCGAAATGGCAGTGCAGGGCGGTTTGATGCAGATGATCTCGCATGGCTTCGTGTCCGGCGCCATGTTCCTCTGCATCGGCGTGCTTTACGACCGCCTGCACTCGCGCGAGATCGCCGACTATGGCGGCGTGGTCAACACCATGCCGCGGTTCGCTGCTTTCTTCGTGCTGTTCTCCCTCGCCAATGCCGGCCTGCCGGGCACATCGGGCTTTATCGGCGAATTCATGGTCATCCTGGGCGCAGTGAAGTTCGACTTCTGGATTGGCGTGCTGGCCGCGACTGCCTTGATTCTCGGTGCCGCCTATTCGCTGTGGCTGGTGAAGCGCGTGGTGTTCGGAGAGATGGGCAACGCCCATGTCGCGACCCTGGAGGATCTGAA
The DNA here is from genome assembly GCA_027484285.1 of Oxalobacteraceae bacterium. GTDB lineage: Bacteria > Pseudomonadota > Gammaproteobacteria > Burkholderiales > Burkholderiaceae_D > Pernthalerella. Next base: position 2,402 of record JAIXTG010000070.1, on the reverse strand, counting down.
TTCGCGCGAGTTCTTCCTGCTCGGCGTGCTCGCGATTGCCACCCTCTGGATGGGCGTTTACCCCGCGCCCTTTACCGACCTGACGCACACTTCGGTGACGGACCTGCTGCAGCATGTCGGCGTCAGCAAGCTCCCCCAATAATCCGGCCCATCGACACAGACCGACCATGATCGAACTGAATATCGCGGCAGCCCGTGCCGAAATTTTCCTCGCCGTTGCGGCCATGGTCGTCATGGTCGCCTGCCTGTTTGCGGACGAAGAAAAGCGCCCGCTCAGCCATTTGCTTTCCCTGCTGGTCGTTGCATTGACCGCCGTGATTGCAATCGCCGACTTTGATGCGGCGGGCAGCAGCTATGCGTTCAACAACAGCTTCGTGTCGGATCCCATGGCCAAGCTGCTGAAATTTTTCGCCTGCCTTGCCACGTTCGCGACACTTGTCTATTCGCGCCAGTATTCGAATGCGCGCGGCATGCTGGGAGGGAACCTGTCCGGCGAGTTTTATGTACTGGCGCTGCTGACACTGCTGGGCCAGATGATCATGATCTCGGGGAACAGCTTCCTCATCATCTACCTTGGCCTCGAAATGATGTCCCTGTCGCTCTATGCGCTGGTGGCACTGCGCCGCGACCATCCGGTGTCGACCGAGGCGGCAATGAAGTATTTCGTGCTGGGAGCGCTGGCTTCCGGTTTCATGCTGTACGGGATGTCCCTGCTGTATGGTGCGACCGGCTCGCTGGATCTGACGACCATTGCGACTGCGCTGGGCGCGGGCAGTGCAGCGGGCAGCAACATGGTGCTGGTGCTTGGCCTGGTATTCATGGTGTCGGGCCTCGCCTTCAAGCTGGGCGCCGCGCCTTTCCACATGTGGGCGCCAGATGTCTACCAGGGCTCGCCGACCTCGGTCACGCTGCTGCTGGGGGCTGCACCAAAGCTGGCTGCGTTCGCGATCGTGATCCGGCTGCTGGTCGAAGGACTGGGTGCGCTGGCCGCCGACTGGCAGCAAATGCTGGTGGTCATGGCCGTGGCATCCATGGCGGTCGGCAACATCACCGCGATCGCGCAGACCAATCTCAAGCGCATGCTGGCCTATTCGACGATTTCCCAAACGGGCTTCATGCTGCTCGGGCTGGCGTCCGGTGTGTTCGAAGGCAGCACTCCTGACAGCGCAGCCGGTGCTTACAGCGCATCGATGTTCTACGCGATCACCTACGTGCTGACCACGCTTGGCACTTTTGCGCTGGTCATGCTGCTGGCACGCAGCGGATTTGAAGCGGACAACATCGATGACTTCAAGGGCCTGAACCAGCGCAGTCCGTGGTTTGCCGCGGTGATGATGGTATTGCTGCTGTCGCTCGCCGGCGTGCCGCCGATGGTCGGCTTTTATGCGAAACTGCTGGTCTTGCAGGCGGCATGGTCGGCAGGTCATGCGTGGCTGGTCATCGCTGCGGTGCTGTTTTCGCTTGTCGGGGCCTACTATTACCTGCGCGTGGTCAAGGCGATGTATTTCGACGAGCCGCTCGATACTTCGCCGCTGGTTGCCGGCAGCGGCATGCGTCTGACGCTATCGCTGAACGGTATCGCAGTCGTCCTGCTTGGCGTGCTGCCGGGTCCGCTGATGGCGGCCTGCCTGTACGCGATCGCGCAGTCCCTCGGTTCCTGATAGAAGGTTTTTTTTGAATACTGATGCTGCAAGCTGGATTGTCATCGCCCTGATGGCAATCCTCGCCAATTTCCCGTTTTTCACTGAATCTCTTTTTGGCGTAGTGCGCCTGAAATCGGGGGGCAAGCCTGGGTTCGCCCGCCTGTTCGAATTGCTGGTCCTGTACTTCGTCGTGCTCGGCATCGCCCGGCTGATCGAATCGTCCATCGGCAATGCGTTCGGCCAGGGCTGGCAGTTTTATGCCGTCACGCTCTGCCTGTTCCTCGTGCTCGGCTTCCCCGGCTTCGTGCACCGCCATCTGCGTCGGCGTACCGACGACTGACCCTCCACGCTGCATGAGGAGCGCATGAGCGAGCTGTTGAAAGAGTCCCTGATCGATAGCCAGCTTGTATATGACGGCAAGCTGCTGAAGGTCCGCAAGGACCGTGTCCGCCTGCCGGATGGCAGCGAGGGCACGCGAGAGTATTTCCGCCATCCGGGTGCGGTCGTCATCATTCCCCTGCTCAAGGACGGCAGCGTGCTGCTGGAGCGGCAGTACCGCTATCCGAATGACCAGGTGTTCGTCGAGCTGCCGGCCGGCAAGCTGGAATATGGCGAGGATCCCCTGCTTTGCGCACAGCGCGAACTGCGGGAGGAGACCGGCTACTCCGCCAGCGACTGGCAATTCGTGTGCACCATCCACAACGCGATTGCCTATTCTGACGAGCATCTCGACATCTTCCTGGCCACCGGCCTCAGCGC
>JAIXTG010000259.1 GCA_027484285.1 Oxalobacteraceae bacterium | reverse complement strand
GGCCGCCGTACTTGGCACGGCTGCGCTGCTGGCCGCCTGCGGCACGATGGGCGGGGGGAAACAGAGTAGTGGCGGCGGCGAGGCCAACACCATGACCGGCGGCGCCGAGGCAGCACCCACCTCGGAAGCTACGCCCCAGCCTTCATCGGGCGGCATGCCGCAAGGAACGCGCGAGGGCGCACCGACTACCGGGGGCAGCTCGTCGCAGGGCGGCAGTTCGTCGCAGGGCGGCGCCGTCTCGGGCGCCAACCCGTCGACCGGTAACACGACGACCGGCGGCGCAGAAGCTGCCCCCACCGGCGACATGCCGGTTCGCACCTGGTAGCAGGATGCGCGGCTCAGGCCGCCTTGCTGCTGAAGGCCAGCGCCTCGAAGCTGTCGGCCGGCAGCGGCGGTGAGTGCAGGTAGCCCTGCACATAATCGCAGCCGAGGGCAGCCAGCTGCTGCTGCTGTGCCAGGGTTTCCACGCCCTCGGCCACCACTTTCAGCCGCAGCTGGCGGGAGAGCGTGACGATCATGCTCACCAGCGCCTTGCTCTGAGCGCTCTCCGGCAGGCTGGAGACGAAACTGCGATCGACCTTCAGCACGTCGAACGGCATGCCGGAGAGGGTGATCAGGTTCGAATAACCGGTGCCGAAGTCATCCAGCACCAGTTTCACGCCCTGCTGCTTCAGGCCTGCCAGCAGCTGGCTGGCGCGCTCGCGCTGCAGCAGCAGGGAATGTTCGGTCAGCTCCAGTTCGAGCAGTTCGGGCGGGATACGGTGATGCTTCATGATCGCTTCGACGCGCTCGCCGAAGTCATGCGCCTGCAGCTGCCTGGCCGATATGTTGACCGATACCGACGGACTCCATCCGAAGCGGGCCAGCCAGTCGGCGATCTGGGCACAGACCTGGTCGAGCACCCACTCGCCGATCGGCACGATCAGCCCGATCTCTTCGGCCAGCGGAATGAACTCCGACGGCGGCACCAGTCCACGCTCGGGATGGCGCCAGCGGATCAGTGCCTCGGCACCGCTGATGCGCTGTCCTGCGAGATCGATCTGCGGCTGGTAATAGACCAGTAGCTGCTGCGCGTCGATCGCCTTGCGCAGGGCGGCCTCGGTGGCCATCCGCTGCGTGATCCGCTGCCAGCTTTCCTCCGAAAAGAAGTGCACCTGGTTGCGCCCCTCACCCTTGGAGTCAAACATCGCAGCGTCCGCATGCTTGATCAGCTCCTCGGCATCGACGCCATCTTCCGGATACATCGCCACCCCGATGCTGCCGCTGCAGTGCATCGCGCGGCCGTCGATCAGGTGCGGTTCTTCCAGCCGGCCGAGCAGCTTGCCCGCCACCACGGCCGCCTGTTCGGGCGTGCCGACCTGTTCCAGCAGCACCAGGAATTCGTCGCCGCCTTCGCGCGCCACGGTATCGGTCTTGCGCACCTGCTCGCGAATGCGGGTCGCCACGGCGCACAGCACGGCATCGCCGGTCCGGTGCCCATGGGTATCGTTGATGGCCTTGAAGCGATCGAGATCGATGAACAGCACGGCAAGCCGGGTCTGGTTGCGCTGCGCGCGTGCGATCGCCTGCTCGACGCGATCCCTGAGCATCAGCCGGTTCGGCAGCCCGGTCAGCGCGTCGTGGTACGCGCGGTGTGCCAGTTCGCGATTGGCTATCTCAAGCTGTTCGCGCTTCTGTGTCAGCGCAACGGCCAGCTCGCGCGCATCATCCATCGCGCTGCGGTTGGTCTGCAGCAGCATCAGCATTTCCACCAGCGGATTGTGCGGCGGTATCTCCGACAGGGTGATGCCCATGTCCGACAGCTGGCCGAAGCTGGTCACCCAGGGCCAGCCGAGGAATAGCAGGTGATGGTCATCGAGCTGCATCCACTGGCCGCGCAGCGGCGCCATCGCCGGATCCTGCCGGCGGTGGAGAATCAGCAGGGTGCCCTCGGAGGCAGCGAGCGCGTCAAAGTCATGACCGGCGCTGCCGGCTTTTGGTGCATTGAAACAGTCGGCCAGCAGTGGGGCCTGCGCCACTTCCGGGCAGATGCGCGGCAGCAGGGAACCGGTGAAGATGATGCGCATGCTGCGGTCGATCGCAAACGCAAACGGGAAGGCGCGGGTCCAGCGATGCATGGCCATACCGTGCCGTCAGGCCGCACCGACCGCCGGCAGCAGCCGGATGTCGAAACGGTCATGGTCGTGTTCGCCGCCCTTGACCGCGGCATGCCGGATCTCGAGCTGCACGCCATAACGCTCGCCCAGCCCCTCCACCAGGCCGAGGATCATCGGTGCGAAGCCGACCCGCTCCGAATGGTAGTGCAGGCTCATGCCCTCGGGCGTCATGTCGGTCACCCGGAACATCGGCGGCTTCAATGCCGGATACAGCAGGCTGACCCGTGCATGCATGCCATCCAGCGCCGCCAGCGCCGAGTGCAGCGTGGGACCGAGGTCGGACAGCAGCGCGCCGTAGCCTTCGACCATGGTGTATTTCATCCAGTAGTGGCCGAACTCTTTCAGCAGCTCCTCGGCCGGCCGGTGCAGCACCTCGGAGGCGGCGGCCACCAGCCGGTGGGTGACTTCATCCGGATAGGAATCCATGCGCATGAACACTTCCTCCTGCACGCCGGCGCGCGCGCGTACCGCGTTCCATGTCTCTTCACCGCAATTCGTGCACACCAGCTGCTGCAGCGCGCGGTTTACCAATCCATACATGCGTTGTCCTTGAGTCCGGCCTGTCGTGCGGGCGGATCCCGCGCGGCAGGCCAGCATAGTGGCGACGGGCCGCCGGCGAGGTGCAGATAAGAGGGGCAAACCGCAGGCTCCTCCTTGCATCACCTCATTGGCAAACCGGCAGCACTCGCAGGACGGGAGTGCTGATGCACTTGCGTGCATCAAACGCTTGATCGCAGCATGAATTGCGTTGTACTTTTTCAGGACGCGGCGTGTCCTGCACCCTGCCGCCACCTGCACGGAGGATGCTCAATGAACTGGCAACCCTTTATCCGCGCCAGCTGGGAAATCGTGATGGAAGGCGAAAGCCGCAGCCGGCTCTTCCTCGACGACGAGCTGGAGGCCTATCTGGTGTACATGGTCGCGCGCAACTTCCGCAACCGCGATTTCCCGCCCGATGTCATCTGCCTCGAATTCAACCGTGCGAAGACGGCCGACGACTTCCGCCAGATCGGCGACAGCTGCCTGTTCGTCGATGCATGGGAAGTCAGGCGTGCAAAGCTGGTCGATGACGACTACTACGAAAAGCTCGGGCAGGCGGCGTATGCCTATGCCGCCAATGCATCGCGCCCGATCGACGAACTCTTCAATCGCATCGCGCGCGAATTCACCCAGCTGTCGCGCGTGCTGGCGGGCGTGAAGCCGGCGCTCGCATCAGTACGGTCGTCCCGGCTGGCCGGATGAGGCTGCCTGCTGGGCAGCGAAATGCGCCGCCTGCTGCACCCGGCCGCTGTGGGTGGCAATGCCTTCCGCCACGCGGCGTCCGTATTCCGGATCGGCTGCAGTGAAGTGACGGATCATCCGGTCCTGAATGTCGGTCGCACACAATGCCAGTGCCGTCGACAGGTTCTCCACCAGCTCGCCGCGCTCCGCATCCGAGAATGCGCGCCAGCGCTCGCCCGCCTGCTGGAAGTCATTCGGCTTCGGCAGCTTTTCGCGCACCAGCCTGCCCTCCACATAGGGCTGGTGTTCGATGCCGGCCGCAGGCGACTGGCTGAGCCCGCCCATTGATGAAGGCTCGTAGTTGACGTGCGGGTTCTGGTCGGGCGCAAGGTCGACCGAATAGGCCATCTGCCCGCCGCGCTGGTTGGTCGCCACATGCTTCTTCGGCGCATTCACCGGCAGCTGCAGGTAATTCGCGCCGACGCGGTAGCGCTGGGTGTCGGAATACGACAGCGTGCGTCCCTGCAGCAGCTTGTCGTCGGAGAAGTCGAGCCCGTCGACCAGCACGCCGGTGCCGAAGGCCACTTGCTCGACCTCGGCGTGGTAGTCGACCGGATTGCGGTCCAGCACCATGCGCCCGACCGGCAGGAAAGGGAACTGCTCCGGCGGCCACAGCTTGGTCGGGTCGAGCGGATCGAAGTCCAGCTCGGGATGCTCGCCATCAGCCATGATCTGCACGCACAACTCCCACTCCGGATACTCGCCGCGCTCGATCGCCTCATACAGGTCCATGGTGGCGTGATTGAAGCTGGTGGCCTGGATCGCGCCTGCTTCTGCCTGCGTCAGGTTGCGGATGCCCTGCTTCGGCTCCCAGTGGTACTTGACCAGCACGCCCTCGCCCTGCTGGTTCACCCACTTGTAGGTGTTCACGCCCGAGCCCTGCATCTGCCGGTAGTTGGCCGGTATGCCCCAGGGCGAGAACAGGAATGTCAGCATGTGCGTGGCTTCCGGCGTCTGGCTGCAGAAGTCGAAGATGCGGCGCGGGTCCTGCACATTGGTGACCGGATCCGGCTTGAAGGCATGCACGAGGTCGGGGAACTTCATTGCATCGCGGATGAAGAACACCTTCAGGTTATTGCCGACCAGGTCCCAGTTGCCGTCGTCGGTATAGAACTTCACTGCGAAGCCGCGCGGATCGCGCAGCGTCTCAGGCGAATGGTTGCCATG
>JAIXTG010000318.1 GCA_027484285.1 Oxalobacteraceae bacterium | reverse complement strand
CCGCAGGTCCGCCACCTGACCGTCAGCACCCTCTGGTGCAACGGCGTTGCCACCCCATGGATCCGGATCAAGGGCCTGTGGCTGAGGCAGGCGGGCTTTCCACCTCAATCCGTCGTGCGGCTGGTGGCGAATCATGGCCAGCTGGTGATTGAGCCAGTTCAGGGCTGACGATAAAGACGGCGTGCCGGCTCGGTGTTCGCCGAGCCGGCACCCTCAATGCACCCGCTTTATTGGCCTAGCGGGTTATTAGTCACCATCTCCTTTTCAAGTCGTTCACGCTGGCAGCCGAGGTCGATATACCACTCGCACACACCGTTTTTCTGGAAGGGCTGGTAGAAGCAGGCGTCTCGCCCCGAGGCGACGACCAGGCCGACATCACGATCGAGTGTGTTGCGCATGATTGAGGCGACCGTACTGTGCTGGATATTCGTGCAGCGCGGTACCGCCCAGTACGGCGCACCAGGCGTCCAGTACACCAGTGCAGGAGGCGGCGACGATTGCGGCGCAGATTGTGCCTGCCGAACGCGCTGCTCGTAATCGCGCTTGGACTGTTCGCGCAGCGCCTGGTCGATCGCGTTCTGCAACTGGACACTGAACGTATTGTTGATCACGTTCTCATTGCGAACGATGACTTCCGTGCGTACCCGGTTATCGCCTGAGTTAATCGGCGGCGTAACCGTGCCACTACCCGGTTGCGGGGTCAGGATCGTTCCGGGTGGCGGAGTCGTTGTTCCGGGTGGCGGTGTCGTTGTTCCGGGTGGCGGAGTCGTTGTTCCGGGTGGCGGTGTCGTCGTTCCGGGTGGCGGAGTCGTTGTTCCGGGTGGCGGAGTCGTCGTTCCGGGCGGCGGAGTCGTCGTTCCGGGTGGCGGAGTCGTCGTTCCAGGTGGTGGTGTCGTCGTTCCGGGTGGTGGTGTCGTTGTTCCGGGTGGTGGTGTCGTTGTACCGGGTGGTGGTGTCGTCGTTCCGGGCGGTGGTGCCGTCGTTCCGGGCGGCGGAGTCGTCGTTCCAGGTGGTGGTGTCGTCGTTCCAGGCGGCGGTGTCGTCGTTCCGGGTGGCGGTGGTGTCGTAGTTTCGGCAGGTGGTGCCATAGCTCCGGGTGGTGGTGTAGCAGTGCCGGGTGGTGGTGTCGTAGTGCCCGGGGGTGGTGCTGTAGTTTCCGGAGGTGGTGCCGTAGTCACGGGCGGCTCCGGTGGGGCAGCTGTGGTGGGCGGCGGGCTGGTCTCAGGTGGAACTGCCGGTGGCGCATCTTGTGCAATTGCGTAGCTGGAGACGCTCACCATCGTGGCAAGCGCGACGTAACATAAAGAACGCATCCTGACCTCCTTTCGTCAATAGGATTTGCTTAGTCAGGAGGCAGCGCGCAGAGTTGTGCGCAGCCGCGCGGCGGCGTTTGACGGCCCGCAGTTTGGTTATGATTTTTATATGAAAAAAATTAAGCGGGAAAAAGCTGTCTTCTGCGCTACGGCATAGCTTTGCAAGCTTCCGCCATCCCTGACGGCCTGCTGTTTTGTGCCGCCTGCAAAACAGGCATACCCCCGAAAAAAGAAATAGGCCTGAAACCTCCCTCTTTTTCCTGAAACGCCCTCCCGCTGAACGACTTATCTTGCCTCACAGGCAAAAGTCATTAACGAATCGCAACCGGCCACGGTCGCGCGCCACACGGGAGCACTCCATGAAAAAAACCAATCTGATGAACTTGTCGTCCTATTCGCCCGCCCGCTTCCTCGATCGCATCGAAGATCACCTGCGCCTGAAAAATGACGCGGCACTTGCACGGTCGCTCAAGGTGACGCCGGCGCTGGTGAGCCGCATCCGCAACCGGCGGATGCCGGTCAGTGCCGGCCTCCTGCTGAGCATTCACGAGATTTCACAGATCGCGATTGCGGATCTGCGCCGGATGATGGGGGATTCGCGCCGGCTGTTCAGTTGAGCGCGGCGCCCTGCGCATTGCCGCGCAGGGGTCGCACGCGGAAGGGCTGCTCCGGCCGGCGGTCGTCGACCTCGACCAGCACCGCATCCGCGTCGCGCTCGCCGGGTACCACCAAACGCAGCAGCTGATCGAGCGGCCGGCCGTCGGCCCGCCGCATCGGGCGGTCCAGCCGGTAGACATGGGTGTCGCCCTGGATCAGCAGGACCGGCTTGTTCCACTGCCCGAGTTCTGCCTCGAGCGCAGCCAGCCAGCGCGTGAAGCCCGAGTCCGGGCCGGGTTTGCCGAAGAAGGTATCGGCCTGCATGGCCAGTACGACGGCGATCGCATCGCGGGCGCGTGCAGCAGCGAAGGTCTCGCGCAGCCACGCGATATTGGCCGCCTCGCGTGCCGCAAACTCCGACACCGAGGGCAGCTCCGGCTGCCAGTTATTGTTCGAGCCCACCAGGTGCAGCGTCGCAAAGGTGACCCGGCCATGCTGCCAGCGCCGGTTCTCGACAAACTTCGCATGGCGCGGGTCGCTGCCTTGCGATTCGAGCGCGATGCTCTGCCGGCCAAGGCTGTTCGCAGACGAGAAGAACATGCTGCGCAGCGTGTCCAGCCTTTCCAGCGGATCGTAGCTGCCGCAGCTGCGCCGGTGGCAGTCGGTCCACTCGTTGTCGCCCGGTGTGTAGACCAGTGGTTTGTCGAAGCGCCCGAACAGCGAGCGCACTGTCAGGAACGCTTCATCGCTGCAGCGGCTGCCGCCCGACTTGATGTCCCCGACATGAATGGTGAACGCGACTGGCTGGCGGTTGACCCGTTCCGCCATCTCGCCCAATTCCTCGGGCGCGCCGTAAGGCAGGTCGCCGATGGCGGCAAAGCTGAAGGGCTCGGCGTGCGCTGCCGGCGACAGCAGCGCAATCCACAATGAAACGACGGCAACACAACGCATCAGGCATCTCCGAAGGGCAGCGCGCCTGATTCTAACGGCGATTGGCGCCGGCTTCAGGCGGCGGGCAGTACCGTGCCCTCGCACAGGCCGAAGCCGATGCGCGCCGCGCCCGGCGCCTCGCACCAGCCGCGCAAGGTGATGCTGTCGCCGTCTTCCAGGAAGGTGCGTTGCTCGCCATTGGGCAGCGCGATCGGCTTCTTGCCGCCTTCGGTCAGCTCGATCAGCGCGCCCGCCTGGTCGAGCGTCGGGCCCGACAGCGTGCCGCTGCCGAACAGGTCGCCCGGCTGCAGGTTGCAGCCGTTCACCGTGTGATGCGCAACCATCTGCGCGATCGTCCAGTAGGCATGGCGGTAGCTGGTCGAGCACAGGGTGTGGCCCGGCTGGCCGGCTTCGCGCATGGCCGGTGTCTGCAGCGTCACGTCGAGCCGGATGTCGAAGGCGCCGGCAGCGCGGTTGTGCTCGCTGTCGAGGTAGGGCAGCGGCTGCGGGTCGCCGTCGGGACGAGTGAACGGCATGCGGTAGGGCGCGAGCGCCTCCAGGGTGACGATCCACGGCGAGATGCTGGTCGCGAAATTCTTCGCGAGGAAGGGGCCCAGCGGCTGGTATTCCCAGCCTTGCATGTCGCGCGCCGACCAGTCGTTCAGCAGGCACAGGCCGAACACCTGCTGCTCGGCCTGCGCGATCGGCACCGCTTCGCCGCGCGCATTGCCGCCGCCGATGAAAATGCCGAGTTCGAGTTCGATGTCGAGCCGCTTGCAGGGGCCGACCACCGGCTTCTCTGCGCCCGGCGGCATCAGCTGGCCCTGCGGGCGGCGGAATGCCTGGCCGGACACCACGATGCTCGACGCGCGGCCGTGGTAGCCGATCGGTATCCACTGGTAGTTGGGCAGCAGCGGGTTGTCCGGCCGGAACAGCTTGCCGATGTTGGTCGCGTGATGGATCGACGTATAGAAATCGGTGTAGTCGCCGATCTGTGCCGGCAAGGCATAGTCGACGTCGGCCATGGCTACGAGGCAGCCGGCCATCGCCTGCTGCTGCGGCGATCCTTCGCGCAGTGCGCGCGAGAGCGCGAGGCGCAGCGCGCTCCACGCCGACGGGCCCATCGCCATCAAGGCATTCAGCGTGGAGGCGCAGGCCGCCTGCGCGGCGCGCGCGGCTTCGCCGTCGAACAGCGGGTGCGCAGCGGCGAGATCCAGTACCTGGTCGCCGATGGCCACGCCGCCGCGGAAAGCTTCATCGCTGCCCTTGCGGCGGAAGATGGCGAACGGCAGGTTCTGGATCGGGAAGTCGGTGCCTGCCGCGTTGGCCGACGGGAGCCAGCTTTTCAGGGCAGGGTTGTGGGTTTCGTTGATCAGGTTCACTTCGGGCTTTCT
>JAIXTG010000435.1 GCA_027484285.1 Oxalobacteraceae bacterium | reverse complement strand
GCGAGGTGCTTCTCGATTGACACGACGTCGCCGCGCGACACCGGCCCCGGCATGCCGCGCGCAAGGCCCGCGCTGCCGATCGACGCCAGCGTGCCCTGCACCAGCGGCAGCAGGGCGGCGACTGCGTCTTCTTCGGTCGCACCCCACGAGCGCCAGATGGTGGCGGCCTCGCGCAGGATCACGTTCACGAACTGCGACGCATAGCCGGCGGCGGCGTGATACCGGCCGCGCATGCCCGGCGGCAGCAGGTTGACCCGGCACCGCAGCCTGACCGCGATCTCGTGCAGTGCCTCGTACAGTGGCGACGGCGCCTCGATCGTGATGGTGCATCCCGGCAGCGAGCGGCGCGCCGCTTCCGGATCGCCGAAGGTCTGCATCGGATGGAAGCCGCCGATCAGTGCGCCGTCGGCGGCGGCCTTGGCCATCACCGATACCTCAGTCGCACCGCTGCAGTGGACGACGCCGGTGCCGGCGCGCCACTGCACTGCATCGACCGCCGCGCCGATCGCGCCGTCGACCGTGGTGATGAACACCAGGTCGCACTGGTCGGCCACCTGCTGCGGCAGGAGGTTGGCACAGCCGGGAATGGCGGCCGCCAGCGGCGCCGACTCCTCCAGCGTGCGGCTGGCGACAGCCGTCACCTGCAGCCCGTGGTCACCGAGCGCCAGCGCCAGCGCAGTGCCGAGCCGGCCGGCACCGATGAAGCCGACTTTCAGCGCATCGACACGGCCGGCATCGATGACTGCGCTCATAGCATCGGATATTCGTAGACGACCAGCGGATTGATGCTGTCAGTGAAGTTCGGCAGGTCGGCCAGCAGGGTCTTGCCTTCCGGGCTTCCGAGCGATTCCTTCAGTGCCTCGGCCGAGTCGAACCACAGTTCGGAAAATCCTTCGTAGCCGAAAGCCTCGACCTGCTCCGGCGCAATCAGGTTGACCGAGTAGCGGCGCATGTTCGGCAGCTTCTTGCACAGCTCGGCATGCACGTTCAGCCAGTGGTTCTTGAATTCTTCGTAGCTCAGGTCCTTGCGACGCTTGACCAGACCGATACGCTTGACGCTGGTGGGATTCATGCTTGCTCCTTCAAATGGTAGAGAGATCAATAATTTTTTCAGTGGCCGTCGACCGCGGGCGCACCCGAGGTCACCGCGCCCTGCGAGGCATCGGTTACCAGCCGCGCATACTTTGCGAGCACGCCGACGGTGTAGCGCGGCGCGGGCGGCTTCCAGCCGGCCAGGCGCTCGCGCAGCTGTGCATCGTCGAGATCGACATCGAGACGCCGCTGGTCGACGTCGATGGTGATGATGTCGCCATCGCGAAGCGCGGCGATCGGTCCGCCGTCCACCGCTTCCGGCACGATGTGGCCGATCACGAAGCCATGCGAGGCGCCCGAGAAGCGGCCGTCGGTCATCAGTGCCACCGAGTCGCCGAGTCCCGACCCCTGCAGTGCGCCGGTGACCAGCTGCATCTCGCGCATGCCCGGGCCGCCGCGCGGGCCTTCATTGCGCAGCACCATCACGTCGTTCGGGCGAATCTGGTTGGCCTTCACTGCTGCGAATGCGTCTTCCTCGGTCTCGAACACGCGTGCCGGACCGCTGTGCAGCTTTTTCTTCTGGCCGCCGAGCTTGATCACGCAGCCGCCGGGCGCGACATTCCCGTACAGGATCACGATGCCGCCCTCGGGCTTGACCGGATCGGCCACGGGCCGGATCACTTCCTGTCCCGCCGGCGATGTCGCCAGCTTTGACTCGTCGCCAATGCTGCGGCCGGTGACTGTCATGGCATCCGCATGCAGCAGGCCGGCATCGCACAGGTGCTTTGCCACCAGCGGCACGCCGCCGGCTTCGTGCATCTCGGGCGCGGTAAAGCGTCCCCACGGACGCATGTCGGCCAGCACCGGCGTGCGGCGCGAAATGCGATCAAAATCGGCGAGCGACAGCGGCAGGCCGAATTCGCGCGCGATGGCCAGCAGGTGCAGCACCGCATTGGTCGAGCCGCCGGTTGCCATCACGCCGGCAATCGCGTTCTCGAGGCTGTCGCGCGTCACCATCTGGCGCGGGGTGATGCCGGCATTCACCAGGGCCATCACCATGCGCCCGCAGTCATAGGCGGCCTGCTCCTTCTGCGGGTCGACGGCCGGTATGTCATTGAAGCCCATCGGCGAGATGCCGAGCATTGCGCTGGCGGTCGCCATGGTGTTGGCGGTGAACTGTCCGCCGCAGGCGCCGGCGCCCGGGCAGGCATGGTCTTCGACATCGCGCAGCTCGTCGGCACTGATGCGGCCGGCGTTGAAGGCGCCGACGGCCTCATAGATTTCCTGGATGGTCAGCTTGCGTCCCTCGAACAGGGTCGACGGCTTGGTGCATTTGCCCGACAGGATGGTGCCGCTGTAGAACGACAGTCCCGGCAGGTTCAGGCGGCCGAGCGCCATCGCCATCGCGGGAATGGTCTTGTCGCAGCCGGAAATGGTCACCAGTCCGTCGAGCATGTGGCCGCGTGCCACCAGTTCGACCGAATCGGCGATCACCTCGCGGCTGACCAGCGAGGTCTTCATGCCCTCGGTGCCGGTGGTAATGCCATCGTTGATGGCCACCGTGTTGATTTCGAGCGGCGTGCCGCCGGCGGCGCGGATGCCCTCCATCACCTGCTGCGCGAGCGAGCGATGGTTGAGGTTGCAGGGCATGGTGCCGATCCAGCAGTGGGCCACGCCGATCTGCGGCTTCTTCAGGTCGTCGTCGGTGAAGCCGGCGGCCTTCATCATCCCGCGCGCGACGGCACGGTCGGGGCCGTCGAGCAGCACGGTGCTCTTGTGTCGGGGATTGGCGGACATGGGCGCTCCGGGTCCGGTGTCAGATCGGGTACTGCGCGATGAAGCGGCGGATTTCCTTCAGCGTCTCGGCCGGCTTTTCCTCGGGCACGAAGTGGCCGCAGTCGAGCGCCTTGCCACGCACGTCGGAGGCGACTTCGCGCCAGTCTTCGAGGCAGTTGAACAGGCGGTTGATCACGCCCCGCTTGCCCCACAGGGCCAGCATCGGCATCTTCAGCTTGCGGCGGCGGTCGGCACGGTCATGCTCGAGGTCGATGGTGCCGGCGGCGCGATAGTCCTCGCAGCTGGCATGCACCGCTTTCGGATCCTTGAATGCCTTCACGTATTCGGCGATCGCTTCTTTCGAGAAGGCCGACAGGTCGGGCTCGGAGCGGCCGACCATGCCGAGGATGTTGAAGGGCACGATCCCCTGCAGCATTTTTTCCGGCAGCGGCGCCGGCTGCAACATCTGGAACCAGTGGTAGTAAGCGGTGGCGAAGCGCAGGTCGGTGCTCTCGAACATCTTCAGCGTCGGCGAGATGTCGAGCACGGTCAGGGTCTGCACGCGCGCCCCGTGATCCTTCGCGAGCCGATGCGCGACGCGTCCGCCGCGGTCATGGCCCACCAGGTGGAAGCGCTCGTGGCCGAGCTTGCTCATGACTTCCACCATGTCGAGCGCCATTTCGCGCTTCGAATAATTCGAATGGTCGGGCAGCCCCTTGGGCTTGGACGAGCCGCCGTAGCCGCGCAGGTCGGCGCAGACCACGGTGTAATGCTTGGCCAGCTCGGGGGCGATCTGGTGCCAGCAGGCCATCGTCTGCGGATAGCCGTGCAGCAGCAGCACCGGCTCGCCCTGGCCGGCGGTGACGACGTTGATGGTGGCGCCGCTGGTGCGGACGCGTTTCTGCCTGAATCCCGGGAAGAGGGACATCGATGTCTCCGTGTTGTTTGAGTCGTTATCGGGTAGTGCCGCCGCCGGCTTTGCCGCCCCGGCGGCGGTAGCTTTCATTGGCGCGGGTGAGATGTTCGCGGATCGCCTGCTCGGCGCCATCCGCATCATGCCGGGCAATGCAGTCCAGCAGGCGGACGTGCTCGTCCAGCGTGACCGCTTCGGCGCCCGGTGCGCGCACCAGGTCTTCGTGGAAGCGGGTCAGCCACTGCAGCATCGCCTGCGATACCGCGACATACACCGGGTTGCCGGAGACTGCCGCAATCAGCCGGTGCAGTGCGAGGTCGGTTTCAAGAAAGCGCACCGGATCGCCGAGGCTGGCACGGTGGGCGTCGAGTGCTTCGCGCAGGGCGGCGATGTCGGCCTCGGTCGCGCGCGCTGCGGCGGCACGCGCCATCGCGACTTCGAATGCAAGGCGCGCTTCTTTCAGGTGATCGAGCAGCCGGCCGTCGACTTCCAGCAGGTGGATCGCGGTGTCGGATATCTGGGAAATTACCGAGTCGGCCGACAGCGCACGCACGCGCGCGCCCTCCCCGTGCTGGATGCTGACCAGCCCCATGCGCTCGAGCGCCTGCAGGCCCTCGCGCACCGCCGGACGGCCGACGCCGAATTGCGCCATCAGTTCGCGCTCGGACGGCAGCAATTCATTGATCGGATATGCGCCGGAACGAATGCCGGCAAGCAAGCGCTCCAGCACTTCCTGCCCCAGCTTGCGCCGCACTATCGGCGCAGACTCGACCGCTGTTTCTCGTTGACCGGACATTCGATTGTTGGCATGATCGTAAACTTGTGTACTCATCATACCAGTGGGCTGAGGGGTAAACAAGGTAGCAAGCGCCGACCCGGGCCAAATCGGCCGTCGTGCGCCCGACAGGGCCTGCGGCGAGCCGGCAGCAGAGGCGGCAGCAATAACAAGTCAAGGAGACACCCCATGCAAGAATCGGCCATCGCCCCGGACGCCGTTGCCGCAAGCGGCGCAACCAAGGGCAACTCGCCGCGCCGAGTGCTGTTCGCCAGCCTGATCGGCACCACGATCGAGTATTTCGATTTCTATATTTTCGGCACCGCTGCAGTGCTGGTGTTTCCGCACCTGTTTTTCGCTGGCGGCGACCCGACACTGGCCACGCTGCAGTCGCTGGCCACGTTCGGCCTCGCCTTCGTCGCGCGTCCGGTCGGCTCGGCACTATTCGGCCATTTCGGCGACCGCATTGGGCGCAAGGCCACGCTGGTCGCCTCGCTGCTGACGATGGGCCTGTCGACCGTGCTGATCGGCCTGCTGCCGACCTATGCGTCGATCGGCCTGCTGGCGCCGATACTGCTGGCCGTGCTGCGCTTCGGCCAGGGCCTCGGCCTGGGCGGCGAATGGGGCGGCGCGGTGCTGCTGGCCACCGAGAATGCGCCGCCGGGCAAGCGTGCGTGGTACGGCATGTTCCCGCAGCTCGGCGGTCCCGCCGGCTTCTTCCTGTCGGGCACGGTGTTCCTGGTGCTGACGACGCAACTGCCGGAACAGGATTTCCTCGAGTGGGGCTGGCGCATTCCTTTCGTGGCCAGCGCGGTGCTGGTGCTGGTCGGGCTGTACGTGCGCCTGAACATCACCGAGACACCGGAATTCCAGAAGGTGCTGGAGAAGCATGAGCGGGTCAAAGTGCCGATGCTGGCCGTGGTCACGCGCCACACCCGCCCGCTGGTGCTGGGCACTTTCGCCGGCATGGGCCAGTTCGTGCTGTTTTACCTGATTACGGTGTTCACGCTGAGCTGGGCCACCAGCTCGCTCGGCTATACCCGCAGCGAATTCCTGGTGCTGCAGCTGATCTCGGTGCTGTTCTTCGCCGGCTCGATTCCGCTCGCGGCCAAGCTGTCGGATGCCCGCGGCCGCACGTCGGCACTGCTGCTCGGCTCGGTCGGCATCATCGTGCTCGGCCTGTTCCTCGGCAACCTGCTGGCAGCCGGCAGCCTGGCGACCGTGATTGCCCTGTCGATCGGCATGGCGCTGATGGGCATGTGCTTCGGTCCGCTCGGCATGCTGATGTCGGCCCTGTTCCCGGCCGAGGTGCGCTACACCGGCGCGTCGCTGACTTTCAACCTGTCCGGCATCCTCGGCGCCTCGTTCGCGCCGTATATCGCGACCTGGCTGGCCACCAACCACGGGCTGCCGTTCGTCGGCTATTACCTCGGGGTGATGGCAGCAGTGAGCGTGGTGGCACTGCTGCTGATCCGCCGCCTGCCGGAACAAGCCGCCTGACATGCGGCAAGGCATGAAAAAGGCCGCGCCCGGTGCGCGGCCTTTTTTCTTTCCTCAGGCTGGCAGCTTACTTGCCATCGGCCAGCAGGACCTCGTGATGGCCGGCACCGGCAGGAATCATCGGGAAGCAGTTTTCTTCCGCCTTGACATGAACATCAAGGAAATACGGCCCTTCGCTCGCCAGGCATTCCGCGAGCGCGGCATCCAGTTCGTCGCGCCGGCTGACGCTGCGCGCCTGCCATCCGAAACCGCGCGCCACCGCCACGAAATCCGGCAGCGCTTCGGTGTAGCTGTGGCTGTAGCGTCCGCCGTGTGCCAGTTCCTGCCACTGCCGGACCATGCCCATGTAGCCGTTGTTGGACAGGATGAGCTTGACCGGGGTGCGGTGCTGCATCGCGGTCGACAGTTCCTGGATGTTCATCAGCACCGACGCATCGCCGCTCACGCACACCACCGTCTTGTCCGGATGCGCAATCTGCGCGCCGATGGCGGCCGGCAGGCCGTAGCCCATGGTGCCCGCGCCGCCCGAGGTCAGCCAGCGCATCGGCCGCTCGAATTTCAGGTATTGCGCGGCCCACATCTGGTGCTGGCCGACGTCGGTCGACACCACGGCGTCGCGTCCTTCGAGCTGCTGCTGCAGCCGGCTGACCAGCGCCTGCGGCACGATGGCGTCCGGCGTGTCGACGAAGTCGAGCGAGCCGCGCGCGCGCCAGCCGTCGACCTGCGACCACCAGTCGGCCAGGCGGGCCGGATCCGGACGCGCCTGCCCGACCTGCTGCAACAGTCCGTCCAGCACCTCGGCACAATCGCCGACCAGCGGGAAATCGGCACGCACGATCTTGCCGACCGAACCGGGATCGATATCGACGTGCATGAATTTCGCGTGCGGGCAGAAGTCGGACAGCCGGCTGGTCACGCGGTCGTCGAAGCGCGCGCCGATGCAGATCACCAGGTCGGCATGATGCATCGCGAGGTTGGCCTCCAGCGTGCCGTGCATGCCCAGCATGCCGAGCCACTGCGGGC
>JAIXTG010000304.1 GCA_027484285.1 Oxalobacteraceae bacterium | reverse complement strand
CGGTCTCGGAAAGGACGCATTGCTGTGATCCCGGTTCTGGTGTTCGACATCGAGACAATTCCGGATGTCCCGGGCCTGCGCAAGCTGAACGATTCAGATGCAGCGCTGACGGATGCCGAAGTGGCAGCGCTCGCGTTCTCTGCGCGGCGGGAGAAGACCGGTTCCGATTTCCTCCAGCACCACTTGCACCGGGTGGCGGCTATCTCATGCGTGTTTCGCGACGATGAAGGCTTTCGCGTACGCTCGCTGGGCACCCTCGATGATGGCGAGGCAAAGCTGGTCCAGGACTTTTACCGGGTCATCGATCGCTACACCCCTCAGCTGGTGTCATGGAATGGGGGCGGCTTTGACTTGCCCGTGCTGAACTACCGTGCGCTGGTGCATGGCATTACCGGCGCTCGCTTCTGGGAGACCGGCGAAGACGACCGCGAATTCAAGTGGAACAACTACTTGTCGCGTTACCACACTCGCCATCTTGACTTGATGGATCATCTCGCGATGTATACCGGCCGCGCGAATGCGCCACTGGATGATCTCGCGAAGTTGTGCGGTTTCCCCGGCAAGATGGGGGTCGACGGATCGCAGGTATGGACGCTGTACCAGGAAGGGCGTTTGTCCGACATCCGCGACTACTGCGAAACTGATGTCGTCAACACCTATCTTGTCTATTGCCGCTACCTGCTCATGCGCGGCCAGCTGACCCGCGATGCCTACGAGTCCGAGATCGAACTGGTGCGGTCGTCGCTGGCCAGGCTGGACTCACGACATTGGCGCGAATATCTGTCTATGTGGGGCTGATCGGCAGGGCGTTCGTCCACGACCAGCAAGGCGACAAGCGGTAAAATCGCGGGTTTGCATCGACGCCAGACCCTTTTTCCATGAACCACTCACCCATTCTCTTGATCGAGTCGCTCGATATGGAGGCGCGCGGCGTCGGCCACCTGCCGAATGACGACGGCACTCCCGGCAAAGTGATTTTCGTCGAGGGCGCATTGCCTGGCGAGCGTGTACGTTTCAAGTCCTACCGCCGCAAGCCGAAATGGGAAGCAGCGGACATGACCGAGCTTCTCGAAGAGTCGCCGCTGCGCACGCGACCGAGATGCGAGTTCTTCGGTGTCTGCGGCGGCTGCGCAATGCAGCACCTGAACCCACCGGCCCAGGTGGCGATCAAGCAGCGCGTGCTCGAGGACAACCTGCATCATATCGGCCGGGTCGCGCCCGCACAGGTCATGCGCCCCATTCACGGGCCGGATTGGGGTTACCGCTACCGGGCAAGGATGTCGGTCCGTTTCGTCGAGAAAAAAGGCGGGATCCTAATTGGTTTCCACGAGCGGAAATCCAGCTACATCGCCGACATGACAAGCTGCGAGATCCTTCCGCCCCGCGTGTCTGCGATGCTGCTGCCGATGCGGGCTCTTTTTGCATCACTGTCGATCCGCGATCGGCTGCCGCAAGTCGAGCTGGCCGTCGGCGAGCATGACGGCGCGCAGGTGATCGTGCTGGTGCTGCGGATCATGGAGCCGCTGTCGCCGGACGATGAAGTCAGCCTGAAGTCATTCGCCGATGAATGGCAGGTCGAGTGGTGGTTGCAGACCAAGGGGCCGGATACGGCGGTTCCCTGGTATCCGCAGCAACGGCCTTTGGAGTACCTGTTGCCTGAATTCGGTGTCCGGATGCCTTTCCGGCCGACCGATTTCACGCAAGTGAATCACCAGATCAATCAGGTGCTTGTCTCGCGCGCACTGCGCCTGCTCGGCGTGCAGCCGACAGATCGCGTGGCTGACCTGTTCTGCGGGCTCGGCAATTTCACCTTGCCGCTCGCGACGCAAGCTGCCTCCGTGGTGGGTATCGAGGGCAGCCCTGCACTGACCGAGCGCTCATTGCAGAATGCTGCGCTGAACGGCCTTGATCACAAGACGGTGTTCTACAACCGCAATCTGTTCGAATTCACGCTGGAGGATCTACGTGCACTGGGCCGTTTCGATCGCATGCTGATCGACCCGCCGCGCGAAGGTGCCATGGAGGTCTGCAAGGCGATTGCCGACACGAGGGAAACCGATCCCGCGCTGCAGCCTGAGCGCATCGTCTATGTTTCCTGCAACCCGGCTACGCTTGCGCGCGACGCCGGCGTGCTTGTCAATGTCGGCGGCTACCGCCTGGCAAAGGCGGGTGTCGTCAACATGTTTCCCCATACTGCGCACGTCGAGTCGATTGCCGTGTTTGATCGCGCCTGAGCGATGCCTGCAAAAAAAACGCCGACCCGAGGGTCGGCGTTTTTTTTGTCAGGGACGCAGCTCAGTCGTGCTCGCCGCCAAAGATGCCCAGCAGTGCGAGCAGGTTGGCGAACACGTTGTACAGGTCGAGGTAAATTGCCAGCGTTGCGGTGATGTAGTTGGTTTCTCCGCCGTTGACGACGCGCTGTACGTCAAACAGGATGTAGGCGGAAAAGATTGCGACCGCCACCACTGAAATGACTATTTGAAGCGCCGGCATCTGCAGGAAGATGTTTGCGAGCGCTGCCAGCAGGATCACGATCACACCGGCGAACAGCCAGCTGCCAAGGCCGGAAAAATCGCGTTTACTGGTGGTGGCGATCGAAGCCATTGTCGCGAACACTAGAGCGGTACCGCCGAAGGCAGTCATCACCAGGTTCGCGCCATTCGAGAAGCTCAGCACCTGACCAATCAGGCGGGAGAGCATCAGGCCCATGAAAAAGGTGAAGCCGAGCAGCAACAGAACGCCGACAGAGGAATTTTTGGTTTTCTCGATGCCGTAAAAGAAACCGAAAGCAATCGCGAGGAAGGCGATGAAACCCAGCATCGGGCTGCCGGCAAGGAACGAGAAGTTCATTTGCACGCCGATCCAAGCGCCCAGTACGGTGGGCAGCATCGACAGGGCAAGCAGCCAGAATGTATTGCGCAGCACGCGGTTGCGCGCTGCAAGCACGTCGCCGAACGCCCCGTAGCGGGTAGTTGCAGGTTGGTTCATGATGCCTCCTTGTTCAAAATGCAATGACGCCACGCACCGGTGGCTGCCAAATCGATAATTTACCTGACATTTGATTTCACCGTCCATTCCGCTCCACACGCAATCATGTGAAGAAGGTAACAACGCAAGAGTCCGAATAGAGCGCTTTCGTGCTAGAATCTCGGGCTAGCCGAAGTACGGTCCAACATTCTTAACCCCTTAATTTCATTGGAGTTTTTACAGATGGCAATCGAACGCACCCTGTCGATCATCAAGCCCGACGCCGTAGCCAAGAACGTGATCGGCCAGATTTACACGCGTTTCGAGAACGCTGGCCTGAAAGTCATCGCCGCACGGATGATGCACCTGTCGCGCGCCGAGGCTGAAGGTTTTTATGCGGTCCACCGCGAGCGCCCGTTCTTCAAGGACCTGGTTGACTTCATGATCTCCGGCCCGGTGATGGTGCAGGCACTCGAAGGTGAAAATGCCATCCTGAAGAATCGCGAACTGATGGGCGCAACCGATCCGAAGAAGGCTGACAAGGGCACGATTCGCGCCGATTTCGCCGACTCGATCGACGCCAATGCCGTGCACGGCTCCGATGGTGCCGATACGGCAGCTGTAGAGATCGGCTATTTCTTCCCCGCCCTGAACGTCTACTCGCGTTAATCAGGACGGATGACAGGAACGGCAGGGCCGGGGGCGGAATACAACAAGCACCGTCCGACATCCGGTCCTGCACTTGATGCATGCAGGGACACAAGATGGCGGCACTGACCAATTTGCTGGACCTGGAGCCCGCCGGGCTCCTCCGCTGGTGCGGGGACCTCGGCGAGAAACCCTTCCGAGCGAAGCAGTTGCAGCGCTGGATACATCAGTTCGGCGAGTCTGACTTCAGTGCGATGACGGACCTCGCAAAGTCGCTCCGCGAAAAGCTCGATGCGCATGCCATCATCGCCGCGCCGGCAGTGATCAGCGATCACACCTCGGCCGACGGCACCCGCAAGTGGCTGCTTGACGTCGGCAACGGCAACGCAGTCGAAACCGTTTTTATCCCCGAAGAGAACCGCGGCACGCTGTGCGTTTCGACGCAGGCTGGCTGTGCGGTGAACTGTCGGTTCTGCTCCACCGGCAAGCAGGGCTTTTCCCGCAACCTGTCGGTGGGCGAGATCATCGGCCAGCTCTGGCTGGCAGAGACTCTGCTACGGCGTGCGAAGGGCGTGCCCCAGGGGCCGAAAGGGGAGCGGCAAATTACCAATGTCGTCATGATGGGCATGGGTGAGCCGCTGCTGAATTACGAGCCGACGGTTGCAGCCCTGAAGCTGATGTTGGATGACAACGCCTACGGGCTCTCGCGTCGCCGGGTCACGCTGTCTACCAGCGGCGTCGTGCCAATGATCGACAAGCTGGCCGGCGATTGCGCCGTTGCGCTGGCGGTATCGCTGCATGCGTCGAACGACAAGCTGCGTGATGAACTCGTGCCGCTGAACCGCAAGTACCCGCTAAGGGAATTGCTGGCCGCCTGCAAGCGATACCTCGAGTTCGCGCCGCGCGACTTTGTCACCTTCGAGTACTGCATGCTGGATGGCGTGAACGACAGCGATACACATGCCCGCGAGTTGCTGGCTCTAGTGGCTGACGTACCGTGCAAGTTCAACCTGATCCCGTTCAATCCCTTTCCTGAATCGGGATTGAAGCGTTCGAACAATGCGCGCATCAAGGCCTTTGCGCAGATCCTGATGGATGCCGGCGTGGTGACTACGGTGCGCAAGACGCGAGGTGACGATATCGACGCTGCATGCGGGCAGCTTGCCGGGGAAGTGCAGGACCGTACCCGCGTGCAGGAGCGCATGCAGAAAATGTCGGCCTACCAGGAAAAGTACGGCAAGGATTTCGGGCGCATCGTGGAGATTCCCGGGTGATCTGGCCGCTGCGATTGTGCGGCTGGCTGCTCGTGCTGGGCTGGCTGGCAGGCTGCGCATCTGATCCTGCGCTGAGCGGAGAGGGCGGGGCGGATACCAAGCGCCGGGCCGATATCCGCCTGGAGCTGGCGAATGCCTATTTCGCGGACGGGCAGTCCGCAATCGCGCTGCAGGAGCTCGAACGGGTGCTTGCGTTCGATCCGCAGCGTGCCGATGCTTTGGGACTGCGTGGTCTTGCGCTGCAGCAGCTCGGGGAACCGCAGCGCGCACAGCAGAGCCTGCAACAGGCCTTGCGGATTGCACCGAACGATCCGGGGCTGCAGAACAATTACGGCTGGGTACTTTGCGAAAGCGGGCAGCCCGCTGCTGCGCTTGCCTATTTCGACAAGGCGCTCGCCCAGCGTAACTACGCGTCGCCGGCGAAGGCGGCGATGAATGCCGGACGTTGCAGCCTGAAACTGGGAGAGCGCATGCGTGCGCAGGGCTATTTCGAACGGGCGTTGCAGGCGGAGCCCACGCTGGTCCCTGCCCACGCCAGCCTGGCACGGCTCGCATTTGAGGGCGGTGACTATGCGCGTGCGCGCATGCACATGCTGCCTGTCATCGCCAGCGAGCAGGTCACGGCTGAGGATTTTTTGCTGGCGATTCGGATCGAGCGCCGGCTTGATGATCGCGCTGCCGAGCAAAGTCTTGCTGCCCAATGGCAGCGAAGACTGCCAGACACTCCGCAGTGGCGGGCTTACCAATCAGGCAATACAGATGACTGACAAAGAACACGATCAAGCGCAGCTTCTCGACAATAAGCCTGAGCTTCAGGCGGCCGTACCTGATTCACTGCCGGCAGAGCCCGTTGCAGAGGCCGATGTAACTTCGGACGTCGTGCAATCGCTCCCGGGTGACATTCTTGCTGCGCGACGCAACGAACTCAGGCTCTCGATCGAGGAAGTATGTTCGCGCGTCAAGCTCGCGCCGCGCCAGATTGTCGCGCTGGAGACCAACGACTACGGCGCACTGCCGGGCATGGCCACCGTTCGCGGCTTCATTCGCTCTTATGCCAAGCTGCTCGGCCTCGATCCGGAGCCGCTGCTGGCTGCGGTCGCCGGCGAAGCGAACCCCGCTGCTGGTTCGATCGTCGTTCGGCGTCCCTTGCCGGCGCCGGCGTTCAGCGGTCGCCGATATTCTCCGCCGGTCAGCCACCGGCGCGGTTCCCGCCGATTGTCCGGTCTGGCGGCTGTCGTGCTGGTCTTCGTCGGCACCCTGGGCTTCATCGCCTACCAGAACGGTTGGCTGCAAGTGCCGGCTGCATTCAACCTGGCGGACGCCGATGATTCGGTCCCTGGCCTGGTCGAATCACGGCCAGTGGCTACGGTGATCCCGACCGGTGCCGCGGAACCGGCTGGGGATACGAATGCTGTCCCGACCGCCACGCCTCCGGTCTCTGGCGAGGCGGATGTGCTTCGCCTGGTGCTGCGCGAGGATGCCTGGGTCGAGGTCACGACTATCGATGGCGAGCTCAAGCTGGTGTCCAGGCTGATGAAGGCAGGGACCAGTGAGACCCTGGAGCTTACCCAGCCAGTCAGCCTGGTGGTTGGCAATGCAGCGGGCGTCGATGCCAGCTTGCGCGGGCAGCCATTGAATCTGAAGGCTGTATCGCGCGACAACGTGGCGAAACTCAACCTGAAATAAGGAGCCCCTCCGCATGCAGCCAGCATCTCCGATCCCCTCCGGCCCTTTGCCCCGGCGGCTGACTCGCCAGGTCAGCATCCGTCACGGTGAACGGGAGGTACTCGTTGGCGGCGGCGCGCCGGTTGTCGTCCAGAGCATGACGAACACCGATACCGCCGATGCCATCGGCACGGCGATCCAGGTGAAAGCGCTGGCGCGCGCAGGTTCCGAAGTGGTACGCATTACCGTCAACACGCCGGAAGCGGCAGCGGCCGTGCCGGTGATCCGCGAGCAGCTCGACAAGATGGGCGTCGACGTGCCGCTGGTCGGCGACTTTCACTACAACGGCCACCAGCTGCTGACCCAGTATCCCGACTGTGCCGAGGCACTATCCAAGTACCGAATCAATCCCGGCAATGTCGGACAGGGCGCGAAGCGCGACACCCAATTTGCCCAGATGATCGAAGTCGCCAACCGGTACGGCAAGCCGGTGCGAATCGGTGTCAACTGGGGGAGCCTCGACCAGGCACTGCTGGCGCGAATCATGGACGAAAATGCGCAGCGTGCGCAGCCCTGGAGTGCGCAGGCGGTGATGTACGAGGCGCTGATTACCTCGGCGCTGGAAAATGCCCGGCGCGCCGAAGAGCTTGGCATGCCCGGCAACCGTATTGCGCTCTCCTGCAAGGTATCCGGGGTGCAGGACCTTATCGCCGTCTACCGTGAACTTGCGCGACGCTGCGACTACCCGCTTCACCTTGGGCTGACCGAGGCCGGCATGGGCAGCAAGGGAATCGTCGCCTCGACTGCGGCAATGGGCGTGCTGCTGCAGGAGGGCATTGGCGACACGATTCGCGTGTCCCTGACGCCCGAACCGGGAGGCGACCGAACCCGGGAGGTGATCGTCGCGCAGGAGATCCTGCAGACCATGGGCCTGCGCAAATTCACGCCGATGGTCATCGCTTGCCCGGGATGCGGCCGCACGACCTCGACGGTGTTCCAGGAGCTGGCCGATCAGATCCAGACATTCCTGCGCGAGAAAATGCCTTCATGGAAGGGCAGTTATCCGGGGGTCGAGGAAATGAATGTGGCCGTGATGGGTTGCATCGTGAACGGCCCCGGTGAATCCAAGCACGCGAACATCGGTATCAGCCTGCCGGGCACCGGAGAGTCTCCGGCGGCACCGGTGTTCGTTGACGGACAGAAGACCGTCACGCTGCGCGGCGAGCGTATCGCCGAAGAATTCCAGGCGATCGTACTGGACTATGTAAAGACACGTTATGGCAGAAACCAAGAAAGATAAGATCCTCGGCGTCAAGGGCATGAATGACATCCTGCCCGACGACGCGCCGCTGTGGGAGCTATTCGAGAACACCGTACAGTCAGTGCTGAAGAGCTATGGCTACCAGCAGATCCGTACACCGATTGTCGAGCCGACCGCACTGTTTGCGCGCGGTCTCGGCGAGGTGACCGACATCGTCGAGAAGGAGATGTACTCGTTCACCGACAGCATGAATGGCGATCAGCTGACACTCCGTCCGGAATGCACGGCAGGTGTGGTTCGCTCGGTCCTTGAGCACAACCTCACTTACGACAGCCCGAAGCGCCTCTGGTACACAGGCCCGATGTTTCGCCACGAGCGGCCGCAGCGTGGCCGATACCGGCAATTTCATCAGGTAGGTGCCGAAGCGGTCGGTTTTGCCGGACCCGATATCGACGCCGAACTGATTATGCTATGCCAGCGGCTTTGGGATGATCTCGGGCTGGAGGGGATCCGCCTCGAGATCAACTCGATCGGCGACGCCGAGGAGCGCAATCGCCATCGGGCCGACCTGATTGCCTATTTCGAGCAGCATCGTAACCAGCTGGACGAGGATGCGCTGCGGCGGCTGCACAGCAATCCGCTGCGTATCCTGGATACCAAGAATCCGGCAATGCAGTCACTGGTAGACAACGCCCCCAAGCTGCTGGACTACCTTGGCGAGGAATCGCGCGTCCATTTCGAGGGCGTGCAGCGCTTCCTCAACCACAACAACGTGCCGTTCAAGATCAATCCGCGGCTGGTACGGGGGATGGACTATTACAACCGCACGGTGTTCGAATGGATCACCGACCAGCTCGGCGCTCAGGGTACGGTGTGCGGTGGCGGGCGCTACGATCCGCTGGTCGAAATTTTCGGCGGCAAGCCTACGCCGGCAGTCGGCTTTGCGATGGGTGTCGAGCGTTTGCTCGAGCTGATGAAAGTATCGACCGAAACCTTCTCCCGCAGCCAGTGCGACGTCTACATGGTCCACCAGGGCGAGGCCGCGCAGATGCAGTCTTTCGTTTTGTCGGAGCGCATACGGGATGCGGGCCTGGATGTTGTGCTACATTGCGCAGCGGCTGGCGGTGCGGGCAGCTTCAAATCGCAAATGAAACGTGCAGATGCCAGCGGTGCCGCATTCGCGGTGATCCT
The DNA here is from genome assembly GCA_027484285.1 of Oxalobacteraceae bacterium. Taxonomy (GTDB): domain Bacteria; phylum Pseudomonadota; class Gammaproteobacteria; order Burkholderiales; family Burkholderiaceae_D; genus Pernthalerella. Next base: position 738 of record JAIXTG010000304.1, on the reverse strand, counting down.
AGGCGACGATGAAATCGCCCGCGGCGAGGCGACTGTCAAGCACCTGCGTTCCGGTGACATGAATAACAATCAACAAGCCGTAGCGCAGGACAAGCTGGTCGACTTTTTGATCGACCAGATCACTGGCGGCGACGACCACGATCATGGTCACCTGCACGCCGGTCAGATCCACACCCATCATTGAAGCAGCGACACAACCATGGCATACGATCTCGAAGAACAAGAACAACTTGCAACGCTCAAGGCGTGGTGGTCCAAATATGGCAACCTGGTCAGCTGGCTGGTAGCTGCAGCACTTGCTGCATACGCCGCGTGGTCAGGCTGGAAATACTACCAGCGTGACCAGGCAGGGAAAGCCGCTGTGCTGTACGAGGAAATCGTAAAGGCGGCTGATGCGAAGGACCACGCGAAAGTGCTGCGTGCGGCCGGCGACGTCAAGGACAAGTTCGGCTCCACTGCCTATGCAGCGATGGGTTCGCTGGTCGCGGCGAAGACCGCTTTCGACCAGAACGACCTGAAAGCATCCAAGGCCCAGCTGCAATGGGTAATCGAGCATGCCAGCGGAGAGGAATTTCCTTCGATTGCGCGCATCCGACTGGCTGGCATCCTGCTGGATGAAAAGGCCTATGACGAGGGGCTGAAGGTACTGTCGGCCAATTTTCCCGAGCAATTTGCCGCGCTGGTAGCGGACCGCCGGGGCGACCTGTTCGCAGCCCAGGAAAAGTTCGACGAGGCGCG
>JAIXTG010000191.1 GCA_027484285.1 Oxalobacteraceae bacterium | reverse complement strand
TTGCCGAAGCTGCTCTGCTATGAAGACCTGATCGGTGCGGAGTCGGACGATTTCGAGTGGCCGCTTTTCGACGAAAATTCTGCCTCCAGCCTGTGCTACACGTCGGGGACCACCGGCAATCCGAAGGGGGCGCTGTACTCGCACCGGTCGACATTGCTGCATTCCTATGCTTCCGCCTTGCCGGATGCGCTGAATGTGTCTGCGCGCGACGTGGTGCTGCCGGTCGTGCCGATGTTCCATGTGAATGCCTGGGGCCTGCCGTACTCGGTGATGCTGGCCGGCGCAAAGCTGGTGTTCCCCGGCCCCGCGCTGGACGGCAAGTCGGTTTACGAGCTGTTCGAGCAGGAGAAGGTGACATTCTCGGCCGGCGTGCCGACCGTCTGGCTCGGGTTGCTGAATTACGTTGCCCAGAACCAGCTGAAGTTTTCCACCTTCCGGCGCACGGTTATCGGCGGCTCGGCCTGTCCGCCGGCCATGATGAAGACTTTGCGCCACGACTATGGTGTAGAGGTGGTGCATGCCTGGGGCATGACCGAAATGTCGCCGCTCGGTACCGCCTGCACGCTACTGTCCTCGCACGCTGCGCTGCCGGATGAGCAGCAGCAGGCGATCCTGGAAAAGCAGGGACGGGTCATCTTCGGTGTCGACATGAAGATTGTCGATGACGAAGGCAAGGAGCTTCCGTGGGACGGCAAGACCTACGGCAACCTGCTGGTGCGCGGGCCGTGGGTGGTGTCCGGCTATTTCAAGGCGGAGGGCGGCGATGTGCTGCAAGACGGCTGGTTCCCCACCGGCGACGTGGCCGTCATCGATCCCGAGGGCTATCTGCAGATCACCGATCGCAGCAAGGATGTCATCAAGTCCGGCGGCGAATGGATCGGCTCGATCGACCTCGAGAATATCGCGGTCGCCCACCCGGCGGTGATGCAGGCCGCCTGTATCGGCGTGTACCACCCCAAGTGGGACGAGCGTCCGTTGCTGGTGGTGGTGAAGAAGCCCGGTATGGACGTCACCCGGGAAGAGCTGCTCAGTTTTTACGAGGGAAAGATCGCAAAATGGTGGACGCCGGATGACGTGGTATTCGCCGACGCCTTGCCTCTGGGAGCGACCGGCAAGATCCTGAAGAACCGGATCCGCGAGACCTATCGCGACTACCGGCTTCCGACCGCCTGAGGCAGGAACAGGTACGCCCCTTGGAATTCCTCCTGATTTCCCTGCTCAACGGACTGAGCTACGGTCTGTTGCTGTTCATGCTGTCATCCGGGCTGACCCTGATTTTCAGCATGATGGGCGTGCTCAATTTTGCCCACGCCAGCTTTTACATGCTCGGCGCTTACTTCGGTTACGCAATCAGCCAGCAAGTCGGTTTCTGGCCCGCGCTGCTGGTTGCCCCGCTGGCAGTCGGCCTGCTTGGCGCGATGGTCGAGCGCTACGGGCTGCGCGTCGTGCACAAGCACGGCCATGTGTCGGAGCTGCTGTTCACCTTCGGCCTGTCCTACCTGATTGTCGAAATCGTGCAGATGATCTGGGGCCGTGCCCCGGTCCCGTATCGCGTTCCCGCCGAGCTGGAGGGAGCCCTGTTCACAATGTATTCGCTGTCTTTCCCGGCTTACCGGGGTTTCATGATGGCAGTCGCCCTGCTGATGCTCGGCGCGGTATGGCTGCTGCTGACGCGAACGCGCATCGGTCTGGTCATCCAGGCGGCCCTGACTCATCCTGAGGCAGTCGAGGCGCTCGGCCACAATGTGCCGCGCGTGTTCATGCTGGTATTCGGCGGAGGCTGTGCACTCGCCGGGCTGGCCGGCGTCATTGGCGGCAACGCATTCGTTACCGAGCCCGGAATGGCAGCGACCGTCGGCAGCATTATTTTCGTCGTCGTCGTGGTCGGCGGCATGGGCTCGCTGGCGGGCGCACTGCTGGCGTCGCTGGTGATCGGCATGATCCAGACCTTTGCGGTGGCGCTTGACTGGTCGCTGCTCGGGCCGCTGGCCCGGCTGGGCGTCGACATCGCGCCGGGCAGTGCCGCTTTCCGGCTGCTGTCCCTGACGCTGGCCGAGGTGGCGCCGATTCTTCCGTATGTACTGTTGGTGCTGGTGCTGATCCTGCGGCCACGCGGGCTGCTCGGCACGAGGGAAACCTGATGCCGTCCAGCCTGGATTATCGACCACCTCGCCTCGGACGCTGGGCCGTATGGCTGGGCTATGCATTGGTCCTGCTGATTGCCCCCCGCGTGTTCAGTTCGGGCGCTAGCCTGTCCATGATGTCGCTGATGGGCACGGTCATGATTTTCGCGTTGTCGTACAACATGCTGCTGGGGCAGGGCGGCATGCTGTCCTTCGGTCATGCGGTCTATTCCGGGCTCGGGGCGTTCATCGCGATCCATGCGATCCGGCTTGCCAGCGACGGCCTGCTGCCGCTGCCCCTCGTGCTGATTCCACTGGTCGGCGGACTCGCCGGCCTGCTGTTCGGGGCATTGTTCGGCTACCTGACCACAAAGCGCTCGGGCACGACCTTCGCGATGATTTCGCTCGGTATCGTCGAACTGGTGTTTGCCTGCTCGCTCATGTTTCCCGGATTCTTCGGCGGCGAGGGAGGCATCTCGGGCGACCGGGTGTACGGAGAGCGGGTCATGGGCATCAGCTTCGGGCCGCAGGTTCAGGTCTATTACCTGATCGCCTGCTGGCTGTTCGTCTGCACCGCAGCCATGTTCGCGCTGGCGCATACACCGCTGGGCAGGATAGCAAATGCAGTACGCGACAATCCGGAGCGGGCGGAATTCATTGGTTATGACACCCGCCGCGTGCGCTGGCTGGTGCTGATGCTGTCCGGCTTTTTTGCAGGCATTTCGGGCGGGCTGTCGGCCATTAACTTCGAGATCGTCACTGCGGAAAACGTCAGCCTGGCTCGTTCGGGCGCCGTCCTGCTGTTCACCTTCATCGGTGGCACGAGCGTCTTTTTCGGCCCGCTGCTCGGGGGCATCGTCGGCGTGTTCATGACGGTGATGCTGTCCGAGTTCACCAAGGCGTGGCAGCTCTACCTCGGGCTGTTCTTCATCCTGATGGTGATGTATGCGCCCGGTGGCCTGGCCAGCCTGCTGATGATGAATCTGCGGATGGTCTCGCATGGCATGATGCGTCGCATCCTGCCGTCGGGGCTGGCGATCATGGTCTCGGCATTGCTGGCGGCGGTTGGCGCTGTCGTGCTGATCGAAATGCTCTACCACTGGTCGCTGGAATCGGCACAGGGCACGACGCTGTCGGTATTCGGCGTCGTGCTGGATACGGCGCTTCCCGCAGGCTGGCTTGCCGGTGCTGCCGCACTGGTGCTGGGACTGCTCGCGCTCCGGATGACGCAGCCGCCGTTCGCGAGCGCCTGGGGCACGGCGCAGGCCGAGATTGAGCGCCGGCAGATGGGGAGGCTGGAATGAATACGCCTGCGCTGGAACTTCGCCAGCTGAAAAAGCGCTTTGGTCAGACTGAGATCATCCGCGGCATTGACCTGCAGGTCCGGCCCGGGGAGCGCGTGGCACTGATCGGCCCGAACGGGGCGGGCAAGTCCACCTTGTTTAATCTGATTTCCGGACGCTTCGCGCCAAGCAGCGGGCAAGTCCTGCTGAACGGCACGGAGGTGACGGGCATGCCGCCGTACCGGATCAATCGCCTCGGCTTGTCGCGCAGCTTTCAGATCACCAACATCTTTCACCAGCTGTCGGTGTTCGAGAACCTGCGCTGTGCTGTGCTGTGGTCACTGGGCTATCGCTACTCGTTCTGGCACCGCCTGAATGCGCTGCGCGATGCGCGGGAGCGGGCGGAAGAGGTGATGGAGGCCATCGGCCTCGGCTGGCGGCGCAACGTCGCTGCCGGGTCACTGACTTATGCCGAGCAGCGCGCCCTCGAGATCGGCATCACGATTGCCGGCGGCGCCAGCGTGATACTGCTGGATGAACCGACAGCCGGCATGAGCCGCTCGGAATCCGATGCCGCTGTCGAACTGATCGCGCGCGTCACCGAAGGGCGTACTTTGCTGATGGTCGAGCATGACATGAGCGTGGTGTTCGGACTGGCAGACCGGATCGCGGTGGTCGTTTACGGGCAGTTGCTGGCCTGCGATACGCCGGCCGCCATCCGCGAGAATGCCGAGGTACAGGAAGCCTATCTGGGCGGCCACGCACCGCAGCAGGAGCTGGCATGAGTACGCTGCTCGAAGTGCGCGACCTGCATGCGTTCTACGGCAAGAGCCACGTGCTGCACGGGGTCAACCTCGAGGTTCGGCAGGGCGAGATCGTCAGCCTGCTGGGCCGCAATGGTGTTGGCCGGTCGACCACGGTGAAAGCCGTGATGGGTCTGGTGCGGGGCACCGGCTCGGTCCGCTTGCGCGGGCAGGAAATCCTGGGCCTGCCGGCATTCCGGATAGCCCGCCTCGGGCTCGGGTACGTACCGGAAAACCGGGATATTTTCCCGTCGCTGACCGTTGAGCAGAACCTGAGGCTGGGCGAGCAGGGTGGCCGGGTGTCGCGCTGGCGCATCGACGACATGTACGCGATGTTTCCGCGCCTGCAGGAAAGGCAGCATACTGCGGCCGGTGTGCTATCGGGCGGCGAGCAGCAGATGCTGACGCTGTGCCGCAGCCTGATGGGCGATCCCGAGCTGATCATGATCGACGAACCGACCGAGGGCCTGGCGCCGAAAATCGTCGAGCAGGTCGCGGCCTATCTGCAGGCACTGAAGCAGCGGGGCATATCGGTGCTGCTGGTCGAGCAGAAACTGGCCATCGCGCTCGACATCGCCGACCGCGTCTGCGTGATGGGGCGCGGCACCATCGTCTTCGAGGGCACGCCCGCCAGCCTGCGGGACCAGCCGGCAGTACGCAAGGAATGGCTCGAGGTCTGATCGAGCCAGCACAGTCCCGTGTTCATCATGCAGCATCAACAAACCGTCAGTGGAGGCAGACCAACATGAAAAACCGCTCCCGTTCCTGGACTCTGGCAGCGGCGCTGTCCGCATGCCTTTTGTCGGCGCCAGCCTGGGCCGATGTCGTGAAAATTGCATTCATTGATCCCCTGTCCGGTCCGTTCGCGCCGGTGGGGCAGAACCTGCTGCGCAGTTTCCAGAGCGTCGCCGAAATCGCCAACCGGGAGAAATGGGCGCCCGGCCATACCTTCGAGGTGGTCGGCTTCGACAACAAGGCCAGCCCGCAAGAGTCGCTCACCGTGCTGAAGTCCGCGATCGACCAGGGCTTCCGCTATATCGCGCAGGGCAATGGTTCGGGCGCGGCCGGCGCACTGATCGAGGCGATCAACAAGCACAACGACCGCAACCCCGGGCAGGAGATCGTGTTCCTGAATTACGCGGCGGTCGATCCTGACCTGACCAACAGCAAGTGCAGCTTCTGGCATTTCCGCTTCGATGCAAATTCCGACATGAAGATGGAGGCCCTGACTGCTTATCTCGCCAAGGATCAGTCAGTAAAGAAGGTCTACATCATCGGCCAGAATTATGCACACGGACACCAGGTCACGCGTGCGGCCAAGGCCTACCTGAAACGCAAGCGCCCGGACATCGAAATCGTTGGCGACGACCTGCATCCGATTGGCAGCGTGAAGGATTTTTCTCCCTATGTCGCGAAAATTGCTGCCAGCGGCGCCGATGCGGTCATTACCGGCAACTGGGGATCGGACCTGGCGCTGCTGGTCAAGGCAGCCCGCGACGCCAGCTTGAAGTCGAAGTTCTACACCTTCTACGCTTACACGACCGGTGTGCCGACCGTCATGGGTGCAGCGGCTGCCGACTTTGTGCGCTATGCCGGCACATGGAATGTCAACAACGAGACTTTCGCCGGCAAGGAACTGGTGGAGAGCTTCAAAAAGAAGTTCAACGACGACTTCTACGCGCTCACCACCTACTCGGCAGTGCAGCTGCTGGGCATTGGCATCCGGCAGGCGAAGTCCACAGACCCGGTCAAAGTGGCATTCGCGATGGAAGGCCAGAAGTTCAAGACGCTGAATGGTGACGTTGATATGCGCAAGACCGATCATCAGCTCCAGCAGCCGATCTACATAACGACCTGGGTCAAGACCAATGGCAAGGACGTGAAATTTGACCAGGAAAATACCGGTTATGGCTGGAAGACTGAACAGAAGATCGATGCCTATGTCGCTTCTCAGCCCACCTCCTGCAACATGAAGCGGCCGTCCTGATGTTCTGCGGGATCCCGGCCGGTACTGAGATCCCGAACCTTGTGGCGCCAAGCCGGTATTCTTGGCGCCACACTTGATCCGATTTAATGGACAAGCTGGCGCGACCGGATGCAATCTCCCCGCACCCTGAACTTGATCGGAGGTTCACATGCGGGTTTTTGTTTTCTGGCTGATCGTTCTGCTGCCGGCTTTTATGGCCGGCGCTTCTTCCGCGCAAGCGATCCGGATAGGGCTAAGCGGCCCGTTCAGCGGCGGTTCGAGCCCGATGGGCGAAAGCATGCGCAACGGCGTGCGGCTCGCTGTTGCGGAAATCAATGCGACTGGCGGGATCGGGGGCAGGCCGATCGAGCTGGTTGAGCGGGATGACCGTGCAAACAATGACGAGGGTGCGCGCATCGCCACCGAGCTGGCGCAGATGAAGGTGGCGGCAACCATAGGCATCGTGAATACCGGCGTGGGACTGGCGTCGATCGACATCTACCAGGGCGCGCGCATCCCGTTGATGATCGCCGTCTCCACCGGTCCGGTGCTCACCCGGAAATACGCGCCGCCAGCCAGTCTGGCCAACTTCATTTTCCGGATTTCACCGACGCTGGACCTTGAAGCGCGCATGGTGGCCGAGGACCTGAAAAAGCGGTCGATAGCGCGCATCGCTTTGATGGCCGACGATACGGCTTACGGTGACAGCGGCACGGCAGCATTCGGCGAAGCGGCGCGTCTGGCCGGACTGGACCTGGTCAGCGTTCAACGCTTCCGCATCGGCGACACCGACATGCGGCGGCAGCTGCAGCATGCGCGTACCGCCGGCGCACAGGCGGTGGTTGGCTGGGGGATCGGTCCGGAGCTGGCGCAGCTGGCACGCGGCATGGCGGCAATGCGCTGGCAGGTACCGCTGCTGGGCAGCTGGACGCTGTCGATGCGAAACTTCATCAATGCAGCCGGCAGTGCCGGCGAAGGTGCGCTGATGCCGCAAACTTTCATCTAGGATGCAGGCTCGACTGCCAAGAACAGTTTTCTGCTCGCCTATCACCGCAGCTTCAGGACCGAGATCATTCCGTCGCCCATGAGCGCTGCCCAGGGCTATGACGGCATGCACCTGCTGGCGCTCGCGCTCCGGCAGGCGAAGTCGCTCGATGGCGATGCAGTGCGCAAGGCGCTCGAGAACCTCGAAGCCCGCTACCAGGGTGCCGTCACCAGCTACGAAAAGCCGTTCAGCGCGCAGGACCACGACGCAATCACAGCAAACATGATGGTCATCGGCAAAGTGGTCGACGGCCGCGTCGATTATGCCTACCGCGAGGACCGGCAGCGCAGCGGCTTGTTGAGGGTCAAGCACAAGTGATACGGACCGTTTTTTCTGCGGTATAGTTGGCCGGATTTTCCGGCCCGCGCGGGCATCCACAAGAACAACAGGAGACAAGCTTCATGACCGCGACCTACCAGGTACACGGCGACATTGCCGTCATCACGCTCGAGAATCCTCCGGTGAACGGCCTCGGGCATGCAACCCGGTCTGCCATCGTCGATGGCGTACAGCGCGCCCTCGAGGATGCGGCCATCCGGGCCATCGTGCTGACCGGTGCCGGCAAGGGTTTTTCCGGCGGCGCCGACATCCGCGAATTCAACACGCCAAAGGCATTGCAGGAGCCGTCGCTGCACACGGTGATTCGCGTCGTCGAGTCGGCTGGCAAGCCGGTCGTTGCGGCAATCCACGGGTTGGCGATGGGTGGCGGACTTGAGCTGGCACTGGGCTGCCACTACCGTGTGGCAGTGGCCGGTGCGCAGATCGCGCTGCCCGAGGTGAAACTCGGGATCCTGCCGGGAGCAGGCGGCACCCAGCGCCTGCCGCGTGTGCTCGGCCTTGAGCGGGCGCTGAACATGATCGTCTCGGGAAGCCCGGTATTGTCGGAGAAGCTGGCCGGCACGCGTCTGTTCGACCAGATGATCGACGGTGACCTGTTGCAGGGCGCGCTCGGATTTGCACGTGGCATCGCGGACCAGCGCCCATTGCCCAAGGTGCGGGACCTCCGGGTCTCCTTGCCGAATGCCGACGGGTATTTGCAGTTTGCGCGGAACACGGTGCGCGCCGTGGCGGCTCAGTTCCCGGCGCCGCTCAAATGCGTGGATGCTGTCGCGGCGGCGGTCAGCAAGCCCTTCGACGAAGGCCTGCACTTTGAGCGGCAGCTTTTCCTCGAACTGGTGCAGACATCAGAATCGAAGGCCCTCCGGCATGCGTTCTTTGCCGAGCGCGCCGCCAGCAAGATTCCGGATGTTCCCGGCGACACGGTTCTGCGGCCGATACGCTCCGCGGCCGTCATCGGTGCTGGCACCATGGGTGGCGGCATTGCGATGAACTTTGCCAATGCCGGCATCCCGGTCACTATGCTCGAGACGAAGCAGGAGGCACTGGACAAGGGGCTGGCCACCATCCGCAAGAACTACGAAAACTCGATGAAGAAGGGCAAGCTGACGCAGGCCCAGCTCGACCAGCGAATGGGGCTGATCGGCAGCACGCTGTCTTACGAATCGATCGGCAGCGCCGACATCGTGATCGAAGCAGTATTCGAGGACATGGCGGTGAAGGAGGCGGTGTTCCGCAAGCTCGACGAGGTCATGAAGCCGGGAGCGATCCTCGCCTCGAACACGTCGACCCTGGACGTCGACAAGATCGCCCAGTTCACCCGGCGTCCGCAGGACGTGATCGGCACGCACTTCTTCAGTCCGGCCAACGTGATGAAACTGCTGGAGATCGTGCGCGGCAGGCAGACTGCGAACGACGTGCTGGCCACGGTGATGGATCTGGCGAAGAAAATCCGCAAGACCGGCGTGGTTTCGGGCGTTTGCGACGGCTTCATCGGCAACCGGATGGTTGAGCAGTACATCCGGCAGGCAGGCTTCCTGCTGGAAGAGGGATGTCTCCCCGCACAGGTCGACCGGGCGATCGAGAAGTTCGGTTTCGCGATGGGGCCGTTCCGCATGAGCGATCTTGCGGGGAACGACATCGGCTGGTACATCCGCAAGCGGCGCTATGTGGAAAAGCCGGAGGTGACCTATTCACGGATTGCCGACAAGCTGTGCGAGCAGGGACGTTTTGGCCAGAAGACTTCGGCCGGCTGGTACGACTACAAGCCGGGCGACCGCAAGGCCCGGCCGTCGGAGGCGGTGAACCAGATGATCATTGCGCATTCCGCAGAGATCGGCGTGCAGCGCCGGCAAGTCAGCGACGAGGAGATCGTCGAGCGCCTTGTCTACGCGCTGGTCAACGAAGGTGCACTGATCGTGGAAGAGGGCATTGCGCTGCGTGCCTCCGACATCGACATGGTCTACCTGACAGGCTACGGCTTCCCGCTGTTCCGCGGCGGCCCGATGTTTTATGCGGATACCGTCGGCCTGCCGAATGTGCTGATGGCGATCCGTCGCTTTGCGAAAGGCCATCATCCGGAAGCCTGGAGGCCGGCACCGCTGCTGGAAAAACTGGCGACCGAAGGCAAGACCTTCAACTGAACCGGTTCACCAGTAGTTTTCGGTCAGGAAATGCCCCGGCGCCATGCGCCGGCACGGTTTCATGCCGCGCGCATGCAGGCGCGCGCGCATGTGCTCGATCATTTCAGGATTCCCGCACAACATGACGCGCGATGCGTCTGCCGTGATCGGCCGGCCGGCTAGGGTTTCCAGTGAGCCGTCGTCCCATGCATGCGTGATCCTGGTGCTGATCGTCTGGCCGCCAGTCTCATTCGATGCCGGACGGCTGAGACAGCGCAGCAGCGACAAGCTGGCTCGCCCCGCAGCTGCGCTTGCCTGCATCTGCTCCAGTTCGTCCCGGTAAACCAGTTCAGCGCCATGCCGTACTCCATGAACCAGGAAAATGCGCCGGAATTGCGACCAGACGGCCGGGTCGCGCAGCATCGACACAAACGGACCGATGCCGGTGCCCGTGGCCAGCATCCATAGATCCTCGCCATCGACAAAGCGATCGGCAGTCAGGAAACCATAGTTTTCATGCTCGACCTGAATTTCGTCACCCGGCTGCAATTCTTTCAGCCGCGAGGTGAACAGTCCGTCCGGAATGAGCACCGCGACAAATTCCAGCAGCGCCTCGTGCGGCGCTGAGACAAAGGAAAACGCGCGCCAAACGCGCTGTCCGTTGACCTGCAGTGCAATCCGCGCGTACTGGCCCGGCACATAGCTCAGTTCCAGCGGGCGTGTCGTGGTGAAGCTCAGCAGCGAAGGCGTCCAGTGACGGATGTCGACAACTTGTTCAGCCGAGAAGGGCTTGCTGTGCGAAGGGGCAGCGGCCATGCGCGTCACCTGCGAAGGCGATCAATGGGGTCAGGCTATTCGACCACAGACGGCCGTTGTCCGCTCACCACGCAATTCGAAATCACTGCATGAAGCGACAAGTGTCGTGCCAAAAGCAAGGCAACGACTGTCGACAGGCAACGTGTTTTGCCTA
>JAIXTG010000395.1 GCA_027484285.1 Oxalobacteraceae bacterium | reverse complement strand
CTAACCTGAGATCACGATTGCCAACTCACTCAGGGAGCACCGTCGATGGCCCGCCTCAATTTGCACGACCTGCAATTCATCCTGCAGCAGATCAAGATCGCCGAAGCGCATGCCAGCGGCGCGGCGCTCTCTTCGCTGATCACCAATCCTTTGCTGCCTTACGGGTTGAGGACGGTCGACGGCAGCTACAACAACATTGTCAGCGGGCGTGAATACTGGGGCGCTGCCGACCAGCCCTTTGCGCGGCTGCTCGATACCTACTACCGCCACGAAAAGGATGGCGACGTGTTTTTACGGGCGCCATCGGCAGCTCCCATCGACAACACGAATTACGCGCTGCCCGGGAACGTGGTCGATGCCGACCCGCGCATCATCTCCAACCTGGTGGCCGACCAGAGCAGCGCCAACCGGGCGGCCGTGGTCACCGCCATGATCGGTGCCGGCATCGAGGATCCGTTCACAACGGCCACCAAGGTGGTCGATGCCGATGCGCTGGTCAAGTCGACGGCGGCCGATCTGGTCGTCAAGACGGAAGAGAAAGCGGCGGCTCAGACCGCCCTCGAGAACCTCAATCCGGAGGAAGACGCCGACGCCTACCAGGAGGCACTTAAGCTGTACGAGGACGCACAGGTCGCTTTGGTCAAGGCAGGCACCGCGTCAACCACGGCCAAGGCGGCGTTCGATGCCCTTGTCCTCGAGCTCGAAGCCGAGGGCCTGAATTACGAGAACGGCGTCTGGGTGGTCGAGAATGTCGCGCCGGACGAGGGCCTGTCCGCTCCCTACAATTCCTGGTTCACCCTGTTCGGCCAGTTCTTCGACCACGGACTGACCCTGATACCCAAGGGCGGCAATGGCAATGTCTACATCCCGCTGGAGAAGGACGATCCGCTCTACCAGGAAGGCAGTCCGACCAACTTCATGATGATCTCGCGCGCGCCGCGCGATCCCGGCGCGGACGGTGTATACGGTACCTCCGATGACAGTACCGCGCTGAACCTGACCACGCCCTTCATCGACCAGAACCAGACGTACACCTCTCATCCTTCGCACCAGGTCTTCCTGCGGGAGTACCAGGTGGTCACCCGTACCGAGCCCGGCACCGAACCGGTCACCATCACCGGCCCGGTCTCGACCGGCCACCTGCTCGACGGTACCGGTGACGGACTGCCCACCTGGGCCGACATCAAGGCCAATGCACTGATGCTCGGCATCCGGCTGACCGATGCCGACGTCACCAACATCCCGCTGATCAAGACCGACCCCTACGGCAATTTCATCCCGGGCGCCAATGGCTTTGCCCAAGTCTGGCTGCGTGACGAGAACGGAACACCGATGAGGGATGCCGAAGGCAATCCAGTGTGGACAGAAGGAGATGGCCTGCAGGCGCTGGACGTGACGCGCGCCGTACGCACCGGACATGCTTTTCTGGACGATATTGCGCATACCGCCGCACCCGTCATGAGGGTCGTGGGGGGCGAGTCCGTGCTGCTCATGGACGATGACGAACTGGCGGGCAACCAGGATACGATGGCCACGATCGGCAAGGACGCGTTTGGCAACCCGATCAAATTGCGTGGCTACGATAACGAACTGCTCGACCTGCATTTCGTCACTGGCGACGGACGCGGCAACGAGAACATCGGCCTGACCGCGGTGCACCACATCTTCCACTCGGAGCACAACCGCCAGATCGATGCAATCAAAGAGCTTCTCGTCGCCACCAATGATGCGACGCTGCTCGCCGAATGGCAGATTGCCCCGGGCGTCTGGGATGGCGAGCGCCTGTTCCAGGCAGCGCGCTTTGCGACCGAGATGCAGTACCAGCACCTGGTATTCGAGGAATTTGCGCGCAAGATCCAGCCCGACATCGACCTGTTCGTCTTCAACGCGTCGGCCGACATCAATCCGGCCATCGTGGCCGAGTTTGCCGATGTCGTGTACCGGTTCGGCCATTCGATGCTGCGCGAGACGGTCGACGTGATAGAAGCACCAGACAGCAACGAGGTCACCGAACACAGCCTGATCGATGCTTTCCTCAATCCGCAACTTTTTACAGAGCTCGGAACACCGGACCAGGCAGCGGCGGCAATCGTCGGCGGCATGACCCGGCAGGTGGGCAATGAGATCGATGAATTCGTGACTGATGCGCTGCGCAACAACCTGCTCGGGCTGCCGCTCGACCTGGCGGCAATCAACATGGCCCGGGCGCGCGAGAACGGCGCTCCGTCGCTGAACATGGCGCGTGCCGAACTGTTCAAGATGACCGGGGACACCCAGCTCAAGCCGTACAGCAGCTGGACCGACCTTGCGCTCAACCTGAAGAATGCCGCATCGATCGTCAACTTCATTGCTGCCTACGGCCAGCACGACTCGATCCTGACTGCCGCAACCGTCACCGACAAGCGGGAGGCGGCGATGAAGCTGGTGTTCGGCGACAATGAGGCGCCATCGGACCGGCTCGCGTTCCTGAATGCTTCCGGTGCGTGGGCCACCAAAGAAACCGGCCTGAATAATGTCGACCTGTGGATCGGCGGCCTCGCCGAGAAGAAAATGCCGTTCGGCGGCATGCTCGGCTCCACGTTCAGCTTCGTCTTCGAGCAGACCATGGAGAACCTGCAGAACGGAGACCGCTTCTACTATCTGTCGCGCACGCAGGGCCTGAACTTCCTCAACGAGCTCGAGGCGAATTCCCTCGCGCAGATCGTGTTGCGCAACACCGCGCTTGGCGCTGTCGATGCCAACGGCAATCCCACTGGCGTGGCCGTCGGCCGGCACCTGCCGGGCGACATCTTCTCGGTGCCGGACCACTTCCTTGAAATGAACCAGGATTTGCAGGGCGGCGACGACCCGACACATTCCGATCCGTTCCTGGAGGCGCTGACGCCGATGGTGATCCGGCAGAATCCGAACGGCAGCGGAGACGGCAATTACCTGCAGTACACCGGCAGCGACCATGTCGTCATGGGGGGCACGAACGAGAACGACACACTGATCGCCGGCGGCGGCGACGATACCCTGTGGGGCGACGATGGCGACGACTATCTCGAGGCCGGCTACGGCGTCGACCGCGCGCACGGCGGCAACGGCAACGACTACATTTTCAATGCCGGCACCGACATCGGCGAGACGGACTTCCTGCATGGCGACGATGGCGACGACAAGATTTCCGGCGGCAACGGGCTCGCGCTGATCTTCGGTGGCCGCGGCAGCGACTTCATATCGACCGGCAAGGATGGCAAGGAAGCCTTCGGTGGCGAGGGCGATGACTTCATCCTGGGCGGCGAGGGCGGCGACTTCTTGCTGGGTAACGAGGGCAACGACTGGATCGAAGGAGGCAATGGTTTCGATACGATTGCCGGCGAAAATTCCGAGCTGTTCTTCAACAGCACCATCATCGGCCATGACGTGATGTTCGCCGGCCAGAACGAGCAGGACTTCGATGCCGAGTCCGGCGACGACATCATGGTCCAGGGCGAAAGCGTGATGCGCAACGAGGGCATGGCAGGCTTCGACTGGGCGATTTACAAGGGCAGCACGGTGGCCGCCGACGCCGACCTGACGATACGGGTGTTCTCGACCGATCAGGCAGATGTGCTGCGCGATCGCTTCGACCTGGTCGAGGCAGTATCCGGCTGGAACCTCGATGATGTCATCCGCGGTGATAACCGCTCCAACGTACCGCCGGCAACCCCGGCCGCCGGTGCCGAGGCCACCATGATTGGCCATATGCTCGACGCGGCAGGCATCGCCCGGATCGCCGGACTGCAGTCCATCGTCGGCAGTGCCGATGGCTTCGGCACCGGCAACATCCTGATGGGCGGCCTGGGCAATGACCTGCTCGAGGGACGCGGCGGCGATGACATTCTCGATGGTGATGCGTGGCTGAATGTCAGGATCGGCGTGATGGGGCCCCAGGGCGATGTGCTTTTTTCGGTCAACAGCCTGACTGAACTGCAGGAACAGCTGTTCGACGGCACCTACGACGTCAGCCAGCTGAAGATCATCCGCGAAATCATGACGCCTGCACCGGATTCGTCGGTCGACACCGCGGTATTTTCAGGGGCGCGCGCGAACTATCTGATCGAAGAGAATGACGACGGCTCGATGCTCGTGAGGCATACCGGCGGTACGCTGCTCGACGGCAGCGACCTGCTGCGCAACATCGAGCAAATCCAGTTTTCCGACCAGCTGCTGAAATTTAATCGTCCTGCCACCGGCTCGGTCTCCCTGTCGTCGACGGTCCTGGTGTCCGGCCGGACGGTGACCGCGACAGTTTCCGGCATTACGGATCTCGACGGCGTGCCGTCGGCGGGCGTCACGGTCAAGTGGCAACAGTCCGTGAACGGCGTGTATGTCGATATCGCCGGCGCGACCGGCACGACGTTCATGCTGGGCGCAGCGCAGGTTGGACAGCAAGTGCGTGCAGTGGCTTTCTTCACTGACAACCGGGGCTTCCTGGAGCAGTTCGAATCCCAACCGACCGGCGTGATTTTCGCCGGCTTGCCTGCAGTGACCATCAGCGGTGCCCGCATGATCGAGGGTCAGCAGCTGACGGCAACTGTGGAAGCCGGTCCGAACATTCCGGTGCCCTCCAGCTACCAGTGGCAAATGCTCGAGAATGGAAACTGGGTCGATATCGCCGGTGCCACCGGTACGACGCTTGAGCTTGGGCAGGCGCATGTCGGCAAGCAGGTCTCAGTGAAGGTCGGCTTCCAGATGGGATCCGGCGTCATTGAATTCTTGTCTTCGCAGCCGACCACGGTGATCGGCGACCTGGTGACCGGGTCGGACCAGGCCGATCAGTTGCAGGGCTCGGCGGGTGCGGATGAACTGAGGGGGCTGGGTGGAAACGACAGCCTGACCGGTTTGGCCGGCGATGACTGGCTTGACGGCGGCGCCGGCAATGACCGCATGCTGGGTGGTACCGGCAACGATGTGTATATCGTCGATGTCGTCGGTGACGTCGTCGGCGACGTGGTCGTTGAACTGGCGGACGAGGGCATCGACACCGTTCGCACCACTCTGGCCAGCTACACGCTCGGCAGCGCGCTGGAAAACCTGACCTTCACCGGCAGCGTCAATTTCAGCGGCACCGGCAATGCCCTGGCAAACCAGATCACCGGCGCCATCGGCAACGATACGCTGAATGGACTGGCGGGCAACGACACCCTGGATGGCCTGGCGGGCAACGATGTGCTCGGAGGCGGCGACGGCAACGATACGCTCAATGGCGGCGCCGGCACGGATACCCTGAACGGTGGCGCGGGTGACGATGCGCTGAATGGCGGCGGCGGTGGGGACAACCTGAACGGCGGCGATGGAAACGATACGCTCAACGGCGGTGCCGGCTCGGACAACCTGAACGGCGGTGCGGGCAATGACACCTATGACGTCGACCTTGCCGGTGACAACATCAGCGAGGCAGCTGCAGGCGGCATCGACACGGTACGCACGGCATTGGCCAACTTTACGCTGGCCGCCAACGTCGAGAACTTCGTCTACACGGGTACCGGAAACGCCAACGGCACTGGCAATGCGCTGGCCAATTCGATGACTGGCGGCTCCGGCAATGATGTACTGAACGGCCAGGGCGGTCAGGACACCCTGTTTGGCGGCGCGGGAGCCGATGTACTCAATGGCGGTGGAGGCGTCGACTTCCTGCACGGCGGCGCCGGCAACGACACATTCAACGGCGGCGGCGGCAACGACTTCCTTGTGTTCGCAGTCGGTGGCGGCAATGACAGGGTGCTCAGCTTTGACGACCAGAGTGACCTGCTCGATATTTCTGCGCTTGGCATCACTGCCGCAAATTTCGGGGCGCGCGTCGCCATCGCCGATGGTGGCGCTGACACCCGGGTGACCTTTGACGGCAACCCCCTGTCGACGATCCTGCTGGTCGGTGTGGGCAATGCCAACACGATTACGGCCGCGGACTTCGTGCTTGCCTGAGCCCCGCATGGTGCCAGCGCTGCGTCGCAGTGCTGGCACCATCCTTCGACACCGGAAACAGGAATCGCCGCCCTCGGGGCGGCGATTTGCGCTTGTCCGGCGCCTGCTCCGGGTAATCAGGAGCAGGCGATCAGAGAGAGGCGATCAGGTAGCAGGTGTTGTAATGCATGTGCAGGGCGACTGCGGGCCCGACGTGGCCATGTCGTTCCCTGAAAAAGCCGAACACCAGTGACGGCAGCAGCACGGAGGCTGCCCACCATGGCGCATGCGACAGCAGGTGGGCGGATGCGAACAGCGCGGAGGTCAGCAGGTTCGCTGCCGTGACCGGGCCCACGCAACGGCGAGCGCCGAGATGCCGCGCCAGCCAGGGCTGCAGCAGGCCGCGGAACAGGTATTCCTCTGCCAGCGGCTGGAAGACCGTGAAGGACAGCAGGGCCAGCGCATCCCGCTGGCCTTCGTCCGGCAACCAGGGGGCCATGGCCAGCGCTGTGACCGGCCCTGCGGCGGCCGCAATCCGGAAAGCGGGGTCGGCAAGCCACCGGGTGGCTTGCCACGGACCGGGTCCTGCCCTCATTCTTTCCTGGTTGCCGGTTTCCGGCGGCGCAGGATCATGCCCAGCGCCAGCAGCGACAGGGCGGGCCACAGCGGATCGAACTTGCCATTGCCGCTGATCGTGCAGCCGCCGCCCGTGCTGCCGAAGGGGTTGCCGCCCGACCCGCCCAGGAACTGGTCATCGTTGTAAGTGATCCTTCCCACCGACCCCTGTCCGCCCTGCACATAGTCGCTGT
>JAIXTG010000408.1 GCA_027484285.1 Oxalobacteraceae bacterium | reverse complement strand
GTCTGGCGCGCTGCCCGTGAAATGGTGATGTGTCCGGATTCGAGCGGTTCGCGCAGTACTTCCAGCACCTTGCGGTCAAATTCCGGCAGTTCATCAAGGAACAGCACCCCGTGGTGAGCAAGCGAGACCTCGCCTGGCCGCGGCACGCTGCTGCCCCCGACCAGCGCGACTGCTGAAGCCGTATGGTGCGGAGCCCGGAAGGCCCGCTGCCGCCAGCGGTCGGCGGAAAAGCCGCCGGCAATCGATTGCAAAGCAGCGGCCTCCAGTGCCTCCTGCTCGGTCATGGGCGGCAGGATGCCCGGCATCCGGCTGGCCAGCATCGACTTGCCTGCGCCGGGCGGGCCGACCATCAGCAGGCTGTGCGAGCCGGCGGCCGCAATCTCGACCGCGCGCCGCGCCTCGGCCTGGCCGCGAACGTCAGAGAAATCCGGATAGGCGAAAGATCGTGCGCCGGTCAGTGGCTGCATGCGCGTCAGCCGCGCCGCCGGATCGTCGGTCGCCGAAAAATGCGCGACGACCTGCAGCAGGGTATCGGCCGGATAGACCTCGGCGTCCGGCACGAATGCGGCCTCCGCCGCATTCGCGCGGGGCAGGATGAAACCGCGCCGGCGGCTGTCATCGGCCCGGCGCATGGCGACGCTCATCGCCAGCGCTGCGCGGATCGGGCGCAGCTCGCCGGACAGCGACAGCTCTCCTGCGAATTCATAGTCATCCAGCGCTGCCGCCGGCAACTGTCCGGAGGCGGCAAGTATGCCGAGTGCGATCGGCAGGTCGAAGCGCCCGGATTCCTTGGGCAGGTCGGCGGGAGCGAGATTGACCGTGATGTGGCCGGGCGGGAATTCGAAGCCGCCGTTGTGGAGTGCTGCCCGTACGCGATCGCGCGACTCGCGGACTTCGGTATCGGCGAGTCCGACTATCGTAAATAAGGGTACGATAGACCCCGTTAAGGAGAATGTAGACCATGACCGCCAAGCCCAAAGCCTATTCGTATCTTCGCTTCTCGACACCAGCTCAACAGACTGGCGACAGCTTTCGCCGCCAGATCACGCTTGCCCAGCAGTACGCCCTGCGCTACGACCTTGAGCTTGATGAGACTTTGACTTTCCATGATCTGGGGATATCGGCCTATCGCGGTTTGAACGCTGAGGCTGGACGGCTGGCAGAGTTCAGGGAAGCAGTTCAGACAGGGTTGGTTCCGGCGGGGTCGTTCTTACTGGTCGAGGCACTTGATCGTCTCTCACGCCTCACGCCTCGGAAGGCTATGAGGGTGCTGGAACAAATTGTCGAGCTCGGTGTAACTGTAGTCACCCTGAACGACGAGAAGCAGTACACGGCTGACAACTTGGACAATAACCACATCGACCTCATCATGGCGATCCTGTATTTCACAAGAGCCAACGAGGAATCGGCGACCAAGGGGCGGCGGTTGAGGGCTGCGTGGGAAGGAAAGCGAGAGGCTGCCGGAAACAAGCCTCTCACCGCGAATACCCCTGCTTGGATTGCACTCGACAAAGTGACTGGAACCCTCAAGCTGATCGAAGAGAAGGCACAGGTTGTAAGAAGCATCTTCGACCAGCTTGCCGCTGGCGTTGGGCTGGAAACAATTGCACGGACATTCAACCAGCAGGGCGTTCCCCCCATTGGGAAGGCAGGAATGTGGAGACGGACGTACATCAAGCGCATCCGCGACAATCCGGCCGTTATCGGTACGTTCATTCCCCATATGGTGGAGTACACCAGCGAAGGGAGGCGGCGCGTACCGCAACAACCCATCCCAAACTACTTCCCTCCGATTGTCGCGGAGGAGTTGTACTACTCAGTTCAAGCAATGACACAGACCAGAGCCCCAGTGGCTCGACCCAACACGGGCGTTCAATCGACACTGGCGGGGCTGGCAAAATGCCCACTGTGCGGCGGTTCGATGACAAGAATCAGCAAGAAAAAGGGCGGAGTGGCGTACCTCGTTTGTGCAGCTGCAAAGACCGGCGCAGGGTGCGAGTACCGCTCGGTGCGACTCGATCAAATCGAATATGCACTTGCGTTGAACCTCGAAGCAATCGTCAGCGACCCTCCGCTACCTGAAGAAAAGGATGAGGCCGAACGCCAGAACACCTTGGCGGCACTCATGGGGATCGACGATGCAATCGACAACATCGTGGACGCGATAAGAAAGCGTCCCCTGCCTCGACTCTTGAAGGAGTTGGAGGGGCTGCAAGCAGAGCAGCAAGACCTACTCGAAAAGCTGAAACAGATCGATGAGCTTGCGCTGTTGGGAAATCTCAAGCTCGTTATGAACCGTATCGACTCACTTCGCAAAGCCCTGAACGAAGACCCTGACAATACACCGCGATTGAATGCGGCAATGAGACAGCTGTTCTCGAAGGTAGTCATTGACTATCCCACTGGAACCCTTGAATTTCATTGGCAGCACGGCGGGATGTCAGACCTGATGTTTGCTTGGGTAGATTAAACCCTTCGTCCAAAAGGGAGTGCCACCAACGTCCTGTGATTCCACCCTGCGGTTGTCACCATCTGTATTTTTCGCTCTTGCCGGTTTTGTAGGTCAGGTGATAGTGGCTGTACCTTGAGACCCCATTCGAGGTCGTAAGTACCATACTTGGGAAAGGAGTGTGAGCACAGGCTTTATCAGTCCCTGAAGTCCAGCGCATTTGGTATCTTCACGCCCATTTAAACAAACCTGTGGCGCTGGCGCTGCTACCCACCATGAAAGAAGAACTCGAACAGCTTGAGCGGGACTGGCAAAAGCCGGATGCCCCCACCCTACCAAAGCACCTCGACCCCGAAGAAATCACTGTAATGCCTGACTTGTACCAAGCGCGTGGTAGTCAGGGCGGGCAAGGGGGCGTGACTGCCCCGCTGCACTCACTGAAACTCAGCAAAACCCTTGAGCGTACCGAGCTTGATCCCATCGTTATTCTTCGGGTAGGTGCAAAGAATATCGTGATCGATGGTCATCATCGACTTGAGGCATACAGGAAAGCGAAGCGATCGGTTCCAGTGACCTACTTCGAGGGCAGTCCATCGGAAGCCCTTGTGGAGGCAGGCAGGGAAAACGCAAAGGATCGGCTGCCAATGCTCCCTTCGGAGAAAAGCCAGAGGGCTTGGAGTCTGGTGCGGGAAGAGGTCAAGCTGAGCAAAGCCCAGATCATGGTCGCAGCCTCTGTCAGTGACGGCACGGTCGGGAGTATGCGCCGAGTGCTGAGAGAGTTTCTGGAAGCTGGCGAGGAGCCTCCTCTGACGTGGCGAGAGGCCCTCAGAGGCGTTAACCCTCCTCCCCCTGAGTTCGATGAGGACTGGGTGGAGAAACAGGCTGCTGAGTGGGCTGAGAGGCTTCGTAAAGTCCTTCCTGTCATCGATACAACTGGCAAGGTGGCTGTACTCGCAAGGGCTCTCATAGCCTTCTCCCCAGGTCGAGCAGAAGAAGTCACTGCGGCACTTGCGGATGAACTCCATCTCAGCTTGGAGCGTCCCGCAGAGGACGATGAGATGGACTTCTGAAAACTGGGGAGCAAGCCTATGCAACCCTTGGGTTGAGTTTTTGCACAGAATTTGGGAACCCCAACCTATGCAATTGCATAAGCGTCTCTCCCCCCGTGCCACCCCTCGGTATTATCAAGTGGGCAATCTCAATGGTTGCATACTCGGGCGAGGCGCAGTGACGCGGGCGCGAGTGAGGTGCTGAGTCCGAAGAGTCACCAAGAGAGCAATCTCTTGTGAAGAGAGACCCGCCAACGCGTACTTGTCTACTTCTCCGTAAGCAGCCGCTGTCATGGCCTCATAGTTCACGGGCACACCATGTTCCTTCAGTTCTTGAAGGCAATCCAGCACCTCACGTCTGTCCATTGGAGCCCTTCAGTTGTCACACTTTGCCTGTCGAAGGATGTCCAAAGCCGCGTCTGTAACCGTCATTCCTTCGTAGTCGTACCTGTCGAAGTTGGTCATTGCCGCGAGTATCAGCGCTCTTGTAGGGATGCTGTAGCCCTGTTCCTTCATCACCATCAGTTCCACCAAAACAGCTACTTTGCTCATGTCCGTCCTTTGGAAAATGAGCGCCCTGCACGGATGCGCAGGATGACAGGCTTCGAGAAAGCAGATTGGAGCAGGCTCCCCAAGGCTGGGAGTGAGTTTGGAGGTCTACTGTGCACACTACGGTGACACGCAAAAGAGTTGCGGTAGAGGTTTCGGATTCTATTCGGTGAAGGGAAATGGGTCTGGGAACTCCACACACCAGCCCATAACTGTGTCAGGACTTTTCTGCTAAACGGAACCGCTGCTTCGATGGCAAGGATTTCGAGCCGGATGCGGGTGCTTTACCCGACAAAAGAAGCTCAGCCGCTTCTGCGACGCTCAATCCACGGGCTTCCAAAGACGAACAATCTGCAATGGCGCCTGCACTGAGGACATGGGCGGGCACGGTACGCCCTTCGTAACGCATCAAAAGAAGCGCAGTTACCAAGTCCACATTGTCCATACCGCACCCCAAATATTGATTCCAGCCAACATAACATTTTCTGTGAGTAATGCAAGTTGCCACACAGAAACATTGGTTGTGTTTGGGG
The DNA here is from genome assembly GCA_027484285.1 of Oxalobacteraceae bacterium. Taxonomy (GTDB): domain Bacteria; phylum Pseudomonadota; class Gammaproteobacteria; order Burkholderiales; family Burkholderiaceae_D; genus Pernthalerella. Next base: position 1,459 of record JAIXTG010000408.1, on the reverse strand, counting down.
TCTACTGGACACAATATGGTAAATGTGGGCAGTCCATTAGCCAGATGGACCTCGACCGTCACCTCGGGCGCCTGCACGCCCGCAATTGCACGGCTGCGAAGGACGGCCAGCCCCACGCGGGAATCAGCCTTTCAGCTGTTCTTCGAGCTCGGTCACGCGCTTTTCAAGTGCTTCCAGTCGGGCGCGGGTGCGCGCCAGCACGTCGACTTGCACGTCGAATTCCTCGCGGGTCAGCAGGTCCAGCTTGGAAAAGCCCTGGTTCAGCATCGCCCGCATGTTCTTTTCGAGGTCTTTTGCCGGGGACTGCTGCAGTACTTGCTGGATTTTGTCTTGCAATTCAGAGAGAAAACTGGGTTTGGCATTCATGGTCGTGTCCTCAAGGTGCACCAATTTGAGGCAAGCGCCCTCAGGTGGTGCGGTTGGCCGGGATCATTCCGGAGTAGTGACCCAGATGCTAGCGAAATTGGCTGAATTGGCAAGTTTTTCCCGAAATTGTAGTTGGCACACGTCCTGCTTAGTTGCTCTCTGCCTACACGCGATGCGTGAGCCGATTGCATTACCTACGCTAACCAGACCAAGGAAAGACAATGAAAAAACTGATTCTTGCCAGCGCCATCATGGCGGCATTCTCCGGCGCTGTTGCTCATGCTCAAGAGGCTGCAGCAGAACACCAGGTCGCGTTCAATGTCGGGGCGACGTCGGACTACCGTTTCCGCGGAATTTCGCAGTCGCGTCGCGAGCCGGCCGTGTTCGCCGGTGCCGATTACACGCACACGCCGACCGGTTTCTATGCAGGCGCATGGACCTCGACGATCAAGTGGGTCAAGGACAGCGGCGCATCCAGCGGTTCGTATGAGGTCGATTTCTACGGCGGCAAGCGCGGCGAATTCAGTGGTGTCTCCTACGATGCCGGCTTGATCACTTATCAGTACCCGGGCAACAAGCTGGGTAATGTCGCCGGCTTTTCGAATGCCAACACGACCGAGGCCTACATCCAGCTTGGCTATGGTCCTGCGTACATCAAGTACAACCAGGCACTCACCGACTTCGTTGGCAACGTCAACAGCAAGGGCAGCAACTACATCGACATCGGCGCGAACGTCGACGTCAAGGATGGTTACATCCTCAACCTCCACTATGGCAAGCAGCAAGTCACGAACGGTGCAGCGTACGACTACAGCGACTGGAAAGTCGGCGTGACCAAAGACTTCGGCTTCGTGGTCGGCTCGCTCGCCGTGGTCGGGACCGATGCGGACAAGACCGCATACAACTTCGGCGGTCGCGGTTACCTCGGCAAGACGGGCGCCCTGGTGACCGTCACCAAGAATTTCTGACCCACCACCAAGAGGCTGAAATGAAACTCATCACTGCCATCATCAAGCCGTTCAAGCTCGATGAAGTGCGCGAGGCCCTGTCGGCGATCGGGGTGCAGGGCATCACGGTCACCGAAGTCAAGGGT
>JAIXTG010000100.1 GCA_027484285.1 Oxalobacteraceae bacterium | reverse complement strand
TTCACGCGCGATCAGAAAAAGCACATCCTCGACCGCCTGACTGCAGCGGAAGGTCTGGAGCGCTACCTGCACACCAAATACGTCGGCCAGAAGCGTTTCTCGCTCGAGGGCGGCGAAAGCTTCATCGCCTCGCTCGACGAAGTCATCCAGCGCGCCGGTGCGCAGGGCGTGCAGGAAATCGTGATCGGCATGGCCCACCGCGGCCGGCTGAACGTGCTGGTCAACATCCTCGGCAAGATGCCGCAGGACCTGTTCGCCGAGTTCGAGGGCAAGCACGCCGACGATCTGCCGGCCGGCGACGTCAAGTACCACCAGGGCTTCTCGTCCGACATTTCTACCCCGGGCGGCCCGGTTCACCTGTCGCTCGCGTTCAATCCGTCGCACCTCGAGATCGTCAACCCGGTCGTCGAGGGCTCGGTAAAGGCGCGCATGGACCGCCGCGACGACAAGGAAGGCAAGCAGGTACTGCCGGTGCTGGTGCACGGCGATGCCGCGTTCGCAGGACAGGGCGTCGTGATGGAAACCCTGAACCTTGCGCTGACCCGTGGCTACGGCACCGGCGGCACGGTTCACATTGTGATCAACAACCAGATCGGCTTCACCACTTCCGATCCGCGCGACACACGCTCCACGCTGTACTGCTCGGACGTCGTCAAGATGATCGAGGCGCCGGTGCTGCATGTGAACGGTGATGACCCGGAGGCAGTCGTGTTTGCGACCCAGATCGCGCTCGATTTCCGCATGCAGTTCCAGAAAGATGTGGTGGTCGACATCGTCTGTTTCCGCAAGCTGGGCCATAACGAACAGGACACCCCGTCGCTGACCCAGCCGCTGATGTACAAGAAAATCGGCCAGCACCCGGGCACGCGCAGGCTGTATGCCGACCGGCTGTCGGTGCAGGGCACCATCGCCACTGACGGCGGCGAACAGATGGTCAAGGATTACCGCCAGGCGATGGACGAAGGCCGTCATACGGTCGACCCGGTCATCTCCAACTTCAAGAACAAGTACGCGGTCGACTGGATGCCGTTCCTGAACCGCAAGTGGACGGACGCAGCCGATACTTCGGTGCCGGCGGCAGAACTGAGGCGCCTGTCCGAACGGATCACGACTGTGCCGGAAAACTTCAAGGTGCATCCGCTGGTCGAGAAGGTGCTGGCCGACCGGGCAGCGATGGGCCGGGGCGAGATGAACCTCGACTGGGGCATGGGCGAGCACCTTGCATTCGCGTCGCTGGTCTCATCCGGCTATGCGATCCGCATTACTGGCCAGGATGCCGGCCGCGGCACATTCACCCACCGCCACGCGGTACTGCATGACCAGAACCGCGAGAAGTGGGATGCGGGCAACTACATCCCGCTGCAGCATGTATCCGACCAGCAGGCGCCGTTCAATGTGATTGACTCGGTGCTGTCGGAAGAGGCGGTGCTCGCGTTCGAATACGGTTACTCGACTGCCGAGCCGAACACGCTGACGATCTGGGAGGCGCAGTTCGGCGATTTCGCCAACGGCGCGCAGGTTGTGATCGACCAGTTCATCAGTTCCGGTGAGGTGAAGTGGGGCCGTGCTTCAGGCCTCGTCATGATGCTGCCGCATGGTTATGAAGGGCAGGGCCCGGAGCACTCTTCCGCACGTGTCGAGCGCTTCCTGCAGCTGTGCGCCGACAACAACATGCAGGTGGTGCAGCCGACGACTGCCGCGCAGATTTTCCATCTGCTGCGCCGCCAGATGATTCGCCTGTTCCGCAAGCCCCTGGTGATCTTCACGCCGAAATCGCTGCTGCGCAACAAGGACGCCGGCTCGCCGCTGTCCGAGCTCGTCAAGGGCTCGTTCCAGACCGTGATCGGTGAAGTGGACGACAAGATCGATCCGAAGAAGGTCAAGCGCGTGCTGGCTTGCTCGGGCAAGGTGTACTACGACCTAATCAATGCACGCAAGGAGCGCAACGCAAGCGACGTGGCGATCATCCGCGTCGAACAGCTCTATCCGTTCCCGCACAAGGCTTTCGCCTCCGAGCTGAAGAACTTCCCGAACTTCGGTGAGCTGGTCTGGGTTCAGGATGAACCGCAGAACCAGGGCGCATGGTTCCAGATCCAGCACAACATCTTCGAGAACCTCGCTGACGGCCAGAAGCTCGCATATGCCGGCCGCCCGGCGTCCGCATCGCCGGCCGTGGGCTACTACGACAAGCACTATGCGCAGCAAAAGGCGCTGATCGATACCGCATTTTCGAAGCTGAAGGGCTTCGTGCTGACCAAATAATGACCCCGCATTGCGCCGGATGCCGGCGCCTTGCGCGACAAACCCGAAACGGAGAATGTAATGGCAATCCTTGAAGTCCCAGTACCGCAACTGTCGGAATCGGTCGCCGAGGCGACCCTGCTGCAATGGCACAAGAAAGTCGGCGAGGCCGTGGCCCGCGACGAAAACCTGATCGACATCGAGACCGACAAGGTGGTGCTGGAACTGCCCGCCCCGGCGCAGGGCGTGATCGTCGAGATCCTGAAGGCGGACGGCAGCACTGTCGTGGCCGGCGAGGTGATCGCACGCATCGATACTGAAGCGACCGCTTCGGCTGCTGCCGCCGCACCGGCGCCTGCCGCAGCAGCGGCACCGGCTGCCGTTCCCGCGCCGGCTCCTGCTCCCGCGGCCGCTGCCAGCAGCACGATTGCAATGCCGGCCGCAGCCAAGATGCTCGCCGAAAACAAGATGTCGGCCGACTCGGTGCAGGGCACCGGGCGCGACGGTCGCGTCACCAAGGGCGATGTAATCAATGCACTGGCCCAGCCCGCGGCAAAGGCGCCCGCGCCCGCGGCGGCCCGCCCGGCGCTGCCGGCCGTGCCGGCACCCGTCTCGCTCGACCTTGGCGACCGTCCGGAGCAGCGCGTCCCGATGAGCCGCCTGCGCGCCCGGATCGCCGAGCGCCTGCTCGAATCCCAGGCAACGAATGCCATCCTCACGACCTTCAACGAGGTCAACATGCAGCCGGTCATGGACCTGCGCAACAAGTACAAGGACAAGTTCGAGAAAGAGCACGGCGTCAAGATGGGCTTCATGTCCTTCTTCGTGAAGGCCGCTGTTGCAGCGCTGAAGAAGTATCCGGTGCTGAACGCGTCGATCGATGGCAACGACGTGGTTTATCACGGCTACTTCGATATCGGCATTGCCGTCGGGTCGCCGCGCGGACTGGTGGTGCCGATCCTGCGCAACGTCGACCAGATGACGATCGCCGACATCGAAAAGAAAATCGGCGAGTTCGGCCAGAAGGCCAAGGACGGCAAGCTGACACTCGATGAGCTCACCGGTGGCACTTTCTCGATTTCGAATGGCGGCGTGTTCGGCTCGATGCTGTCGACCCCGATCATCAACCCCCCGCAGTCGGCCATCCTGGGCGTGCATGCGACGAAAGAGCGCGCCGTGGTCGAGAACGGCCAGATCGTGATCCGTCCGATGAACTATCTTGCGATGTCCTACGACCATCGCCTGATCGATGGCCGCGAGGCGGTACTGGGTCTGGTGGCGATGAAAGAAGCGCTGGAAGACCCGGCGCGACTGCTGCTCGACCTGTAAGGAACGACGATGGCAAAAAACTTTGATGTGGTCGTGATTGGCGGTGGCCCGGGCGGCTATGTGGCCGCGATTCGCGCGGCCCAGCTGGGAATGTCGGTGGTCTGCATCGATGAGTGGAAGAACGAGCAGGGCGGCCCGGCGCTGGGCGGCACCTGCACCAACGTCGGCTGCATTCCGTCAAAGGCGATGCTGCAGTCCGCCGAGCATTTCGAGCATGTGCAGCACGGCCTCGCCGAGCACGGCGTCGAAGTCAAGGGCGTGAAGCTGAACCTCGCGCAAATGCTGGCCCGGAAGAACGGCGTCGTCCGGCAGAACAATGACGGCATCCAGTACCTTTTCAAGAAAAACAAGGTCAGCTTTCTGCACGGTCGCGGCTCCTTCGTGAAAGCCGATGCCGATGGCTACGAGATCGCGGTTTCCGCGCCGGCCAGCGAGTCGGTGAAGGGGCGGCATGTGATCGTCGCCACCGGATCCAACCCGCGCGAGTTGCCGAACGCTCCATTCGACGAAAAGCTGGTGCTGTCGAACACCGGTGCGCTCGCCATTGACGCGGTACCCAAGCGTCTCGGCGTAATCGGCGCCGGCGTGATCGGCCTGGAAATGGGCAGTGTCTGGCGCCGGCTCGGCGCCGAGGTCACCATCCTGGAAGCACTGCCTGCATTCCTCGCCGCCGCCGATGAGCAGGTCGCGAAGGAAGCGCACAAGCTGTTCGTCAAGCAGGGACTCGCCATCGAGATGGGCGCCCGCATTGGAGACATCCGCAAGGGCGGCAAGGATGTCACTGTCGAATACACTGCAGCCAATGGCGAAGCCCGCAAACTGGTCGTCGACAAGCTGATCGTCTCGATCGGCCGGGTGCCCAATACCAACGGCCTGAATCCGGAGGCGGTCGGGCTGAAACTCGACGAGCGCGGTTTCATCGTGGTCGATGACGATTGCCGGGCGAGCTTGCCTAACGTCTGGGCCGTCGGCGATGTGGTGCGGGGCCCGATGCTGGCTCACAAGTCGGAGGAGGAGGGCGTCGCGGTGGCCGAGCGCATCGCCGGCCAGCATGGACATGTGAACTTCAACACGATTCCCTGGGTCATTTACACTAGCCCGGAGATCGCATGGGTGGGCAAGACCGAGCAGCAGCTGAAAGCCGAAGGCGTGGCCTACAAGGCTGGCAGCTTTCCTTTCCTCGCCAACGGACGCGCGCGTGCACTCGGTGATACCTCCGGTTTCGTCAAGTTCCTTGCGGACGCGAAAAGCGACGAGATTCTCGGCGTGCATATCATCGGGCCGATGGCTTCCGAATTGATCTCGGAGGCCGTGGTAGCCATGGAATTCCGTGCGTCCGCCGAGGACATTGCCCGCATCTGCCATGCGCACCCGACGCTGTCGGAGGCGACCAAGGAAGCTGCCCTTGCCGTCGACAAGCGCGCGCTGAATTTCTAGTGCTCATGTGACCGCACGCCCGCGCACCTCGCCAAGCGGGTGCCGGGCACTTTGACCGCCGGAGACACCGGCACCGAAGGCGTCGACGAAAGAGGAGGCTTTCATGCGATCCGCTGCCCTGCTTGTTCCCCTTCTTTTGATCGCCGGTTGCGCGAGCCAGCCGCAGCGGCCGCCCGGCCGGGTCGAAATTCTCAGTACGGCCGCAGGCCAGCCGCTGCCCGGTGCGGCGTGTACGGTGGATACTGCAGGCGGGCGCTGGACGGTGCAGACGCCGGCAGTGCTTGATTTGGGCGAGCCAAGGGGGGATCTGCGCGTTGTCTGCCAGCGCGAAGGCTATCGGACCTCCGAGGTACTGATCCGCGCCGGCAGCGGCTATAGCCCGGGTGCGTCGCGGATTGGTGTCGGTGTCGGCGGCGGTACCGGCTATCGCAGCGGCGTGGGCCTCTCGCTTGGTTTCGGTTTTCCTCTGTCTTCAGGCCGTACCCGTTATCCCGCACAGGTGGTGGTCGACATGGCCCCGCTCAATCCATCGCAATGAACGTATACGAGTATTACCAGCATGCGCTGCACGAACGCGGCTACCGATCCGACCCGGCGCAACTCGCTGCCGTGGCGCGCTTGCAGCAGGCCTTCGATGAATGGGTTGCCTACCGGGCCAAGCGCTCCGGCAAGATTTCCCGGCTGATACGGCGACCCGACATACCGCGTGGCGTCTATTTGTGGGGCGGGGTCGGCCGCGGCAAATCCTTCCTGATGGACAGCTTTTACGGCGTCGTGCCCGTAGTACGCAAGACGCGGGTGCATTTTCACGAGTTCATGCGTGGAGTACACAAAGCGCTTGACGAGCAAAAGGACGTCGAGGATCCGCTGCTGCTCGTCGCGAAGAAAATTGCAAGGCGCTACCGGCTGATCTGCTTTGACGAGTTCCATGTGTCGGACATTGCTGACGCAATGATCCTCTATAACCTGCTGCAGGCCTTGTTTGACCATGGCGTGTCATTCGTCATGACGTCCAATTATTCCCCCGACGGCTTGTATCCCGATGGACTGCACCGGGATCGGATGCTGCCCGCAATCGACTTGCTGAATGAAAAGCTCGACGTACTCAACGTCGATGCCGGAATTGACTACCGCAAGCGCATCATGGAGCAGGTGGCTGCGTATCACACCCCGCTTGGCCCGGAATCCGACCGGGCCCTGCTGCGCGCCTTTATCGACATCGCCGAAACTACCGAGGAAGATCCCCGTATCAGGATAGAATCGCGGGACATTCGGTGCGTGCGGCGTGCCGGCGGCGTGGTCTGGTTCGATTTTGCGACTCTGTGCGGCTCGCCGCGCTCGCAAAACGACTATCTGGAGATTGCAAGCCGTTTCCATACGGTAGTCCTGTCCAATGTGCCGCGCATGTCGGCCGAGATGGCATCCGAGGCACGCCGGTTCACGTGGCTGGTGGATGTGCTCTACGATCATCGTGTGAAACTGCTGATGTCCGCGGCCGTCGCGCCTGATTCGCTGTACACCGAAGGCACGCTGTCCAATGAATTCCACCGTACGGTGTCGCGAATCATTGAGATGCAATCGAGGGAATACAAGGAAAGCAATCGCCGCCAGACGGCAGCAACGATCGCCTGAACACAACATGAAATTTCCAATCGTCGCCCTGCTGGCGCTGTGCTGCGCGCTGTTGCCGCTGGCGCCTGCTGACGCAGCTTCGGCCGTGGAGTCGCTGCTCGAGGATTTTCCGTCCGGTTCGATCAGTTCCGCTGACCGGGCCCAGCTGGCGCTGGAGCGCCTGCCCGGGGCGCGCAACGAAGTCGACATGCAGTTTGCGCGGGAAAAAGCGGACTGCTATGACCGCTTTTTCGTCTCTAATTGCTTGTCGGAAGTGAGACAGCGCCAGCGGGAGGCGCGCGGCGCTGTGCGCAAGGTCGAAGTCGAGGCACGCGCTTTCTTGCGACGCGACCGGGCGGCGGAACGGGACCGCGCCGTAGCCGAGCGCGAGCAGGCCGCAGCAAAGGAAAAGCGAACCATTCCCTGGTCCGGCGCAGCACGCGATACCGGCCCGGCAGCCCCGGCCGAGGTCGGCAACCAATGAGCATGGATGCCGAACAGGTACGCGAGCGCGTGATCGAACTCGAGATCGAGCACCGTGACCTTGACGTCGCCATCGGCCTGCTCGACGCATCGGCTGGCCGAGACGAATTGCAACTCAGACGCCTGAAAAAACGGCGGCTCAACCTGAAAGACCAGATCCTTCACCTGAAGATGCAACTGGTGCCAGACATCCCGGCCTGAGCCGGTACTGCCTTGACTGAAATCACTGAAATCTCCGGACCTTCCGGCACCCACGACGCGGAAGTCGATGACCTGTTCGCTGCCGATGGCACATTGGCCGCCGGCATCCCTGGCTTTCGTCCGCGCCAGTCGCAAACCGATATGGCTCGCGCCGTGGCTGACGCGATCTCCCTTCAGGGCACGCTGCTGGCCGAGGCCGGCACGGGTACCGGCAAGACATTTGCGTATCTGGTTCCCGCGCTGCTGTGGGGCGGGAAAGTGATTGTTTCGACCGGTACCAAGAACCTTCAGGACCAGCTTTTCCTGCGCGACATTCCTGTCGTCCGCAAGGCGCTGAACGTGCCGGTCTCCGTGGCGCTGCTGAAAGGGCGTGCGAATTACGTCTGCCACTACCATCTCGAGCGCACGCTGCAGAACGGTCGCCTGGCGTCGCGCGACGATGTCGGCTACCTGCGCGAGATCGGCCGTTTCATCAAGATGACGGGCACGGGCGACAAGGCCGAGTTGTCCCGCGTGCCGGAAAATGCACCAGTCTGGAATCTGGTGACCTCGACACGCGACAACTGCCTCGGTGCCGAATGTGCGCACTATCAGGATTGCTTTGTCATGAAAGCGCGCAAGGAAGCCCAGCAGGCAGACGTCGTGGTGGTCAATCACCACCTGTTCTTTGCCGATGTCGCGCTCAAGGACACCGGCGTTGCCGAATTGCTGCCGACCGCGAACACCGTCATCTTCGACGAGGCGCATCAGTTGCCCGAAACTGCCACCCTGTTTTTCGGGGATACGCTGTCGACGTCGCAACTGATGGAGTTGTGCCGCGACGTGCTGGCCGAGGGACTTGCCCATGCAAGGGACGGTGCCGACTGGGGAGCGCTGGTCAGTTCGGTCGAAAAAGCCGTGCGCGATCTGCGGCTGGCTTTTCCTGTGGAGGGAATCAAGCTCGCCTATGAGCAGATTGCCGGAAGTAGCCCGTTCTTTCCGGCGCTGGCCCACCTGAAGGCGATGCTGGCCCACCTGCTGGAGGTGCTGGCTGCACAGGCGGAGCGGGCAGAGACCATAGAACAGTGCCGCGGTCGCGCGGCCGAGCTGGCAGCGCGACTGGATGCATGGGCTCCGGCCGCCGATCCGGAGCAGCGGGCTGCCAGCGTGCTCTGGGTGGAGGCATTTTCGCAATCACTGCAGCTGCACCGGACACCGCTGTCGATTGCGCCGATTTTCTCCAAGCAGCGGGAAGGTACGCCTCGTGCATGGATCTTCACGTCGGCCACGCTGGCAGTCAAAAGCGATTTCTCCCACTACAGCGCCCAGATGGGGCTGCAGGATGCGCCCGCGAAAACCTGGCCCAGTCCGTTCGATTATGCAAAGCAGGGCCTGCTCTATGTGCCGACCAGCTTGCCGGAGCCGAATTCGATCGGCTACATCGATGCGGTGGTTGATGCCGCCTTGCCGGTCATTGAGGCATCCGGCGGGCGTGCTTTCCTGCTCTGCACCACGCTGCGTGCGGTCCGGCGCGCGGCCGAGCGGCTGAAGGAGGTGTTTGAGCGCGACCAGCGACCCTGGCCTCTGCTGGTACAGGGCGAGATCGGCCGCACTGAATTGCTCGACAAGTTTCGCTCGGCGGGCAATGCGGTCCTGATCGGCAGCCAGAGCTTCTGGGAAGGGGTAGACGTTCGTGGTGATGCGCTCTCGGTGGTGATTATTGACAAGTTGCCATTTGCTCCCCCGGATGATCCGGTACTGGCGGCGCGGATTGCCGACATGGAGAAGCGGGGGCTGAACGGGTTCGTCCATCACCAGTTGCCCGAGGCCATCATCACCCTCAAGCAGGGGGCAGGCCGCCTGATCCGGGATGAGCATGATCGCGGCGTCCTGATGATCTGCGACCCCCGGTTGATCTCCAAGCCGTACGGACGCCGTATCTGGCAAAGCCTGCCGCCGTTCGCCCGCACCCGCGAGTTCGCCACCGTGCAGAATTTCCTGATGAGCGAATCGTCTTGAGTGTGGTCAAAGCCCTGAATTTCGACCCGTGCATTGGGTTAAAATCCGGGCAATGAAAATACTGATCAGCAATGACGACGGCTATCTTGCCCCGGGTATTAATGCGCTGGCGGATCAGCTGTCTTCGATCGCGGACATCGTGGTCGTCGCTCCGGACAGCAACCGTTCCGGCTCGTCGAATTCGCTGACGCTCGATCGCCCGCTGCGGGTGATGAAATCCGACAAAGGCTTTCTGTCCATTAACGGCACGCCCAGTGATTGCGTCCACATTGCCCTGACTGGCGTACTTGATGAGCGCCCCGACCTGGTCGTTTCGGGCATCAATCAGGGTCAGAACATGGGCGATGACACCCTCTATTCCGGCACCGTCGCGGCAGCGACCGAGGGTTTTCTTTTTGGCATTCCTGCGATTGCCTTCTCCCAGGTGAACCATGGCTGGGCAGAGCTGGATTCAGCGGCGCGGATTGCAAAGGACATCGTGCTGCGCAATCTGGACGCGTTGCACAGGCCGTTCCTGCTGAATGTAAACATCCCGAACCGTCCCTATGCCGAACTGACCAGGACCGTCGCTACTCGCTTGGGCAAGCGGCATGAATCGGAGCCGGTAATACGGACGCAGGACCCGCACGGCAATGAAATTTTCTGGATCGGTCCGGTAGGCAAGGTCAAAGAGGCCAGTGAGGGCACCGATTTCCATGCAACAGAGCAGGGCTGGGTATCGGTGACCCCGCTGCAGATCGATCTGACCCATAACGCCCAACTGGAACGTTTGCGACAGGTACTGGGATGAGCGACGGCAAGGGTCCGACAAAAAAGCGTTTTCCGCTGACACTGGATCTCGTGAGCGGACTCGGCGGACGCGGCAGGTCCGAACTGGCGGCGCTCAACAGCCGCCAGACGGCGACCCTGAATGCTGCCCGTCACGCGGCGACCGGCAAGCCGGTCACCTACGCCAAGGCGCCGGAAATGCGGCCGCCGGCGCCGCCGGTGGACAAGCTGGCCAACATGCCGCTGGTATCCGAGGCCGTGCGCAAAGCCATGGTGCAGCGTATCGTCCAGCAGGGCGTGAAAGATCCGATGGTGCTGGCTGCGATGGAGCGCGTGCCGCGCCACTACTTCCTCGAGCCGGGCCTTGCTCCGCAGGCCTACATCGATGCGTCGCTGCCCATCGGCTACCACCAGACGATTTCCCAGCCGTATATTGTCGCCCGCATGATCGAGGTGATGCGCGAAGGGGTGAGCGGCAAGCTCAAGCGAGTGCTCGAGGTGGGTACCGGCTGCGGTTATCAGGCGGCGGTGCTGGCTGAAGTGGCGGACGAGGTCTACTCAGTCGAGCGCATCCGGCCCTTGCATGAACTCGCGCGCGCCAACCTGCGTCCGCTGCGCATACCCAACCTCCGGCTGCACTACGGCGATGGTATGGCGGGATTGCCCCAGTGCGGTCCGTTCGATGGCATCATTTTGGCGGCGGCAGGACTGGATGTTCCGCAGGCATTATTCGACCAGCTGGCAATCGGCGGGCGGCTGGTTGCGCCGGTCGGCGCAGGCCAGCAGCGATTGAAGCTGATCGTGCGCACCCAGCGCAACGAGTGGGTGGCCGACATGCTTGAGCCCTGCCATTTCGTCCCGTTGAAACCCGGCACGTTCGGCTGATCCGGCGGCCATCTGTATCCAAGGATGTTCAGTCTGATGAGACTTTCGATTTTGCTTCTGTTGGGCTGCGTTGCCACGGCTATGGTTTCCGGTTGTGCCGATTTGCCGTCGAATGCCGCCGTGGACGACCGGTCTGCGACATGGCAGAAAGGTGCGAAATCCAGCGCACAGAAACCGCAGTCCGAGGAGCCCGCTCCGGCTGCTGATCCCCCGGGGTATTACACCGTGCGCCGGGGCGACACCTTGTCGCGCATAGCGCAGCAGGCCAACCAGCCCTGGCGCGATATCGCCGACTGGAACGGCCTCGCAAACCCGAATGACATCAAGATCGGGCAGCAACTGCGCGTCATCCCCCCCGAGGGTGCCCGCATGGCCAGCGTACCGATGGAGACGGGGATGGAAGTCAGGCCGCTGGAGCCCTCGGCACAGCCCCAGCCCCAGTCGCCGCAGGTGCAGGCAAATCGAACGGCGGGCGGGCGTAAAAGCGGCCCGCTGGGCAACAAGGTCGCATATTCCGAGCAGGCACTCGCCGATTTCCAGCGGCAGGATGCCACGCGTGCGCTAGAGCCGGTCAGGAAGCCGACAGAAGCCCCGGCCACTGGCCGCTTCATCTGGCCAACCGAGGGCAAACTGATCCGCAGCTACGACGTTGCGCGCAAGGGCATCGACATTGCCGGCCAGCCCGGCCAGCCGATCGTTGCCGTTGGTGACGGCACGGTGCTCTATGCGAAAAACATGCGGGGCTATGGGAATCTGGTGATCGTCGACCACAATGAAGGTCTGGTTTCGGCCTATGCCCACAACCAAACCATCCTGGTGAAGGAGGGTCAAACCGTCACCCGAGGACAGCGCATCGCTGAAATGGGTAACACCGATGCCGATTCCGTGAGACTGCATTTCGAGATCCGGCAACTCGGCAAGCCCGTCGATCCCACCAGTTTCCTGCCCAGTCGCTGAATGAACTCAAGGCCCGATGCCCGCTCCCCGTCGCCTGCGCTTGAGCAGGCCGAGGAAGACCTCGTCCAGGGGGAGGGCGTGATCGATGAGGCCGAAGCGCAAGCGTCGAATATCGAGGACTACCGTTCACTGTTGCAGTCGGAGCTTGCCAGCGACGCCACACAGCAGTA